>CAZRTN010000089.1:2531-6735 GCA_964603015.1 uncultured Thermotogaceae bacterium | reverse complement strand
AAGAAACTTTTTCTCCAATTCCTTCTTCACCTGGTAGAGGCCAAAAATAAGTATGGTATCCTCCACCTGAATTCGCTACATCTATTAAATCTCTCAATAGAAAATTACCGTCTTGGTCTTTTGTCTGCATAAGGTTTTCTCCAACTTCTCTACTTTGGAAAGGAATTTCTATATTACCCTCATAATCATAACCAAAAATATAATTTCCATCTTCAAAATTCATGTTATGTATCAAATCTCTTGCCATATTTTGCGCTTCTTCAAGAGATAATTCATTATTTTCAACTCTTTCATTTAGTCTAGATAGCATACCCTCTGTGTATTTAACTATCTCCATTACTTGTTTTTGCCTTTCTTCCATTAATGAATTATATGTTGAATTATAAGTGAACAACAACATAAATACTGAAAAAATAATCATTAAAATAAGAAAAGGTATTAAAAATTTTGCGGAAATGCTTCTTCCCATTTTTTTCGCCCCCTAGAATAATACTAATTAATAGAACAAGTGATATATAAATATTATAACATATAATTTAATGTATAAGTTACAATAGATTAATTTTATTTATTTTATCAAATATTTGTTTTTCAATTACTGGTGTATAGTCAAATTCTATTATTTTTCCATTTCTAATGCTGACTATACATCCTTTTTTAGGAATACCGAAATCTTTCAACAAATAGAGATAAAACATCATTTGAAATTTGTAGTCTTCAGTTTTTGATTTGTCTATTAAATAAGAATACTTATAATCAAGAATAGTTATTTCTCCATTATCAATTATTACTTTGTCTGGTATTCCAAAAAGCATATATTCTTTTTTATTTATATTGATATTTTTAACTATTCTCCATTCATTTTTAATAACTTTTTCATCCATATCAAAAGCGTATTTTATTATTTTCTTTTCCAAAAGTTTTTTAGGAAGAAGATTTCTTTCTACCAAATTTTCTAAATGATGAATTTCATATGAACTTTGTAGTTTTGCGTGTAAGTCAGATCCTCTAAAGAGAAGTTCTTGGTCAGAAAATAATGAATCTAATTTTAGGTTTTCTGGATTTTGACCTTGTTCATCAGCATATTCAGCTTCTGTAGGTTTAGATTCTTTAATTAAATATGTCGGGGCTATGTATTGTTTATATGAAAGATCCATAAAACTTTTAAGGTTTTCTTCTTTGATAAACTCTTTCTTGTTTTTCTCTTCTGATATTTTCAATTCAATATTATCAATATCCTCTGAATTTATTTGATCTATTTTTTTATAATTTAATTTATTGAAAAAATCATTAAATGTGGCATTTTTTGTTTCAACCAATAAGGGAATAAACATCTCTCTTGCCCTAGTTATACCAACATACATTAGTCTATGATTTTCTGTTTGATCAAGAAAATCGTTATTTTTAAACCATTTTAAATATGGGTCATCTGTTTCTTTTAAAATCTCTTTGAAAATACTGTTTATTATATAGTAATTCTCACCTTCTGAATTCGGAAGTGAAAAATCTATTTCTCCATTTTTCTTATTACTAACTGACTTATAAAGCCCCCCCATCATAACTATCGGAAACTCTAAGCCTTTTGATTTATGAATAGTCATTATTTTTACACTGTTAGAAGTTTCATCTTCTAAAACAGCTTCTTCTTCGTCTATATCTTTTGATTTTTTTAACAATCTTACTAATTCTGAAAAAGAACTGGCTATGTTGTTGTATTTTTCTGCATCAGATATAAGTTTTTTTACGTTTGATATAGCAGATTCAGAATCATCTAATATAGATAATTTTAATAAATACTCAGTTTCATTTACTATCCCTTTTAAAATCGCAGTTGGTTTTAAAAAATATTTTAAGTCTTTATATTTTTTCAATGTCTTATAAGCTATTATAATATTGTTTGAGTCTTTAAATAATTCTATATTATCTTCAAAAGTTTCAAATAAACTTTTTTTATTTTCTCTCAATTTTATAAGTTTGTCATATTGCTGAAAACTCATCCCACCAATTAAAGACATCATATATTTTGAAAACTCAAAATCATTGAAAGGATTTTGTGCAGCTGATAAAGCAGAAAAAAGCGCTTGTATCTCTGATTTATAATAGAAAGATTTTCCTCCTATTATGTAAAAAGGAATTTTGTTTTTTACAAACTCAGATTTTATTTCTTCTTCATAACCAGACATTTGTTTTAAAAGTATGGCGATATCTCCTGGTTGAATTTCTCTAACTTTTCTTATTATTTTTCCATTTTCTCTTTTTCTAAAAGACATTTTTTGTCGTAAAAGTCTTTTTATTGAAATGACCATAGCTTTTATTTCAGATTTTTTTCTTTCACTATTATTACCTTTTTCAGGAGTTATATTTATATATTTTATTCTATTTTCATCATCTTTTACTAGACTCGGAGTTATCAGTTCCCCTTCTGATTTTTCATGTTCAGAAACATCAGTCTTTTGAAATTGAGAGTCTTCTAATATTTTATAATCAATATTTTCTTGATTTAAATTTTTACTGTTGAATAGTATTTCTTTTGATATTTCATTTGCAAAATCTACTATTTCCTGTTCAGACCTTCTATTTACATTTAGAGATGAATAAACATATTCGTTGCTAATGAATTCATTTTTTGCTTTTGTAAAAACAGAAACATCAGCTCCTCTAAATCTATAGATAGATTGTTTCCTATCCCCAACATAAAAAAGAAAATTATTATCATTATGCAATTTTTCAAAAATCTCTTTTTGAAGATAATTTGTATCCTGAAACTCATCTACTATTATGTATTTGAATCTGTGTTGATATTTTTCTCTTATGTTTTCATCCTCTAAAGCCTCTATAGTTTTTTCTAAAACCCCTTTAAAGTCAAACTGGAAATTGTCCAATGTAAGACTTTCAAAGATTTCTTTTGATAAATTGGAAATAATTTTAAACAACCATAAAATATCTATATATTTATCTGACATGTCAGTATCTGCCAATTCCAATTCTTCAAAAATTTTAACCCTGGTCATTTCAAGACGCCAATTTTGAATACTTTCTTTTATTAAATTTTTGAAATTTTCTAACTTAAGTTCATCTAATACAACTAATAGTGTTTGTTTGAAAGTTTCATTTTCACTTTTTAGTGAATTTAAACTATTTTTTATTTTATTTTTTCTCTCTTCAGAAAGACTTCTTAACCATTCAATTTCTTTATCTTCGTACAATTCTAAAACCATTTTAAGACTATAGTATATTGCCTTTTCTATTTCTCTATCTTTTTTAAATTCAGAGACCATACCAAAATTAGGATCTACTCCAATTTGTATGTTATTATCTCTTATTATTCTGGAACAAAAACTGTCAATAGTTTTTATCCAAGCTCTAGATAAATTGATCTTTATATTATTCCAATAATCATACCAATCTTCATAGAAAATACCTTTTGGGGGATTTTCTTCTAGTTTTTCATATACAGCCTCCATTATTCTTTCTCTCATTTCTCCTGCTGCTTTGTTTGTAAAAGTTACAGCTGCTATTCTATCTACTATATCAAAATCTGGATAGTTGTTTTCTAAAATACTTATATAATATTTTGTTAAAGTATATGTTTTTCCAGTGCCTGCAGAAGCAGATATAAAGAAATTTCTATTTGGGTTTTGTTTTATTTCTTTTAATAAATCCATATCAATCACCTATAAAAAGATTTTGGCTTGACTTTAAAATCATCCAAGTATTCTAAAGATGTACAAAGGTTTCTAAAATCACAAAAATCACAGTCGTAATATTTCTCACCTGTATCTCTACACTCATAAATATCTTTCATTTCTTCTATGAATCTTCTTACTTTTCTTTCTTCTTTGGCAATGGGTACAAAATAAGAATTTTCAATATTGGACAGTAATTTATCCATCCATTTATAGAATTCAGAAATATGAAAATTGACATATTGTTTTGAATTACCAGGTTTTTTTAAGATCACGGTTTCATTCTGTATTTTTATAAATTTATCTCCTACTTTTGTCTTCGTTTCAGAAAGAGGCATGAATTTGAGATAAATGCTGGATTTTTCCAGTTTATTTTTCCATTCCTCACTTTGTTTTAATGTCAAATAATATAAAAAAAGCTGTTCACTTTGTATATTATATTTATTCTTATAATCAATAATAGAATAAGCATTTCCAGACATCATATCATCGAACTCATCTAGTCTGTATTCATAATT
>CAZRTN010000089.1:0-2431 GCA_964603015.1 uncultured Thermotogaceae bacterium | reverse complement strand
ATATTTTATAAATAACTTTTCCATTATTTTATGTTTTAAATTACCCTCTGCAAAAATGCTGAAATCTTTTTCGCCTGATACTTTTGCGACATTAGATAAATAATATTTAAAAGGGCAATCAACATATGTTGAGATTCTATTATGTGAAAGATAATTTACATAAGTCTTATCATCTGAAACCCACGTATTTTTTTCTTTATGTTTTGAAATAGTTTCTATATCTAACTTAGCTTTTTTAAATGTTTCATCCAATATTTCAATGTTATTTAAAACATAGTACAATATAGCTTCGTTGTAAGAAAATATTTCATCTGGATTTTGTTTTATTATTTCTCTTCTGTTTTTATACATTTTTTCTGGAGTTATATTAAAAAGTTTTATAAACTCTTTTTCGTAAGGAGAAGCAAGAATTTGTTGTCCTGATAAAGTCGCAACAGGATTTGTCATAATTATCTCATCAGCAAAAACCATAGATATAATCAAATTCCTTCTAAAGCCTTTTTCAGCGAGTCTCATTATGTTTCCATTTTCATTAGTAATTGAATTCAAAAAAGGGTTGTTAGCCATTTTTGGATAATGATCTTCTGTAAACCCTGTGTAGAATTTTTTCTTCTTATATACAAATCTTGAATCTGATAGGTTCATAATTTCAACAGTATTAGAATATCTTTCAGAATCTCTATAGGTTTCTATTTGTGTTAATTCAGAGATAATTTTATAAAATTTTTCTATTTTTATATTTTTTTCTTTTCTGAGCAATTTTTCTAAAGATTTTTCTGTTTTTAAAAGCATCGATTCAAAAGATTTTAAGGCGTTTATCTCTGAATGGATCATTTTATTTTCATACATATTGTCTAAATACTCTTCAAGCCTTTTCATTTTTAAAATATCTTCTTTGAACCATTTTTCCAATAATTTTCTATAAGAACTAACAGTAAAACTTTTTCTATTTTTTAAAACATCTTTTAAGATGTCAAATAAATTTATAAACAATGTTTTTAATTTTTCTATTTCATCTATTTGCTTTTCTATTCTTTCTTTTTCATCTGACTTATTCAAATTGATTTTTAATTCTTTTTCAAAATATTCGATTTCTTTCATCCATTCTTCTTTTCTTGCTTTCAAAGACTTTTTACCAGAGGAATATATGAGATTCAAATGCCTTAAATATCCTTCTATTTGTTCCATTGTAAGTGGAGAATCTCCACCAAAACCTGTTTCTATCATTGCCAAAAGATCTTCAACTTCATACCCTCTAACAACTGTTTTTAAAGGTTGAAGCAATATATTAACTATTTGACTATCTGATAAAGGTATATCTTGTTTAAACCTATATGGAACACCAATTTCTTCAAAATAATCTGCAAAAATAGATCCATATGAATCATCTGGTATAACTATTCCAATTTCTTCTGGAGAAAAATCATCATTAATCAAATGTTTTTTTATCATTCCCGCTATTTTTTGAATCTCATCCATATTGTCTGACATTTTTATTATATTGAATACTTTGTTATTAAAAGCTTCTTTTAACTTATCTGCTTTTGTTGATACTTCAAATCCGTTATCTAAGAGATAATTATAAACACCATTCAATGAAAAAAAGGATCTATCGTTTAGTTTTTGAAAAATATAAAAATCAATCTCCCCAAACATATCAAATAGCTTATTCAAAACATTTGAAGTTAAAGGGGTCAAATCAAAAAATCCAGAAATAATTAACTTTTTCCCTTTTTTCTCTATTTGATAATCTTCAACAAACCATTTATAAATACTTGTTGGATCGTAATTTTTTTCTGTAGTAACTGCATCATCAAATCTATTATTTAAAATATCCTCCAAAGAAGTTTGAAGATTTTTATACAATTTATATAAGTTAGAATCTTCATCAAAAGAATTATGAAACTCCTCAAAATTTTCAGAATATTTCAAAGATTCTGTATTTTGAAGTCTCGTTATTTCCCATTCTTTTTCAAAGATATCTAAAATATAATCTGTAGACTTTTGAGATTTGGATATTATTTTTAAATAATCAGAAAACTCTGAATCCTTTTTTTCTTTTTCTATTAAATCTTCGATTTCTTTTTTTATATATACTTTTAAAAAATCTCTTTCTAAAACTACACTATCTGGTTCGTTGTTTATCAAAAGTTCTGTTATATATTGATTAATAACTCTGAATGCATCTCTATTAATTGTTTTATCTAATTTTTTTGCTACTAAATCAGCTACCTGTTTAACATAAAATCCAGAAGGACCAATAAATAAAAAATTAAAAGGATCTTTTTCGTATTCTGGAATTATTAAATTTGCTACTTCTTCAAAATGGTGTTGATTTAGTGGAAAAACTTTTACATTTTTCATCTTCTCACCTCTTTTTAATACCTATATATACTATTATACATTCTAAAAAATCTCGTTGCAATTTTTT
>CAZRTN010000088.1:0-6785 GCA_964603015.1 uncultured Thermotogaceae bacterium | reverse complement strand
GATAAATTAGATGAAGTTTTCGAATTAGAAATATTCAAAAAAAGATAGCAATTCATAGAATTGCTATCTTTTTAATATAAATAAAATGTAGGTTTTTTACTTTTTGAAATTAAATATATTGGTATTAAATAACTAAACACAATAAATACACTAAAAATAAATAAGTTTAGATAAATTTTTCCTATTTTAAAAATCATAACATCATTTTTGATAAAAATGATTTCAAATAATTGCCAAAACAGAGTAGAACTAATTAGTGCTAAAATAATTGAATTTATAAATACAAAAAAATATTCTTTAATTATTTTAGATATTACTTCATGATTTTGAAAACCAAAAATCTTTAATAAAATAATTTCTTTTTTTCTAGCAATTGTATTTTTTATTATTATAAACATATTGATTAGAATAGATACAAAAATTATTATTGTGTTTATAATATTTCCAATAAATATAATAAAATAATTTTCCTGATCTAATCTTTCTTTAAGTTTATCATAAGTAATAAAATTATTCCCTAAACTTTTTTCTAAAACAATGTATCCAGGTAAACTATCTTCAATATCTGCCAATGAAGAATTTGAAATATCATATATATTCTGTGTTCCAAAAGGTAATTTAAAATTTTGTTTATTATATTCAACCGGGATAACATTTTCTTTTTTTAATTCATCTAAATATTTTTCTTCAAAATCCACAATATTTTCATTATTGATAAAAGTTTTTCCTTTAAAATATTCAATATTATTTAACTGTATTTGGTAATTTGAATAAGTTAAAGAAGTAAAGAAAATTATTAAAAAAATAAATATAAAATTAGAAATAAATAAATTTTTGAAATTTCCAGATCTTTGTAAGTATTTAAAATAAATAAATTTGTTTCTTTTGTTTTTCAAGGTTTCTTTCACATTTATTTTTTTTATTAAATTAAAAATATTACTAGTCATTATTTTTTTAGATTTATAATATATATATAAAATGATAAATAGCGGAATTGTTATGGAAGTTATGTAAATGCTGAAGTCTATGCTAATAAACATACCAACTTTATTAAAAACATTTTTTTCAATAGTATCCAAAAATGGAATACTTAACAATATTCCTAATCCCCATCCAGTAAAACAAATAATTGAATATTGAAAAATATTTTTGGAAAAAATAAATTTTTTACTGTAACCAAAAACATGGAGCAAAGAAATCTCTTTGTATTGGTCTCTAAGAAAATAACTAAAGAAAAGAATTATACCTAAAATAAAGATCAGCGAAATTAAAAAATTCATAAAGATATTTTGGGAAATATAACTAAAATATTTCTTGTAAAAATCATTTCTTATTGAATTTGGGGTATTAATAAAGATATTATTATTAAAAAATTCACTCGATCTTATAGATTTTTCAATTGCTTTAAATTGGATTTCATTACCTTTGATTAAAAAAGAAGTGTATGTTTCTTTTTCATCAACATAATCTTCGTCAATAAAAGCTATTATAGAAGAATTATATAAAACTCCAGAAATTTTAAGCTCTTCATTATAGAAATATTCTGAATCTGATTTATAAATATCTCCCAACCTAATTCCATGAGAATCTAAAAAAGATTTTGAAGCAATTAAATTTCCATTATCAAAAATAGTTCCTTCAATGAGTTCTAACCCGATCTCCTCAAGAAATTGTTCAACTCCCCTTTTATTACTCACAAAAGCTTGAAATGTTCCTTCTGACGATCTAAAATATTTATAAGAAAGATTAATAGCTTTGAACTTATATATTTTAATATCTTCAAAATGTTTTTCTTTTAAATCGTATAGAAAGTTTTCAAAAGCTTTTACATCATTTGAAAAGATTTTAACATTCATAATGTTTTCATCCACAAGTCTTACTTTTTGTTTTGTATCTGCAAAAGATTTAAAAATTCCTCCGGTAATTATCCCTGATAACACTGCTATGGAAATAATAAAAATCAAAAATAACACTTTTAATTTATTTCTAGTGAAAAATAATATAGTATTTTTCAACATATCAATCATCCCTGAAATTATCAATATCTAAAACAATATCATGTTCGAAATTAGTGTCTTGATGAGAAACAAAAAATACTGTTAAATCATAATCTTTTGAGATTTCATTGATTAAGTTAATAACTATTTTTTTATTATTTAAATCTAATGCTGAAGTAGGTTCATCAACAAACAGAACTTTAGGATTATTTATCAAAGCTCTAGCGATAGATGCTCTCTGTTTTTGTCCACCACTGATTTCATTTGGGAACTTATCTAATATTTCTAGTATATCTAATTTTTCAGAGAGTTTTTCTGGTGAAATTTTTGGTTTACCTTTTTTAACAGGTAAAAGAATATTTTCTTTTATTGTAAGATAATCTATGAAAAAAGACTCTTGGAAAACAAATCCAAAATCTTGATTTCTTATATTATCTCTCGTTTTATCATCAATTTCATTTAGATTTAAATCATTATAAATAATATCACCTGAATCGGGTCTAATAAGACCACTTAGTAAATTAAGCAATGTTGTTTTCCCCGATCCTGATTCTCCTTTAATTAAGATATTTTTTCCATCAACAAAAGACATATTAAAATCTTTAAAAATAATCTTTTCTTTTTTAAACCTACTTTTATACTTGAAAAATATGTTTTTAATTTCAAACATATACATCCCCCCTATCAATAATAATTATATATTAAAACTCAATTAAAATATCTATGAAAAAAGTAATAAAATTAATATTTTTTAAAACACATAAAAATTAGTATAATATAAATGTGATAAAAATAGAGGGATTATAAGGGGGTAAAAAATGACAAAACAAGAGAGAAGCTGGGTTTTATATGACTGGGCAAATTCTGCTTTTTCTGTTGCAATAACAACAGCAATTTTCCCATTATTTTTTAAAGCCTACGCCGCGGTAGATTTACCAAACAATGTGTCGACAGCTTATTGGGGATACTGGAATTCGATCGCCACTTTTATAATTGCAATATTAGCTCCAATATTAGGAACTATTGCAGATTATAAAAATAGAAAAAAGAGGTTCTTAGCTTTCTTCTGGATCATGGGAATCATGGGTACGGGTTTATTATCTTTGATTAATGAAGGACAATGGATAATGGCCTTGACTATTTATGTTATTTCTTTAGTTGGTTTTTCTGGTGCAAATGTTTTTTATGATGCATTCTTAGTTGATGTAACTTCTGATGAAAGAATGGATTGGGTCAGTTCAAATGGATTCGCTTGGGGATATTTAGGTAGTACAATCCCTTTCATTATAAGTATTATTTTTATTTTAAAACCATCAATAATTGGTTTAAATGGAGATATAGAAGCTCAAAAATTTTCATTTGTCATAACAGCTTTATGGTGGGGAATTTTTACAATTCCATTATTATTAAATGTAAAACAAAAAAATTATATTCCACCTTCTAAAACTCCAATTAAAGATTCTTTTGAAAGACTGAGGAAAACAATTTCCAATATAAGAAGTAATAAAAACATATTTATATTCTTGATAGCTTATTTTTTCTATATAGACGGTGTAGGAACTATTATAAAAATGGCTACATCATATGGTTCAGACGTTGGAATAGCAACGAACGATCTCTTAATAATATTGTTGGTTACTCAATTTGTCGCCTTTCCTTTTGCTTTGATATATGGAAAATTAGCTCATAAAGTTTCCGCTAAATTCATGCTATTTATAGGTATTGGTATATATACAGTATTAACTATCTACGCATATTTTATAAATTCAACTTTCGATTTTTGGGTACTTGCAATGCTAGTTGCTTCTTCTCAAGGAGGAATACAAGCATTGAGTAGATCATTATATGGGAAACTTATACCAAAAGAAAAATCAGCAGAATTTTATGGTTTTTATAATATATTTGGAAAATTTGCAGCAGTTTTAGGACCTTTTCTAGTTGGATTTTTTTCACAAATATCTGGTAGCTCAAGAACGGGAATTTTTAGTATTGTAGTCCTATTTGTAATCGGAGGATTAGTTCTTACAAGGGTAAAAGAAAGAAGAGTATAAAAAAAAAGAAGCTTTGCTTCTTTTTTTTTAAATATTTTTTAAGAAATTCTTATATACCTTTATAATGTATAATTATTTTGGGGTGATGATAATGAAAACAGATAGACTAATTTCTATATTAATTATGATTTCAAATAATAATTTAACAACTGCTAGAGAATTAGCTAATAATTTTGAAGTTTCTCTAAGAACAATATATAGAGACATAGAATCTTTATCGTCCGCTGGGATCCCTATAGCTTCAAGAGGGGGAGTTAATGGGGGCTATTACATATTAGAAGATTATAAAATAAACAATATTTTGTTTAACAAAAGTGAGTTAAAAACGTTTTTAGCTTTAGCAGATAGTTTAAATGAATCATTTGGCAATAAAAATAATTTCAAAGAAATTCTTCTAAAAATAAAAGGTACACAAGAAGAGAAATTAAAAAAGAGAGACCTTAAAATAAATCTTTCTCATTTTAGTTTGGATGAAGAAATAAAACAATATCTTTATATAATCAATAATGCTTTAGAAAAAAATAACCTTTTGGTTTTTAATTATATAAATAGAAATTTTGAAAAAAGAGAAAGAACAGTAGAGCCTATTAAATTAATTTTTGAAGATGGCAATTGGTGGTTAATAGGTTATTGTAGATTGAGAAAAGGTTATAGATCTTTTAAATTACTAAGAATACAAAATTTAGAAAAAGGAGATATATTTGAAAAAAGAAATTTTTCAGAAGAAGAAATATTAAAGATATTTAGAAAACAATTCATGGATAACAGTATAAAAATAATATTTAGGTTCTCAAAAAAATCTGGAAAAAGGCTAACAGAATATTTTAAAAAAGAAAAAATAACAGAAAAAGAAGATGGGTTTTACGTAGTAGAACATTACCCTGATGATGAAGGTTTAATAAAGGCAATTCTAAGCTATGGAAAAGAATGTGAAGTGATATATCCTGAAGAATTAAGACTGAAAGTTAAAAATTATATAAATGATTTATACTCCAAATATAATAACTGACATAATGTTGTCAGTTATTATTTTGTAGAATAGAATAGATAAAATATTTAAATTAAAGGGGATGGTTATATGAAACTATGTATATTCTATTATGATGGTTTTTGTGAATTTGAAACAGTAATGACTTCAGCTGTATTTTCACAAGAAGTTGTAATTACAGTAGCTCTAGAAGATAGGGTTTATGAAAGTGCAGAAAAACAAAGATATTTACCTCATAAGAAATTGAATGATTTGAAAATGGATGAATTTGATATTTTTTATATCCCAGGAGGAAATCCGGACCAACTATTTGAAAAGGAAGAATTAATAGAATTTATCCAAAAGGCATATTTAAAAAACAAAACAATTGTTGGGATATGTGGGGGAACTGCTTTAATAGCGAAAACAGGATTATTAAAAGATAAAAAGTGTACTGGTATGACATATGGGCTGAATGACGTATCTGAATATTCAGAAATATTTAAAGAGGCTATAATTGACGACTCACAAGATTTTATTGATTCAGATAACATAATAACCTCAAAAGGGACTGCATTTGTGGAATTAGCTCTTTATTTAGGGAAAAAATTTAATATTTATAAAAGTGAGCAAGAATATCAAGAAGATTATAAATTACTAAAAAATTTAAAATAACATTGAAAAAAGATAACATCTTATGTATAATAAGATGTTATTATTTTTTACAACAAGTATAATAAGGGGTGGGGTAAATGAAGGTTACTAAAGTTGGAAACAGAGGTTTTATGTTTGATTTTGAGGAAGGAGAAACCACTTTAGGTCAAACAATAGTTTATGTAATAAAAGGAGAAAAATATCTTTTTTTGTGTGATACACAAACAGGATCTAAACCAATGCAATTAGTAAAAGATTATATAAATGATGAATTAAAAGATAAACAACTTATTATTTTTAATTCTCATTATCATTGGGATCATATTTGGGGGAATGATTGTTTTGAAAAATCAATCATAATTTCTCACTCAAAAGCTAGAGAAAATATGATTAAAAATGCTGAAAAAGAGTTAAAAGAAAATTCAAAATTTATTGATGGAGAAATAAAAATTAAATACCCAGATATAACTTTTGACAAAAAAATCACATTTGAAGATGAAGGTATAGAATTAATCTATGCTCCTGGACATACATCTGGTCATGCTATTTGTTATGATAAAAAAGAAAAAATTGTTTTTGTTGGAGATTTAGTAGAAGAACCTATACCGATGTTGTTAGATGGTGATCTAGATTCTTTTAAAAATTCACTGGAGTATATTTTAACAATGGATGTAGAGAAATACGTAACTACACACTCTTATTTAGCTGATGAAGAAATGGTAAACCTTAATCTTAAATATTTAAAAGCTGTAATTGAAGATAAACCAACACCAAATAAAATATTAAAAGATTATCCTGGTATAGAAGTACTGGACAAATTTAATAGGAATAACTCAATGATGTTAAAATACGAAGAAAAAATTAAAAACTCAAATGAAAATTTCGATGGAGAAAAATTTAGGGAACAACTATGGAAAGAAATGGAAATAGACACAAATAAATTTGATAATCCTGTTGAAATGATAGCATCAATAGATAAAAAAGATTTAGAAAATAGGATAAAAGCAAAAATATAAATAAAACTCCGATTTAATCGGGGTTTTTAAAATATTTTTGAAATTCTTCAATAGTTTTAAATTCTTTCATTTCTATATTTTTATCTTTTAAATATTTAAT
>CAZRTN010000087.1:0-6818 GCA_964603015.1 uncultured Thermotogaceae bacterium | reverse complement strand
ATACTCCTGAAGAAAACTATAATGGATTACAACTTGCTAAAACAAGTAAAACTCTGTTGAAGAATTTCCTTAAGGGTGTTGTACCTACTTCTGATGACAAGAAAATGTTAAAAGTATTGACAAATGAAGCATTATTGATGAATCCAAAATGCTTTACAGAAAATGCAAGAGCATTAGAATCTTATGACTATTCAGAAATAGCTAATAACTTTAAAAATCCTGTATTATATTTTGTTGGGAAAAAAGATTTATTAGTTACAAAAGATATGGCAGAAAGAACTTTAGAAAAATTAAATGGAGAATTAAAATATTTTGATCATGTTGGTCATTCTATAATTATAGAAGATCCAGAATTATTTAAGAAAGAATTACATAGTTTTTTAGCTTAAAGGAGTCTTTAAGATGTCTAAGAGAAGAACTGAAACATTAGAAAAGTTAATAGATGCCTCTCGAGATTTATTTTCTAAAAAGTGGTTTGAAACTGTTTCTGTAGCTGAAATATGTAGAGAAGCAGGCGTTTCAAACGGAGTCTTTTATAGATATTTTAGGAACAAAAAAGGAATATTTGAATATCAGCTGAATGAAATAATTAAATTTTTTGAAAGAGAATTTAATTCTATACGTGGGGTAACAATTGAAGATAGGTTAAATAAATTTTTGGATATTGTTATTGAAAGTGCTCTTAAATATAGAAAACAGATTATAATATACAGAGAAGCTCAGTATAGATTTCCAGAATATGAAAAGAGACTTAGAAGAATATATATAACAGGGATTTCAAGGATCTTTAATAGAGATATTTCTGAAGCTGAATATTTATATATTGCAGGTACTACTAGGTTTATAAATATAAGAAACCTTTTTAATGGGAAAGATTATCAAAAAAACCAATTAAAAGAAATAATTTTAAATGGTATATTTTATGATAAAGAAGTGAATTTTGATAATGTTTTTTATAAAGAAGCTCAATGTGTAGATAAAAAAGAAAGAGATGATACAAGAAATAGACTATTAAAATCAGGTATAGAATTATTTGGCCAAAAGGGATATTATAATGTAAATATTTATGATATAGTAAAAGATGCTGGTTATGCCATTGGTACATTTTATATATATTTCAATTCAAAAGAAGAGTTTTTATCTACTATAGTAAAAAAAATAAGTAAAGTAACTAGAAGATTTATAACAAAAAATACAGAAAGTTCTATTAATAGGTTTGAAAAAGAATTAAGAGGTATCTATTTATTCTTAAAGTTTTTCTCTCAAAATAAGGATTATTATGAAATAGTTAGAGAAGCAGAATTTGTTGTAAATAAAGACGTTAAAGACTATTATGAAAGTTTTGAAAAAGGTTATTTAAAAAATTTGAAAGATATAAAATATGATGCAAATGTTTTAATTTCAAATATATTGATGGGTATTTCTCATTATATGGGAATAGAAAAATTTTATCTAGAAAAAATATTAGATGAAAAAGAAACAATAAAAGAGTTAAAAAAACATATGATTAATGGTATTAAAAAATAAAGAAATGGTGGATATTTTAAATATCCACCATTTTTTAATATTATAAGAAATCATTTATTATTTTCATAAAGTCATTAATTCTTTCAAAGAATAAAGCATGACCTGTTGCATCAAGTTTGATTAAAGTTGAATTAGAGATTTTATTGTGCATTTCCCACATATGATTATGAGGTGTAATAAAATCTTCCTCTCCTGATATGAAAAGTACTTCTTTGTCAATAGTATGAATCTTATCTCTCACATCATAATTTTCATTTGAACATGCTAATCTATATAATCCATCGAACCAGGGTTTTGTTAAAGATTCTTTGAACATCTTTCTTCTTTCCATTAACCAATTTAAATTAGAATTATAAAAAGGTCTTGAATAAATAAATGGAAGAGCTAGGTCAAAGAAAGTTTCACCGTCATAAGACTTTGCTGCTATTTTCCACACTTCACCAATAGCTTTAAGATAATTATCTATATGGTCTGTTGCATTTGGGAGTATCATTTTATCTACTCTATTAGGATATTTTATAGCAAATAATAAAGCAACTTGTGAGCCATAAGATACACCCAATAAATTGATTTTATCTATTTTTAAATAATCTAATAGATACTTTAAATCTTCAACGTGAGTTTCAATTGTATAGCCTTCTTTTAGTCTTGAAGATTGCCCTTGATCCCTCATATCATAAGCGATAATTTTGTAACCTTCTTTAAATTTTGGAATATGATCTTTCCAACTTAAAGCATTCATCATTATACCATTTAGTAATATCAGAGGTTTACCCTCACCATGTACTTCATAATACAATCCAATATCATCTAAAAACATATGAATCACCTCTCATTAAATTCTATTTATATTATAACATCATTTACTACAAATTAAAAAGATGATTAATTCAAATTATTGGCGATTATAGTCTTTTTTGGCAGTAAATTATATAAAAACATTAATTATATGATTTTATATTAATAACAATACTTGAACGACATTTTATTTTTCATATAAAAAATAAATTTTAGGAAATGGAGACTTCTTTTTCTATGTTTATTAAATCAGTATCTTGTTTAATATTCAAGGAATTAATTTTTATATTTTGTTTTTCAATTTTATTTTTTAATGACTCCAAGTCTGATTCAAAATATTCAATGTTCTCTTGCATTTTAATATTTAAATATGCTTCTTTTTCATTTACAAATATATTTATATCGGTTATTCCAAAAGTTTCAGTAGGAAGGATAAGCCTTATTTTTCCATATGATTTACTAGTTGAAGATTTTTCGTTATTAACAATTTCTTCTTTATTAAAAGACAAATAAACAGGTAATCCAAGCATATTAAACATCATATAGCTAGAATCGCTTAGATTTTTCATAGTTTCCATATTTTGATAAGCAGATATTGCTTTGCTTATTGTGTTTTGCATAAAAGAATTGTTTGAGGTATTAATTTTATTTTCTGAGTTTTTCTCATTATTCATAATATCTTTTAGACTTTCTTCAATTTCATTCAAATTATTATGATTAAAAATTAATTTAAAATGAGTATTTTTTAATTTTAAATCTCCTTCGGAAATTTTTGTATCCAAAATTATAATATTTTTAGTATTAATATTAGATTTATTACTAGTCATTATATTATTGTTATTAATCTTTGAATTATGAGTTTTATTGAATGATTCTTTTATTATATTTAGTAGTTCATTTTTATTTTTTATATTATCAGTTTGTAAAAAGAATTTATTTAAGTTTGTCTGTTCTTGAGTTATATTATTTTTCATAGGAATATCAGATGCTTTATTAAATATATTTGATTTTATAATAATTTTTGGTGAAAAGTGCGATTTTACAATAGATTGTTGTTTAATAGGTATATTATTAGTTTTATTCTCTTTATTTACCAAAGTATTTTTTAAAATGTTAGAAGAATCTTTAGAAATATTTGGATGATATTTTAAGAGTAATTTAGAAAAAGAATCTAAAAATTTGTTTTTGTTTTCATTATTTATAAAGAAAAATAGATTTGGTTTTTGTTTATTATTATCAAAAACAAATTTATCTAATAATGAAACAATTTTATTTTTACTAATTGAGTTATCGTTTTTTAATAAACTAACTATTTTGTTTTTAAAATCAACATTATTAGTATTAACATCTGATTTTGAAATATTAGTAGTATCTTTTGAAATCAAATTCTTGTTTTCAAATGTATTGGTAGTTTTATTTAAAAACTGTTTTGTATTATCTACTAAATTTTTTGATGAGTTTTCTTTAGCGTTGATTGTTTTATTTTTCATTTCTGGGTTATTTTTTAAATCTGGGTTATTTTGATTCAAAGTAGTAGTTTTATTATTTTTTGTGTTTGTTTGTTTTGGTATGTTTTTTTCTTGTATATTTGTATTTTTTAATATCAATTTTTTTTGAGGATTTCTAGAATTTATAGTTTCTTTACTTGCATTTTTTTTATTTGTATCTTTATCTATAAAGTTAAATAATTTTTTAGCAATATTTTTAGCAAATTCTATTGGATCTGGATTTATAGTTTTATTTTTAGTAAAATTTTTAGCAATATCTTCTATAATATTTTTTAAGAAAAATTTAATTTTTTCTGGTGATATTATATTTTTTTTAGTAGTATCAAAATTATCCGGTAAATTTTTATCTAATGTAGTAAAAAAGTCACTCAACCATTTTACAAAAGATGCTTTTTTTGCATCAGGTATATTTTCTAAATTAATGTCAAAAGATAAATTAGTATCATTTATTTTGATATTTAAATTAAACATATTATCTATTATTTGACCTAAAGCTTTTGTCAATATTTGATTTTTTGAATTATTTTTAATATCATCAAAAGATAGGTTAATTATCATTCCGGGTTTTAAAGGGATATCTGATTTGTTTTCTAAAAGCAATACTTTTCCTTTATAGTTTACTACCAAAGAATCTTTATTGGCAAAAAGAACTTTTGCCTTAACTTTGTTATTTCCATTTGTTATTGAATTATTTTTAGTATTATTTATTAAATTTGAATTAACGTTAAAAAAATCCACATAATCACCTCACAATAATATTATCGGTTAAATATTAGATATATGTATAGCAAACATAATTATCAAAAAATATTATTTTATTATATAATATAAATGGAAAATTATTTCATCAACAAGGAGTATTTTTAAAATGATTAAACCATATATAAAGGGTATATATGATAGCCTTTCGTTAAAAGAAAAAGAAATAGCTGACTACATAATTAATAATTCTGAAACTGTTATTAATTCAACTATTTCAGAGTTAGCTAAAAATGTAGGTATAAGTGATTCTACTGTTTATAGATTTATTAGAAAATTAGGTTTTATTGGATATCATGATTTTAAAATAAAATTAACTCAGGAATTATCTAGCAGAAAGAAAAAAAGAAATATAGATAATAAAATTCCAAATTATGCAAAAGAAATAGTCAATAAAAATATAAGTTTAATTGATGAATCGCTTAATTTATTAAATTACGATGATTTACAGAGAGTTATTGATGAAATATATGATACTGAGAGAGTATTTTTTATAGGTGTTGGTAGTTCTTCGTTTGTTTGTGAATATGCAGCAAAAAAATTGAATGTCTTAGGAAAACATTCAATTTTTTATAATGACACTCATACTATGAATTCTCTTATACCTACATTGAATTCAAATGATCTTATTATAGTTATTTCACACACTGGCGTTACTGAAGATGTTATCATTTTAACCGATGCAATAAGAGAATATTCAAGAAATGTAGTTTCTATAACTTCTGGAATCGAATCTCAGTTGGCAAAGCAAAGTAAGATAGTTCTAACAACAGCTTATGCCAAAGATACTTCAAAAATTGAGTTTTTAAGCTCGAGAATTAGCGAATTTATAGTTATAGAGATTATTATTAATGGATATTATGAGAAACTAGAAAGAGATAATCCTTTATTTTTAAAAAATTTATTGAGTAAAATTGATGCACAAAGGTTATCTGAAAAAGGAATAAGATAAATTACTCTTTATCAAATAAACCAACTTTTAAAGAATTTTTAATGCTTTTATATCTCTTAACTTTAGATTCTATAATTTTATCAGAAGTTAAGAGTTTTTTCTTTATCATTAAATATCTAACTTTCTCAGGTTCTGTAAAATACCAATTTCCTGAACTAGAAAATTCAGGGATATTAACTTGAAATTTAGTTCCTATAACTGCTTTGGATTCTAATTTTACTAACGCATTTAATTTTTTGAAATAAGATATTGCATTATGTGTTCTTCCAACAGATAAGTTTAAGTTTCTTGCGATTTCTCTAACAGATGTATACATAACAGTGTAATTTTTACCTGCACCGAAACTTAAATTGTATAAATATAAATATACTTTTGCAAAAGAACTAGGAGTTAATTGTAAAGTATACATTAATACTTTTTCAGGTATCTGGATAAAAGGTCTGACAGGCCTGAATTCAAAAGAATTTATATTTTTGTCTTTATGCTCATTCATTTTCCCACTCTTCTTTTGTAATGGCTTTTGCACCTGTTAATTGGTAACTTTCTAATCTATAACCTTCATCAAAATTTGCTGATAAATTTATTTTGTCATAGCACTTACTTCCTATGAATTCTTTATTAATAACATATCCGCCTTTATCGTAATTTCTTGAAAAATCATATCCTTTTCTTAAATGTGTTCTGAATTTTTCTCCACAATTATTACACTTAAAATATAGTATAATATTTTTTCCATCATTATAAAAATCTCCATTTTTTGTTATTTTATTTTTTATCTTTTTAAGAAAATTAAACATATTAACACCTCCATATTAATTATATCATTATTTAGTATTATATAATACTTGAACGACCTTAAATTTTTCATATTAACAAAAAATTTATTAAAAAATGTGCCATTCATGTATAATTTAAGTGAGGTGATAACATGAAAAAACTAAAAATTGAAAAGGGTGAACCAATTTTTGGACCAAAATATATGGATGGAGGAATTAATTTTGGTCTTTTTTCAAGAAATGCAAATTCTGTTACTTTAGAACTATATGAAAATTTTTATGATGAAACACCTTTTTTTAGTTATAAATTAGACAAAGAAATTAATAAAACAGGTGATATTTGGCATTTATTTATCAAAGATATTAAAGATAGAACATATTATGGATGGAGAGTAGAAGGAAAATATAACCCTGAAAATGGAAAAAAGTTTAATAAAAACAAACTTTTAATTGATCCATATTCTATTGCAATATCTGGGACGTATGATTTTAGTGAAG
>CAZRTN010000086.1:0-6931 GCA_964603015.1 uncultured Thermotogaceae bacterium | reverse complement strand
TATTTGTTCCCTCCGTAGTTAATTCATATCTCGCATATCTATTATCAGATTCTGTCTTATTATAAATATTCCCAACATTATTAATATCATTCCCATCCATATCAATACTTCCTTCCATAGTGCAACCTGTTAGTTTACAATAAAGACCATCCCACCAACTTCGAACAGCATTAAGGATTCCTCCATCATCATTAAATTGAGATGTATTAAATTGGTTAGGGTTTATTATAGTAGTATCAGCAGTAGATCCATTTCCAATAGAATTAAAAGATATTGCACCAGAAACAAAACTAACTAAAAGTACAAATAATACTAATATCATTAATTTTTTTGAGTTCATTATAGTAATTCATCTGATTCTAATATGTTCTGTAGGTCATTTTTTGGTTTGATAAAATTTTCAATTTTAACTTTATTAACAAAAAGGCACAATAATAAATGAATAAAGGAAAAGAAACCAATATGACTCAACCAATAACTAAACATGGGTAAGTTTCCTTCAATTCCTGAAATTAAACCAGTTAAGACTTCTGTTTGAAACCAATAAGTCAATACATTAAATACACTTAAAACTGTTAAAGACAACATAACACCATAAAATAACATTGTTAAAAAACCAATATCTGTTTCCTTTCTAGCAAAATAAGAAGCTACCAAAGAAGAACTTACAAATAAAACATACATCAAAACCCAACCCCAATCAAACCAATCAGTAAAACTTAAATGAGAGTTAGCAACTCCCTCAATACTAGAAATAGTATCATTATTTACCATACCTAAATCTCTTAAATCAGTACTTGTTTCATATAGATTAAATAAAACATAGTCTTGATTCATACCCATGATAACAACAGCCATAATAATACCAACCATTGAAATTAATGAGAATCCAAGAATATAAGCAATTATCCTTCCAACATCCATTTATAGTTTCCTCGCAAGTATTCTACTAGCACTTATCATTGTAATCTTCTTTCTCCTTGATCTAACTTTTTTATTTTCTTTATTTTTTAATCTTTGCTTTTCTTGTTTAATCTTGTTGTACAACTCCTTGTGAATAGGTAAACAAATAGAGTTACTCATCTTCTAGCATCACCTAAAATATTCTTTAAAGGAATTTTCATTTCTTCCCAATCACTTTCAATACCAATTAAATCTAATACAAAACTCGTTCCTGCAAAAGGAATGTTTATCATACAAACTGCAAATATAATAGCAATAGCAACACCATAAACAGAAAGAAGAACCTGCCAAAGAACAGATATATCTACTGTGGGATATAAAAAGAAAAGATATAAAGGAGTGAAAAACAAACAAACAGAACTAACAAGATACAAAATACCTCTTAAGTATCTCACAGCTAAATAAGGAGAATTTGGCTTAGGCTTAAATGTTTTTACATACAAATAACAACTAACCAAAAAAATGGTGATTAATAAAAATTTAAGCATAAACTCAATATTGATAAGCATTATGTTTTGTAAGTTTGAGTTTAAGCTAGTAAAAACCATATTTATCTATTACCTAACACATTTATATAATTTTCTATATTAATCTCCTATATTAGGCAAAAGTGTTTTTATTTTGCTCTGTTCTTCTTGCCAAGTAGAGTTATCATCCCTTTCTTCTAAATAATCTCTAACATAAGTGTTTTGCATTAATTCGTTAAAGACTTGGTTAGTTTTCTTTGCTTGGTCAAGACAAAATTCAGCACCAGAACTCATACGATCCTCTAACTGTTGATTCTTATCTAGAATTTTAAAAAAACCCCAACCATTTAAACCAAAAATAACTATGTTTGCAATCAAAAGCAAAGCAAGAGTGTTCACAGCCACTTGTCTAAATTTCTTACTATTAAAGTAATTGTGAATATTAGCAGTTTCTTGCATAGTTATTTTCTTTTCTTGAGTGTGGTCAGGATTGTCTGAAAAGTTATCTACACCATGCCAAATTGGAATATAAAAACCATCAATGCTTTGGAACTCATAAACCCTTTGACCTTTCTCTACTTTCATATAAGAACCATTTGGAGAACGATATTTAATATAGTTAATAAAAATAGTCAGTTCTCTGTGCTTTCTTCTCTCATCCCAAATATTAGCAAATTTATTTAACTCCGGATGCTTTTCTAAAGCTTTTATTCTTTTTGAATGAAAATTTATTTTTTCTTGAATTTTATTTATTGCTTGTTCTTTTTGTAGATTATTAACATCAAAAGTTATGTTTAATGCAGAATAAATACTACTTTGCTTAAACTCAAAATCTTCATTAAAACCCTTGTCTTGGTTTACAACTACTAGGTTTTGATAACCGTCTTTAGTTTCCTTAGCTTTAAAGGTTGCTCTTAATTGTCTTACTTCTGCACCAAAAGTCATATATATTTTAATTAAAACTTCATTCTGTGCTATGTTCTGCGTTTCTTTATCCTTAGAGGATTTGTTATTAAACATTTTTGGAATTTTCATTTGAACGGATTTTCCTCCCTGTATTTATCTTCTTCATTATTTAATGAACCAAATAGATGATCCATGTTTTTTGGATTGTCACAAGTAATCTCGCCAATCCTAATTATACACCCCTGAAAGGCACGGTAAACAGTTCTTAGATGTTCAGATGATTGTGCTTTATTTCTCATACAAAATTTATAGAAAGACCTCCAGTCTGCTAAAGCTTGTTCTCTGAAAGGTTCCCATTCTTGTTTAGTTATGATATTGCTTTCATCTGCATAAGCACTTAAATGAGTTTCAAAAGCTTTTATTACTTCTGAACTAGCAAAGGGTTGTTTTATTAATCTAAACTTTGTGCTTTTTCCATCGCTTTGGCTATCTTCTTCATAACCAGAAATCTTTAAAACAGCAACTTTAACCATCCTAGAAATTCTTAAAATATTGTCCTTAGTATCTTTAGGGATTTGTACAGTATAAGTAAAATCTTTTTCCATATCAATATCGTCTTTATCTACACCAAAAAGTTCTGCGTTGTTTTTTATTTCTTCTTTTTTAGACTTATTTTCTCTATTCTCAGTATAACTCGCTTGATTCTTCTCCATCGTCATCATCTTCGTCATTATTCTCCCTTATTTTTTCTATAAAATATTTCTCTATGTCTTTAGTATCATATCCGTCTTTCATAAATTCTTTTAGTTCTGACTCTGTGATTTCATCACTATCTATTAAAGAATCAATTTGCTTTAAAGATAACTTTGCCATAGAACATTATTAATTAGCTTATTTATATATTTTTTGGAAATTAGAAATTAGAAATAAAAAAGGGGGTTAAACCCCCACGTCCCCATATAGGGGCTTACCTTCCGGGTTAGAAACTATCGTCGCCACCGAAACCAGATTTACTATTTCTTCCATAAACCCAAATTCCGATTACTGCTAGAACAACAACTAGAGCAACTAAACCTATGATTAAAGGTAAGTTATCTAGAATTGAATCTACATATGTATTAACATCAGTATTCACAGAAGCAACACTTGTGTTTGTTGCGTTAGGAACAGGAATGTTCCCTTCTGCTACTGTTTGAGCCAATACACCGACAATAAGTAAGACAATAACTGAAATTATTGCAAGTCCACCTAGACCTAAAGCAATAGTTTTTAGTATTTTCATACCATCAGTTAGTCCTTTACCCATATCTTTTGCATCCATCTTTGTTTTAAGATTTAAAATAAATTTAAATCTTATTAGCTTTATTATGTTTAACTTTTATAAATTTTAACTTAAAAATTACTTTTTTCTTTGATTTTCTTTTCTTCTTCCTTTCTTTTTAAGATTAGTTCGTATTTTTTATACCTGTCAGGAGATTCTTCAAAATACTTTTTTAACCTATTAAGAAATTTGTTTAAAGTAGAGTATTTTGCATCTTTGGAATCCAAACCTATTGCCTTAAGACTTACTCTAGCTTTATACAGATAAAAACTTTCCAAGTCAGTAAGCTTAAAACCACCAGCAACCTTAAAGGATTTATTGCTTTCTTTTAACTCCTTAACATATAAATTATAAGGAAAACTCCAAACACCATTACAACTATATCTTTTACATTTTATACTATCAGGAATGCCTTTTAAGAAATTCTTATCTTTTAGAGTTTCATAAAGAATACTTTTAACCTTACCTTTACTTAAATCTTGTTTCAAATAAGGAGAATAAACTTTATCCCCTCTAGGAATTATGTAAAAATCTACCTTTCCTTTATTTAAACTTCCTGTTTTAACATCATTAGTATTTTGCATATCCATAATAAAATTAACTCTACTTAAAACTATATTAGTCATTAACTCACCCAAAACAGGAATACAAATAAATTTAATTCTTTGATTGAATCTTTCTCTCCTTAACCTTTGGAAAAAAGTCTGAACTTCTTCATCTCTCCAGTTTTGCCTATGTAACTCATTACCTTCATCTAAAGTTAGGATTCTAAACCTTTCCTCAAATAATTCATCTTCTTTTATTCTTAAACTTTCTAAAGAATTAAAAAACATATCCTTTATGTTAAATTTATAATCACTTATACCCAATTCTGTTATTATATAGTAACAAATTCCCATTAATTGAGAAACATGAGTGGATTTACCAGTACCTTCTCCACCAGTTACAGCAGTAACTAAATCCATCTGATCTAAAACCATTTGAATAATTCCAACAACATATTTTCTAAATATAAATTCATCAACCAATATTTCTTCATCATTATAATATGTCTTTATAGTCTTTGGAGGAGTAGTATATAATTCTTTTAGCTTGTTAAAATTAAAGTTAGGATATTCTTTGGAAAGTCTTTTTTTTCTAAACTTTTCCTTTATCTTCGAAATATCTAAGTTTGCACCTTTTTTAAAGAAAGAATCGTAATCAACACTTGTTTTTATTCTTGATAGATTAGAGGAAATTCTTTTTAAGGTATCTTCTGTTTCTGCTAAGTCCTCATAATCAAAAGAATTACTTTCATTAAAAAGCTTTACTTGGTTAATGAAGTTTTTAGTTTCTCTTGCAGAAAAGAGATTATTTAGATCAACAATAGTTTTTTTCATTAAAGTTGTTTTTTTATTAAGACTATCTGTTTTGGCTATTTCATCAAGCTTTGTATTAATATCCTCTAACTTACTTTGGTTTATGTTTATCATATTAAATGCCTATCCCCATAAATTCTCTCTATCTGTTTGGGTAAAACACCATAATGACTAAAGGAAGAATTAATCAAAGAAACACAATATAAAATAGCGTAATGCACTCTGTTTTCTTGAAGATAAAGAAATCTTCTATCTTCTTCATTGAAGTCAGGGTATTTATACAAAACATCGACTGCTTTTACATTAACAATTGAACCCAAGACATCGCCACATATCTTTTCAATGTCTAAAGAATATTTTTCATTGATAAATATTTTATAAGCATAAAAAAAAGTTAAAAATGTATTAAAAGCTATTCTGAAATCTGTTATGTTAAAGTTGCTTAATACTTTGAAAACTTCATTCTTATATTCATGTAGTTTTTCATAAAAAGGAGAATCGTTGTAAAACTTTAGTCTTTCTTGTTGCAGTTTGTTTCTAGGTAAGTAAGTAGAAGATAAATCACTTATGAAATCTCCTAAAAGGTTTAAGTAATCAACAAAATACCTATAATATAAAGGAAAAGCTTTTACTTGCTCTTTAAAGCTTACATCATCCTTTTCCATTAAAGAATTTATAGCAGTATCGTTTGTTAAATTAGTATTTATTTCTTTTAGTTTTTCTTTATGAATTTTCCACTCATTACCTGTTGGCAAAGCATAACTAAATTCAAATAAGAAAGTAGATACTTTTGTTCTTATCTTTCTTAAGCTTAATGTTTTTGAAATTTCCAAACATACTTCTACATACTTTTGATTGAAATAATTGAAAGAAGGATTATAATTACTGAATATTACTGCTGGTGATGATTTTATTTCCATGCACTTTCTTTAACTAAATGCTTTATATAGTTTTTGGAAATTAGAAAAGTCTTACTATACTATAATAGATTTCGTAAAAAAAGAGATTTCTGCTAAAAAACCTATAAACAAGGGAATCAGACAATATACTTTAATTAAGGGATTATGCTTTAATTAAATAATTGTTTCTAAAAAAAAGGGCTGTATTTGTTTACTAATATTAGATAAAAGCACATTCACACATTATTATATAGGCTCTAACCCTTCAAAATTTAAGGGATAGGGCGTTTTTAGAAAATTGATTAATTTTATAATCGCACGATTGTGTAAAAACAGTAGAAAAATCCCCTTTAAGACCTTTTTTTAAGGGTTAGAAAAATTAAGAATAGAACTATTATTTATGTTAAGTAAACTGCTTTGGATTTTAAAGTAGCATTGGGTTGCACAATCTTGTGATACTAGAATTGCACATAAATAAAATCCTAAAAAGAAACCAATCACTAATGTGAATAAAATTAAATACATTGTTTTTTCATCCATTTAATCAACTCCTAACAAAGGTAAGAGATATTTGAATAGGATCATAATAAAACAGACTCCTACGAAAAGAATCCAAAAACCTATCTGGATATAAATTCTTAACATACTTTTTGTTAGTATTCCATCATGAAACATTAATCATCACCTATATTGTTATTAATCTTGTTAGGATCTAAACCATAACTTCTTAATAAATGTTCAGTAAACTTAACTCTACCATGTTTCTTTTCAAATTTCTTTATTTCTTCCTTAACTACTTTTTTGTATTTGTGCTTCATTTTCTTACCTTATGATAATAAAACTAGAGTAGGAGTGATTCGCCAAGAATTTTTTCCTACTCTAGCTAAGAGGTGAGTATAATTATTATATAACATAACTTATATATAAAACTTTATTGTAATTTAGAAGTAGTATTGTTTTTTTTCATCTTTCAGTCCCATCCTGTTTTTCTTTCCACTCTTTTATTAATTTGGGCTT
>CAZRTN010000085.1:5460-6967 GCA_964603015.1 uncultured Thermotogaceae bacterium | reverse complement strand
AAGGAAGAACATTAGTTTTTTGGGGTGCTGTAGCTCCAATGCTTGAAGAAAATGGTTTTTTTAATTTAGGTTTATCTAATGTTTATGAAATGGAAGTAATGGAACAAGCAGATAAAGTTATTTTTGAAGTTAATGATCAAATGCCTTTTATACACGGAGAAACTGGTGTACATATTAACAAAGCTGATATGATTGTTGAAAGCAGTTGGGAAGTACCACCACTACCAATTGTAGAACCAACGGAAACAGAAATAACAATTGCTCAGTTTATTGCTGATTTAGTGGAAGACGGATCAACTATCCAAATTGGAATTGGTGGAATTCCTAATGCAGTTGCAAAACTTCTTGATCATAAAAAAGATCTTGGTGTACATACGGAAATGTTTACAGAATCAATGATAGATCTTTTTGAAAGTGGAGCAATAACGAATACTAATAAAACACTCTGGAAAGGTAAATCAATTTGTACATTTGCACTTGGTTCAAAAAGAATGTATAAATGGTTGAATAATAATCCTGGAGTTTGGGTAATGAAAGGTAATTATGTTAATGATCCATATGTAATAGCACAAAATGATAATATGGTTTCTATAAATACTGCAATTTCAGTGGATCTACAAGGACAAGTTGTTAGTGAAGCTATAGGTACAAAACAATTTTCTGGAACAGGTGGCCAACTCGATACTCATAGAGGAGCTATAAAAAGTAAGAACGGAAAAGGAATAATAGCTTTAAGATCTACTGCTAAAGACGGAAAAATATCGACAATAACTGTAGCTCATCCAAGAGGTGCAACAATATCAGTTCCAAGGCATGATATAGATTATGTAGTAACTGAATACGGAGTAGCTCATTTAAGAGGAAAGAGTTTAGCTGAAAGAGTTGAATTATTAATTTCAATAGCTCATCCAGATTTTAGAGATCAATTGAAAAAAGAAGCAAAAGAAATTGGTTACATATTATAAGGAGGAATTGTCTTGAGAAAAGTATTTATAGTTGCTGCTAAGAGAACTGCAATTGGTACTTTTGGTGGTACATTAAAAAATGAACCAGCTACAAAATTAGGTGCTCATGTAGTTAAAACAATTTTAGAAGAATCAAATGTTAAACCAGAATATGTAGATAAAACAATAGTAGGTAACGTTCTACAAGCTGGCGAAGGAATGGGTCCTGGTAGACAAGTTTCTTTATATGCAGGTATACCAGAAGATAAACCAGCTTATGCTGTTAATATGCTTTGCGGAAGTGGTATGAAATCTGTTATGATTGGAGCTACTGATATAAAAGTTGGAGACGCAGAAATAGTAGTTGCAGCTGGAATCGAAAATATGTCACAAGCGCCTTTAATGGTTGATTCTAAAAATAGATTTGGAAGTAAATTTGGTCATCAAAAAATGTTGGATCATATGATTTTAGATGGATTAACTGATGTTTTTAATAACTATCATATGGGAATGACTGCAGAAAATATTGCAGAAAAACACAATTTATCTAGAGAAGAACAAGA
>CAZRTN010000085.1:0-5360 GCA_964603015.1 uncultured Thermotogaceae bacterium | reverse complement strand
AAATATAATCTAAAACCAATCGCTGAATTAGTTGCTTATGATGAAGCAGCAGTAGATCCTGCTTATATGGGATTAGGACCAGTTCCTGCTGTAAAAAATGTTTTAAGTAAAAATAATATCTCAATTGATGATATTGATTTAATTGAATTAAATGAAGCTTTTGCTGCACAATCTTTAGGAGTAATTAAAGAATTAAGCCAGGAATATGGAAAAGATAAAAATTGGTTTATTGAGAGAACAAATGTAAATGGTGGAGCTATTGCTTTGGGACATCCAATAGGTGCATCAGGAAACAGAATTATTGTAACTTTACTACATGAAATGAAAAAGCAAGGAAAAGAAACTGGATTAGCTTCTCTCTGTATTGGGGGAGGCATGGGTACTGCAGTTGTAGTACGTAATATAAAATAAGGGGTGATCTTATGAAAAAAGTATTAACACTTATGGTAGCTTTACTCATGGTAGTAGGACTTTTTGCTGAAGTTGGAGTAACAGATGATGAAATTCTTATTGGTTCTTTCCAAGCTTTATCAGGTCCTTTATCATTTATCGGACAACCTATGACTAAAGGTATGAATGCATACTTTGATTGGGTAAACGATAATGGAGGAGTAAACGGAAGAAAAATTAACTTGTTAGTAGCAGATGACCAATTTTCTCCTGCTAAAACAACAGTTGAAGTAAAAAGATTAGTAGAAAGTGATGGAGTATTTTCAATCGTTGGTGGATTAGGAACTCCTGGTGTATTAGCTGTTATGGACTATTTAAACAGCAACAAAGTACCTTTTGTTTACCAAGGTGCAGGAACATCATTAGTAAGTTTCCCACCAAAAGAATTCATTTTCCCAGTTCAACCAAACTATACTGTTGAAGGAAATATAGTAGCAAACTATTTTGCAGACATTGGTTACACAAAAATTGCAATAGTTTACAGAAATGCTGATGATGGTAAAGAATTTGCAGAAGCAGCAAGAGAATTATTTGAATCAAGAGGAATTGATGCTACTTTTATTCCTGTAAATCCTACAGCTGAAGATTTCTCAGCAGAAGTAACAAAATTAATTTCAGATAGACCAGAAGCAATTGGAGTAATGCTTTATGGTACACAAGCTCCTAACTTCATTAAACAAGCAAAACAATATGGTTTAAGAAATGTTGAATATTTAGCATCTTATGCTAATGCAAGCGTTAATTTCATAGATTTATTAGGTAGCGCTGCAGAAGGCGTTAAAGCAATGGCATGGGTTGATGTTGACTTTACAAATCCTGAATCACCTGCATTAGAAATTTATGGTGAATACAACAATGGAGAAATACCAAATGCATATGCTGTAGCTGGATTAATTGCCGCTGAAACTTTCACAGAAGCTGTTAAAAGAGCAGGAAGTAATTTAACAAGAGAAACTTTAGTAAACGCATTAGAAACATTTGATGATTGGTCAGGAGATATAACAACAGGTGTTACATATTATGACTTTGAAGGTCCAAACAAAGATATATCAAGAATTGGTAAAGATTCTATGTATATTATGGAAATCAAAGATGGAGTATTTGAAAAAATTACTGACTGGCTATACTACATGGAATATTAATCATATTTAAATAATGCGGGGAATTATGTTCCCCGCTTTTTTAAAGGGGTGTAATTATAAATGTTAGAAGTTAAAAATGTCACAGTATCTTTCGGTGGTTTGATAGCTGTAAAAGATATGAATATAAATGTGAAAAAAGGAATTATTCATTCTCTGATAGGACCAAATGGAGCAGGTAAAACTACACTGTTTAATGTAATTACTAGAGTTTTAGAGCCTGTAAAAGGAGAAGTTAATTTCGAAGGTAATTCTTTAATGCAAACAAGGCCTGATCAAATAATTTATAAAGGGATTAGTAGAACATTTCAAAACTTGCAATTATTTAAAGGGATGAATGTTTATAACAACATATTATCTGGTTATTTACATAATTATGATAAAAATATATTTTACCTTTTTTCAAAAAAAAGATCACAATTTGAATCAGTTGCTAGAGAAAGAATTTTAGAAATAGCAGAATTGCTCCAAATAAAAAATAGATTGAATTCATATCCAGATTCACTTCCTTATGGAATTTTAAAAAGAGTAGAAATAGCAAGGGCAATAGTATCCGATCCAAAAATTTTATTGTTTGATGAACCTGCTGCAGGGTTAAATCATAACGAGACAACAGAGATAAGAGAAATAATGAAATTACTCAAAAATAAAGGTAAAACAATATTTTTAGTAGAACATGATATGAATTTAGTTATGCAAGTTTCGGATAGAATAACTGTAATGAGTTTTGGAGAAAAAATTGCTGAAGGTACACCAAAAGAAATTGCCAACAATGAAGAAGTAATTAAAGTGTATTTGGGGGAGAGCGAAAATGCTTAAAGTAAATAATTTGAAAGTTAATTATGGACATGTAGCTGCCGTTAAAGATATATCCTTTAGTATAGATAAGGGAGAAATTGTAAGTATTCTTGGTGCTAATGGTGCTGGTAAAACTTCTACTTTATTTGGTACTATGGGAATAATCAAGGCATCATCTAATATTGAATATAATGGAGAAGATATATCTAAAGCATCAACTGAAGAAAAAGTAAAAAAAGGTCTTGTTTTAGCTCCAGAAGATAGAAGAGTTTTTCCACAATTATCCGTTGAAGAAAATTTAAAATTAGGTAGTTTTGTAAGAGGTAATGAAAAAGAAAACTTTGAAAAAGTATATAAATTATTTCCAATATTAAAAGACAGAAAAAGACAACATGCTGGTTCTTTATCTGGAGGAGAACAACAAATGTTAGCAGTTGGTAGAGCTTTGATGAGTTCTCCTGAAATACTAATGCTTGATGAACCTTCTTTAGGATTAGCTCCTTTAATAACAGACGAAATATTTGAAGTTCTTGTCCAGTTAAAAGAAATGGGAGTAGGAATTCTCTTAGTAGAACAAAATGCATTGAAATCACTAAAAATAAGTGATAGAGCTTATATATTAGAAATTGGTAAAGTAGCAACTGAAGGAAATGCTAAAGACTTATTGAATGATGAATCAGTTAAAAAAGCGTATTTAGGAATATAGGGGTGATTTGATGGCTTTTATACAAAACGTATTATTAGGGATACCTCAAGGTGCATTATATGGATTGATGGCTTTTGGTATAGCCTTAATTTTTAAAACAGTATTTGTTATGAATTTTGCACATGGATCAGCAGGTATGATGTCCGCATTTTTTGCTTTTACTGTATATGGATGGACACAAAATTTATTTGTTGCGATTATAGGTGCTTTAATTTTCGGTTATATTTTAGCTCAGCTAATAGAAAAGTTTCTTATGAGACCAGTTAAACATTTATCTCATGGAGCTATGCTTATCATAACTTTAGGATTGTTGATGATATTTGAAGGGCTTTCAATTATTATCTGGGGAACAGACTATTATCAATTTCCTGAAATAACTGAAGCAGCACCGTTATTATTTAATTTAGGAGACAACTTATTGGTACTACCAATGAATGATTTAGTTAATATGGTAATAGCTTTATCAGTTACAGTAGCTTTAGCTCTGTTCTTGAAATATACAAAACTTGGAACTGCTATAAGAGCAAGATCCCAAGATGAAGTTGGTGCAAGTGTTGTAGGTATAAATATAAATAAAGTTGACTCCATTGTTTGGGGTATTGGTATAGGATTAGCAGCATTAGTTGCTGTTTTAGCTGCGCCAAAAACATATATTCATCCTAATATGATGGTTAATTACCAGTTATATGGATTTACAGCTGGTGTTTTAGGTGGATTTTATAATCTTTTTGGAGCAATAGTAGGTGGATTATTATTAGGTATAATGGAAAAATTAGTTGGTTATTATATATCACCTGATTATCAATTATCTATAATACTAATATTAATAATTGTTGTGCTTGTTGTTAAACCTACAGGCCTCTTTGGATCTAAATTTGAAGGGAGAGTCTGAGTATGAAAAAATCAATATTATTATTAATTTTTGGATTATTATTAGGTCTAATTTTTATACAAGAATCATTCTTTTTAATGATTTTGTCCTCAGTATTTATATTTGGTATTGCTTCAATGGGATTAAATATTCTCATTGGGTATACAGGACAATTATCAATAGGTCATGCTGCATTTATGGCTATAGGAGCTTATACTACAGCTTATATGTCAATTAATTTTGGAACACCTTTTGTACTAAATCTAATAGTTGCAATTGTCTTTTCTGGAATATTAGGAGCTATCATATCAATTCCAGCTCTTAGATTAAAAGGTTTTTATTTGGCTATTGCAACAATGGCATTTGGAATTACTGTTGAGCAATTAATCGCATCTGTAGAAGTTTTTGGTGGTCATATTGGTCTTAGAAACATACCTGAAATAATGCCAAATGACTTTTGGATGTATATATTGAATTTAGCTTTTTATGTAGTTCTTTCTTATATTGCTACTAAATTAATGAAAGCTCCAAATGGTGTTTCTTATCAAATGACTAGAGATAGTGAATATGCTTCTAGATCTTTTGGGAAAAGAATATCATTAGTAAAATTAGAAGCGTTTATAGTATCTGCTGTTTATGGTGGTATAGCAGGAGCTTTATATGCTCATACAATTAATTATATTGGTCCTACCGATTTTGCACTTGCAACATCATTAAATTTACTAGCAATGATAGTTATTGGTGGTTTAGCTTCTATTGAAGGTGGATTAATAGGTGCATTTATTATAACAGGTATGCCTTTCTTATTTTCAAGAACAGATATTCCAATGTCTGTAATATTTGGTTCTTTATTAATTATTTTTGTATTATTCTTCCCAAGAGGTTTAATATATGGAATGATCATGGGATATTATAAATATTTAGAAAGACCATTAATAGCAATATCAAGAAAATTATGGAAAGAAAAGTCAAAACCGTCTCAAAAAACTACAGTTAACGGTAAAGATATTTACTATAATGTAAATGGTGATGGCGAAGCTGTTATAATGATACATGGTAACTTTGGTTCACATAGATGGTTTGATAAAGTTAATGATTTAAAAGGCTATAAGACTTATGCTTTAGATTTACCTAATTTTGGACATTCAGATAGAATAGAAGAGATAGATATAGACACATATGCTGAATATGTTAAAGGATTTATGAAGAATTTAGGACTAGAAAAAGCTATTGTAATTGCTCATTCACTTGGTGGAGCTGTCGCACAATCATTAGCTTACAACAATCCAAAAATGGTTAAAAAACTAGTTTTAATTGATTCAGCACCAGTAGATGGATTAAATACTCCTGAAGAAAACTATAATGGATTACAACTTGCTAAAACAAGTAAAACTCT
>CAZRTN010000084.1:0-6971 GCA_964603015.1 uncultured Thermotogaceae bacterium | reverse complement strand
TCGGTTCCAACGGGATTAGTTTTCGTATCTCCTAGAAAATCAATGGTAAGTTATCAGTAAGATTGAGTAAGATCACTCATATTTTATTATATTGAGGGGGAAAAGGTTAGTTTAATTAAAATGCCTTATGAAAAGATAGACGAGATTGGGATGGGGCTAAGATGTGGGAAAATATTAAACAAAATCTAAGTTTAAGTTTTACCTACAAGCAAAAAAAGATTTAATTTGAGAAATTAGAGAAGAGAAAAAAGATTAAAGAAGTTAGAACAAAGATTATTAACTTATAACTTTCATAATATTTTGCTTTAATTTATTCTTTAATACCAAAATCTTTCCTTAATTTATTGTCTAATTCATATTTTTTATTTTCAATCTTGTTGAGAGCTTTATTTTCAACCATTTCTTTCACAATCTTTTTAATTATTCCCTCATCTTTTCCTTCAGCTATTAAGCTTTCTGCAAAATCACCATATTCAAAAATTGTTGAGTTATCGTTCTTCCATATTGAATGAATCAGTTGCCTTATCTTCTCGTATATCTCCATATTACTATATGTTTTGTCATCCTCTCTAATCACTTTATCAGGGACAAACATCCCATAATACGATATTTCACCTTTCTTATATACCTTTATTTCATATTCTCCAATCTCCGGATACTCTAGTTTAAGCCTTTCATAGAGGTCAGTCAAGTGCATTTGTCTCCCAGTCCTTCGCACTAAATCTTTTAAATTGTTTGTGGTGTATAATACCCCAAATTCATCCCTATAACATTTTCTTTTAACCTCTTCATACATCCATCTATTTTCCTCAGGGCTCCCTTTAATCTGATCTAAGAATACAGTTAGAACTTCTTTTGATCCGGCTTTTCTGGTATCTTTAATTAACTCTAAAAGATCACCTGAAATATCCAAATCCAAATCAAAAAACTCTTTTATCAATATTTTACCAAGCATTATTAGTTTATAGATCGTTCCAAATCTTATTCTTTTATTCTTAAGATGAAATTCGATACTCTGGTATCTTTTCTGTAAATTCTTAATATCCCAACTTTTAGTTCTCTCAATTATGTATTTTCCGATATATCCCTTTGGTATTTGGCTTTTTATCTTTTGAAAATCCTTTTCTTCTTTTGTACCTGCCTTAAATACCTTATTCAACGGAATATTGATCCCTCTTGATAAGACCTTTAAGTCCTCAAACATCTTTGGAATATGATTCCAAGATAATATCATTGGAGTGCAAAGCTCCTTATTGATCGCCAATGTCCAATCTGTGTTTTGTTTTTGATTTCTATTAGGACCTGTTATTGAAGACTTAATTATATCTTTTAGATTGTCCTCTAAATCCTCACAATCATCTATTGGTAATCCAAAAGTAGATGTGCTGAAATAATTATTGAATCTGGATTCCGATCTAATGTTTGAACTATTTAGGATATTTTCAGTCACATCCCATATTTTCATAGTTATCAATCTCTGGATAGATGTTTGCCCCGTATCAGATCGTGGGGAATCTAATGAGAGAAATGGTACTAGATTTGTTTCCCCCTTTAATGCATGAAAGAATGGATGTATTATAGCATAAGATAGAATAACTCCTTTATGCTCGATCCCTATTGATTTATATAGTTCCCTCATATATTCTTTTGCGATCTCTTGCTCAATTTTAAGGTTATTCATTTTTTCTATTCTTTTTGCCTTTTCTGTTTGAATTCCTTTCACGAAATTAATATAATATTCAGGTGGCAATATCCAACCCTCTTTAGTAAACCCACAAATATTTTTCGCTATTGCTTTTTTAACATCTTTCTCATATTCTCTTATTAAAATTCCGAAAAGCTGCTTGTCTCTGCTTGATTCACAAGAGTATTTTCCCACTTCTCGTTTCATTGCTTCAAAGGAAGATGGTGGGTACTCCTCATTCTGAAACCTAAACTCATATAACTTTTGTGGTCTTTCCGAGGTGTTATCCTTTATGACTCTTAGGATTTTGAAATCATTCCATTTCCACAATACATCTTTCATTTCAAAGGTATCTCCATTTTCCGTTGGTTTTAGAACAACCCTGAATATACCATTGTTATTAATGCGATAACTTTTTGGATATCTTCCTCTTCCATATGTTCCCCATTCTATTTCATATTCATATTCTTCAGTATGTTCCTTAAGTTTTCCCTTGTCTAATTCGGAGGATTTTGTTTTCTTTTCAATGTTTTCAATGTTCAATTCTTCTCTTTTTTTGCTTTCTTCTATCATATTGTTAATTTCTCTATCCTTTTCTATTTCTTGTTCAATTTTACTCAACCTTCTAACCTCCGTATTCTCTCTTCTTGACTTTTCACCAACTTTAAAATCCTATCTTGTCTTTCTTCAATCTTTTCAAATTTCCCCTGAAAAATATCTAATGCATTTTCAATAAGATTCTTCATTTTTTTGTCAGAATCTTCAAGAAATTCTATGAATGTTCCCTCCCAATTATCAATAGAATCATTTATCATCTTGGCTGATTCCCTATAATAAAGGGACTCAAAATTTCTATCTAATTGGAGCTTTAGAGAATAGAACATCCGAAAGATCATCTTCAATGTTTTGTTTTCAATGCATTGGATACATATCTTTTTCCCATTGAAAATAAACATAACAGGATTTCCACATTTTCTACATCTGATGGTCTTTTCAATATCATTAAGAAGATTGAAATCCTCAAATTTTGGCTCATATGTGTGAACAAAAACAAACTTTGGATCTCTTCCCGTATCCTTTATTGCTTTTCCTTTTAATTGTGCCTCTCTTTTTTTTTCAATATATTTAAGTTCTTGTTTATAATATTCTTCTGTGCCTACCTCTCTTTCTAATTCCTTTCTTATCTTCTTAACTTCCACAATGTAAGGATCATGATCAGACCTAAGCTTTTTATTTTGTTTTGACATTTATTTATTTGATACCTCCTTACAAAATGGATTATTTTCCCTTGCAAAGAATGATGAGCCATTTTGTCTTTTCTTTTTTTCATTTTCATTCATATTACAAAAAAAGGAATTTAATTCTTCTAAGACACTAATTTGAGCAAGTAATTCTCGTTTTCTTTCTCTCATTTTTTTTTGTTTAATTTTATTCATTCAGATCTTCCTCTCGCTTTTTCCTTACCCATTCATTCATTGCTTCTTCTAAAGTCTTCCCAATTAAGCCATATGCTTTACCATAAATATCAATTAGCATATGTTGAAATTCCTTGTAAGCCTTAGTTGAGACTCTCAAGCATATCTTTTTTTTATCACTCATTTTTTTTCATCAGTCATTTATTTTTTCTTATAGCGAATTAAGTAATATATATAAAGGGAAAAAGGATAAAAATGTTTAGATTTTTTGAACAAAGATGTTTAAAATTATATCGCAGATGCGATAACGCAAAACAAATAGAACAAAAGATGTTTAAAGTTATATCGCAAATGCAATAACACAAAACAAATAGAATAAAAGATGTTTAAAGTTATATCCACATTGAAAAATGAATACATAATAATACCTGAAATAAGATAGAAAAGAAGAGCTAGGGTAGGGTAGGGGGGATCCGTAAAATTTTAGCATTTTTGTTTCGATCTTGTCAGATCTACTCACCTCTCGCGTGAAAAAGTTCCGTTAAGATCGGTTTTTTTTAGGATTTTGCTCATTTTTTCGGTGTTTCATAGCATTTGCGGCTTTCTCTACAATGAGATCCAACAGATTTAGCATTCTTATAAAAATAGAGTAGGTGTCCCTTCATTAATCTGTAAAAACAGATTAAGGGCAATTTTTCTTCTTTGGGGAGAGGGAAAAAGTTCAAAAAACTTAAGGAAAACTAAACAAAAATGTTCAAGAAGATTAAGAAAAACTAAACAGAAAAGTTCAAGGTCAATAAAAACTAAACAGAAATGTTCAAGACCAATAAAAAAAATGAGGGGGAGGGGCTTCGAAAAAAGAAATCAATAACTGATATAGTTAGGGAATCGGGACTTCATCATAATACCATAAGGAGTTATTTAGGTATCATTGAGAAAATTCAATCAAGTCCAAAAGTTGTTGTTGAAACTACAGGCCATTCATATAAAATTTACTTGGTAAAAAAAAGTGAAAATAAGGACTAACAAAATACTAACATCTATCATTCTCACACTAACAAAATACTAACATTTATTAATGAATACTTTTTTATTATATTTGAAAATGTATAGCAAAGAATTCAAATTAGAGGTATTAAAATATCTTGAGACTCATACATGGAAAGAAACAAGTGAGAAATTCAATGTTTCACAAATGAGCTTGAAAAGATGGAAAGAAAAATATAAAAGCGGATTAGAAAATGAAGAAGTGAGTGAAAACAGCACTAACATTTCACTAACAGATCCAAAATTGAAAAAGTCAATGAAATCTATTTTTGATGAAATGTGGGAAAGCCTTTCCAAATCTAATCAGAAAAAACTGATGAAGAAATATGAGAATGAGATCCCTAAAATAATGGAGGTTTTGAATTAAAATGCCATTTGGAGTAATTGAAGAAGAGGATGAAGAGGATGAAGAGGAAGAAGAAAAAACCATTAAGGTTGAAAAGAAGATACAAAAAAGGAAACATCCCAAAGAGATAAAACCTACATTAGACACTCTAAGAGGATTGAATTATTTTATTGAGTTAAAGGGAGACAAAACAATGAAGAAGGCTCAATTAAAGCGAAAAATTAAGAGGGATTTATTGGATCCTAATACTTTTGGCTTGTTTTTAGAAAGGATTAGCAAATATTTACAATCTTTATAGTTATGGAAATAAAGGGTATTTTTTTCACATATTTTTGATTTCATAATTATTCAATCTTACAGGTGTTAAGTTTACTTTACCGAATTATTCAATATATTCGCTATTTTTGAATCTAAATAAGAAAGAATAAGATCTATGTTATCAAAATGAATTAAATAAAAATACCGAAGATAGCGAAGCTTCCTCAAAAGCTTCGCTAAATCTCGAAGCTGAAGTCCTCTATCTTGTCAAAATTGAGAAAAACTAGATAGCGAAGCTAATAAAAAAATATAAGGGACGATACTAACAAAATAGGGTAAGAATAAAAAAATGATCTTACTCTTTTCTTACTGATTTCTTACCTTGATTTTCTAGGAGATAATGGGATAGAAGTTATTTATCTTAGGATTATAATTCTAGAGTAAGAAGTAAGATCAATATTCGATCATTATTGTATACAATATATATTATTTTATTTCAGGATACCTGGATCCACTATAACTTCTAAATTAAGTTTAAAAAGAGAAATTGATAAAAAAGCCTATTCCTTTAATTCTTTATTAATCTCGTTAAGTTCCTTCTTTTTACTTATTAGTTTTTCTTTAATTAGATTCTCTATTCCATCTAACCGTTCTTTTAACTCTTTATTTTCTTCTTCGATTTCAATATTTTTCTCTTCGATTTCAAGATTTTTCTCAATTACTATTTCAATCCTCTTTTCTAATTTCTTGTTTTTCTTCTTTAGCTCAATAACTTCTTCATCTGTTTTGTCTACAATCTTAGAATCAATCAAAAGGTTAGGTTCTACTTTTTTCCATTCCTTATAATACCACTCAATATCTTTAAGACTATTATTATAAGCTTTAGCAAGATTTTGGTTTTTATGCCCCATTAAATGTTCCCTGAATTCAATATCTACATCAGAATTCCTAGCTTGTGTTGAAAACCATTTCCTAAAACTATGGGTCTTTATATTTCCTTCTAACCCTAGCTCATCCCCAACCTCTTTTAATCTATTCAAATAATTAGAATGAGCAATTCTATTATCTGAGCCTTTATATCGTGAAAGGAATAGTTTTGTTAAGTCAAGTTTCGTTAAATCTCTTATACCCATTACTGATTTCATTAAAACTGCCAATTCTCTTGGGAAAAATAAGTAGTTTATTTTAACCTTTTCTTTTTGCGTTATGAATCCTTTGATATAATAATGATCTTTATATTTCTCTATTGTATATTCCCCTGATGTCAGTTCTTCTAGTACATCAGACACCCTTAAACCTAATTGTGCCTGACACTTCATTATTAACTTATATTGTGGACTTAATCTTTCTTCAATTAATCGTAATGTATTCTTAAGCATTATTATTTCATTCTTGTTTTTTCCACTTGATAAGCTTTTCATTCCAAAGCTAATTGGGGCACCTCTATCACTAAAAAATGATTTGATCCGACTCTGATATGCATTTTTAACCGAGCATTCACTCTTTCCCTTTTCGATTAATTCCGTTAAGTATGTCTTGAGTAATACATTCCGTTCATCAATAGGGAGATTCAATAATTCTTTTGGTTCTTCAATTACTCCATCATCATCATGTTCTTTAACCCATTCATAATACCTTTGCATTGGTCTTACATAATTTGTTAATTGGAATTTTGAAGGATCTTTTCCCTTGCTCTTATAATTTTGTATCTTGTCTTGTATCCATCTATTAACACACTCATAGTTTAGGATTGGATAATCTTTCAACCATTTATCATATCTATAACCATTATCCTTGTCGTTCCTATGATAACCGTATATCTTTCTTAAATCAAGATCAAATTTTTTAACATCAATCATTATTCTCAAGTATTATTTAGTAAAAGTAGTTTATAAAAATTATTGTTGAGTATAATAGTTATATACAAATAAAATGGTTAAGAATAATTTTTATAGGCTTCAAAATCTCTTTCTATATTTTTTTAGAAATCTATTATTTTTATCTTTGATTTCTTCCAAGATAAATCTTTTTTCTTCATTTTTCATCCAAAGTCAAAATTCGTGATTCCATTACTCTAATCTACCAAATACTCATCCTGACTGTAATTATGAATGTTTGATAAATATTGACTATTCTAAGGAATAAACAAAAAATCTGATATATATGTTGTATTTTTCTCTTCTTTTTTTGATCTTACTTCTTACTCTCATATATTTTTTTT
>CAZRTN010000083.1:0-6996 GCA_964603015.1 uncultured Thermotogaceae bacterium | reverse complement strand
TTTCATTTAAATAACCTCCTAATACTAAAATAAACCCATAAACTTCAAAGCTATGGGTAGTGTTACAGCCCCGATTGTAGCCCCTGCCCTTGCGTTAAGGTAACTTACAGCCACAACAAGTCCTATCCATAATACAAATATTAATACAACTTTTCCTATGTTCATTATTACCTTGAATTTAGATATCTCGAACATATCAATATACACATTATAACCAGTAGAATTCTCCTCATTAATGCTTAAGTCAGCCACCTTTGAATAATAATTATCGCCAGAATATTGAGGGTATATGAACTCATAATCCCAGTTATCTTGATTATAATTAATTACTCTACTAGAGACTAGATTAATTGAATAATTGCCTTTCTCATATAATTTGATATTAGCACCTTCTATAGGATCATAATAATCCCAGAATGATAATCTTGTATCAATCTCTTTATTCTCAGAAACACTATCAAAGAAAAAATTATTAAATGTATCAAAAAAATTAATCAAACCGTCCTCCTCTTCAGTTATGCTTTTGTCTCTTAGAACAACCATATTAAATTCATTATTATAACCTTGTGTTTCTTCAGTATAGGAATTATTTCCTCGGAAAAAATTAATAGAAACATTGAAAGGCTCCCTGAATCGAACAGTATCATCTAAGATACACATTATCCTATTTTCTTTTACAATTGAATATATTATGTAATCATCCTCAGTCTCAGTAGGAGTTGTATCATTATAAGAACTAAAAACATAATTAGAATAATTGTTCAATCCTGATGTGTCTGTCTTAATGGATAACCTTTGTTCTACGCTGGGATTTCCAGATACACAATCAATACAAGACACACCCACATACAGAGTCTGATTCTCTAACACATCAGATTCATTAATCTGTCGGATTAATTCCTCACAATATAACTGATCATCACTAACCAATACAGGCTCACTCTTGTACCATGACAAATTCCCATCTTGAAGTTCAACACCACCTGATATCTCAACATTCACAGGCTCATCCAATGCCTCCATCTCAACACAGATGAAACCACTCACTATATCAGACACATTATGAGTATGATTATGTGAATATTGGAAAGTATAAATTTCATCATTGTTATCAACTTCCACATCATCCTCAGAAGTCTGGTCTGTATTCAAGTAATTATAATTAGTAGAATCAGCTATATAAATATTGAAATCTATGTCTTCCTCAACATCAGAAGCTAAATCTAAGTAATAATAATCCGAATTATTATTCATCTCCTGAAATATGTCTTTAGCAAGAAATATAGTAGTCTTATTCTCTGATACATGATCATACACCTTAACCCTTTCAGATATACCCACATCCATATAATAAGGATAAACAAGATTATATTCTGAACAATCTTGGAAAGCTAAAACATTAGAAACTAGAAAAATCAAAATACAAAACCCCAAAATAAACCTATTAAACTTCATTAATCCTATGCACCGTTATTTTCCAGATTAATATCATTGTAACAAATATAGAAAATATAAACAACATCAGAACCCAAGACTCAATGAATATCGAAATAAAATCTATAAATATCTGGATTAATTGCCCCATTAGGTTAGGCATCTCAGTCACAACATTATCACTGATTGACATTAACTAACCTCTCCCTTAAATTAATAAAAAAATATAATAATATCATGAAAACTGAAATAGTAGCGAGGAAAACTATCAACCCTGGCGAAAGATTTAATAAAAACTCAAAAAACTTACTATGCAAGGTAGATATATCGGAAGATATACTATATATAGCCAACCCTTCACCGTTATGTTGACCCTCAATTATATTACAATCTTCAGTTATACATTCCCAACCCATTCTTATATCTTTAAAATATTAACTATTATTTATTATTTTCCTTTTTATTTCTGAAAACTGAAATTATCCTTTTAATTATTAATTGATAAGCTATAATAAGAAATATTATCATGAAAATTATAATCAATAATAATATTACTAAGAAAGCTCCAGCCGATCCAATTAATACCTGTTGATTATTCTCACACCATTCAGGATTAAAAGGATATTCAAAATCTATCATCTGATAATATAAATCATCCCTGCGTTTAGTTAGATTATAATCACATTGCCCACACTTGCCACCATAATCAACATCAATCTCATGAATCAATGGGCTTAATTCCTCATCCAAGCAAGTCCCACAAACACCACCGTAATCTATGTATGTCTCTCCTTGGTCTTTTACCCCATTATTACATGAATTATAAGTAGTGTTTTCACTTTGATATTCGCCCTCATCCCCACCAGGACCAGGGTCTGAATCCTCATCATCACAGAAGTCAGGCACACCATCACTATCCTCATCAATATCGTCATCCCCTCCCTCACAGATATCACAAGCATTCCCATACCCATCCCCATCAGTATCATACTGGTTAGGGTTATACACATTAGGACAATTATCCTCTGACGGACATACACCATCATTATCAATCTCATCCTCACCAATATCACTCGGACAAAAATCACAATAATCAGCAATACCATCCCCATCAGTATCAATATCATCATCCCCACCACAACATTCATCAATACAATCATTCACTCCATCATTATCCAAGTCATGAAATTCACAACTAAATTCACACTTAACCTCAACATTCTCAACTTTTTCACACCAGAGCCCTTCAAGATAATCATCAATATTATCTATATAAGTATTCTCTGTCATGATAGAATAATTCACAGCCTCGATAAAAGACTCATCAATACACTCATCGAAACTAGCAAGACTAATATAACTAAAACTGCCTGTATATCCTGTAGGGTTCATACATTCACTCAACCCCACATCCCCGCAAGGCATATAAGAATTATCATAACAAACATACAAATCAAAATCCTTAATATAATCAGTATCATCATACACAGTAGATTCGCCCTCACAATAAGAATCAAACTTAAAATCATCCATATCCAAATCAATCACACAGAAATCATCCACACAGTCAGGCTCCTGCGTATAACTACCTCCACAAATATTAAGCTCACTATCAACCACTCCATCCTTATCAATATCCAACCAATAATGTTTAATTGCTAATTCTGAATATACACCTAATGAGGAATTATCAAAGGTTAAGTTCCATGAACAATCATGCGAAGCATTCTCAACCTCAGCCTCAGACCCATCAACACCCCCACCACCTAAAGCCTCAGAAACTTGCAAAACTTGTTCAACACAATCATAATCAATAATAGTGTCTCCATCCTTATACAATAATATTTGACAAACCTGAATTGTCCTATTACCTATAGAATCAAAGACTAATCCTTGCTCAGCCTCAAACACAACCTCAGAATTAGAATAATCCACAGAAGCCCCAAAATTATCAGGGTAAAATAAACCTTGATACACATCATCAATATAATACCCATAATAAGAATAAGGCATTATAAGATAGTCGTCAGTCACACTACCCAACCCCAAAAAATCATAATAATTCCCAAAATCAGAGATAATATTATCATCCCTAATATAACAAGTCTTATTAACAACACAATAATCAGGAATACTTGGGGAAAAATCAGCTTTTTTTCCAAAATAATTAGTAAATTGCGAAGTTTGATACTCATCCCCTAATATGTCAAGGATTATGACTTCATCCCTGCAGGTAGAAGTATTTATAAAACAATAATCTTGAACAATAGTGAAAAAATTATCAAACTCATCATAAGAGGTATCAATCCCAGACATATTAATCTCTTGTGATATATTTTTCTGGAAAGAATAAAAATCGGTTGAAATTATGGACGAATCAGTAAAATCCAACCTATAAGATATATTAATAGGAAACTCAGACCTATAACTTATATTAACAGTTTCATGATTCTCTTGCAGGTATGGTGGCGAAATATTAAGAAACACATCATAATCCTGAACATTAACAGTCTTAACAACCTTCTCCCACCCAGACTTACCATAAAACTCCAAAGCCACTTCTTTTTCTCCATTGTTAATAAAATCAATATTATAATCAATATAATTATCATCCTCACTCACATCTTTTATAAAAGTTTCATAAATCCCATCATTATATACATCTATATGAACCCAAGGATCATCCGTCTCATGATACCATGCACTAGAATTATCCTTAATCCTAGCAATATACTCCTCACCCTTAATTAACTGATATTTGCCATCTTCCTTATAAGCTTCTTTTTTAGATCCTTTATCAACAATAATAAAATCAGGATTATTATCCGGGTGCGAATCATAATACGCATAATACCCATCAAAATCTCCATAAGCCCACCTCTCATATAAGGTATCCTCACTCCATACATATTTATCTCCCTCTGGATACTGCACCCAATAGAACCAATCCCCTCCAGCCTCATACATGCCCAATATCAAAAAAGTATAATGATAACCTCTAAAACTATTTAATTCCCCATCATATTCATAGACCCATTCAATAGACATCCTAGCATACACAGGCGTTTTCTTCCCATAAGAGAAATGATGCTTCAATGCAGCAGTCATATTATGTTCCAGGCTCACTCCTGAACCGAAATCAGACCCACTAAATAAATCAACAGTCTCAATACCATCATAAAAATTTTCAATATAATTCCTCTGGTAAGAATCCTGCGACAGATAATGACACATTATAGGATCCATACCATCATCATAACAAGTATCATCAATTATAGCCTGTTGAGTACTCCTATTGCTTGAAAAATCATTCTCAAAAAACCTAATATAATTCAAAGTTGATACAGGCTCAAAAGCAGGTTCATATATCTTCTGGGTATCCGTATGAACAGGAAACAGAACTTTATAATCACCAGGAATATCTTCTTGCTCAGGATAATTAACTACATCTCTTAAAACATCAGGACAATCCCCTGACTCAATAGTAGAATAATCAGAGATTATAGGATTCTCTCTAAGAGTATGAAGATCATTAATCAACCCCCTAAAAGAATACCATTCCTGAGAACTTGATTCACAAACAAGATTATAATTAGTCTGAAAAAATGTTTTATTATGATATATGTATCCAGAATCAAGATACTCACTAAAATAAGTAGTAGTGTCCCACATAAAACTTTCAGTCCCAGAACAATCATATACCTCCAGAACAAAATTTTTTAAAATTGACTCAGGAAATACTTCTGTTACCTCATTCTCACACACTATAGACCCTGAATCAAGGTACACATCCCCTGAACCACATTGAACCACTTGTTCACAATCGAAAGACCCAGCATTAACAAGAGGTATTATTAATAAACACAAAATAACAAAAAATATTTTATTCTTCATCCCTTACCTCAATCTTTTGAAATAATATTATTGGCTTCTCATCCTCATCTTCATTAATAATTATAACCTGAGGATAACTCATATCAAAGATGACAGTATAATCCATATTAATATCATAATCAACATTAACGAACCGACCTATCATATCAATATGTTCACACCTTTTTATATCTTTCTCCTGCACACAAAACCTAGTCCCTTTAATGATAACCTTTCTCTTAACATTAACCTTTAATTTTTTTTGAGGCTCTTCAATAAAAGAAAAATTATAATTTTTATCTACATTACTTCTTTTACCCTCATCATCAGCCAACTCTTTATAACCACCTAAATTAAAAATAATATAACCAAAGATAAAAATTAAAAACATAATAAACAAAATAAATCCCACTATACTACTAGTCGATTCATTCATAATACAGCCCTCAAAATATTTCCCCAAGTAAATTTATCAATAACATACTCTTTGAATATTAATACTAATATAATTATTACTAATAATATTACAAAAAAAAATATAATATTACTTATTATTCCAGATACGATATATTTCTTGTATGACATCTTTTTTGATTTTTCATATGACAATCTTTACAGATTTTAGTATTAAGATGTTGTGACAGAAATTTCTCCCCACATATAATACATCTCAACTGATATATGTACTTAAGATCCTCCCTTTTTTTGTTCATAATCCAACTCCTTAATCTTATATCTAAAATACGAATTAATTTTAACCAACCAAATGATAAAAATAAAAAATAAATAAACCCCTATCAATTTACTGAATATAACCGGATTAAAAACCCATCCCAAAAATGATGCTATTAAAAAATAATAAAATATCCTTTCATCATCCTTTATCTTAAATATATCTTCAGCCATTTAATCTTAAATTCATCAACACAAAACTTATTAATAGAGTACAACCAAACATCCCGAACATGATATACATATTATTATAACTTACAACTTCATTCATCAGATTAAGGGCTTTTGAATCTCTCCAAGAAAAATCATACTTAGGCGTATAATTACTCAATACAGCCTCCCCTCCATTCAGATTCAGATTAATTCTTGTCTGACCCTCCATATAACTATCATATATTTGAACATGAACAGACTCATGATAATAAGTATAAATTAAAATACTAGATAAGGAAACAATACTAAATAAAAAAATAAAAATTATGTTCTTCATTATGCGAATGTCAGAAATTCTTGCCCATCTTTCCCAGTTTTTATCTGAAAAACAACATCTGTCCCTACTAATTCTTTATAATGATTCACTTTATAATATTTAAGGAAACAATCCATCTTGGTCCCATCACCCCAACCAATATTACCTTCTGAATCTTTTTGTAATCCAATAATAACTGAACCTTTTAAAGGCTTTTCATTACCTTCTAAATCCTTTATTGTTGTCACAGGGGGGGTCGCTAGAAATACATAATACCCATATTTACCTTTTCTTTCTTCAACAGTTTCAATAACTGTCTTTTTTCCAACATATTGTTTCAAATCAATCTTAGGAATTTCTATCTTCCCTGTATTCAGTTCTACAATTTTATCTTTTTCATCCATTTTCATAGACCTCCATTATTTTACGGTTTTAAATTTCTTTAAAATATATAAGTTTTTCGTTTTTAATTATTCACTAGTTTTTAG
>CAZRTN010000082.1:0-7000 GCA_964603015.1 uncultured Thermotogaceae bacterium | reverse complement strand
TTGATTTTTTTGGTAATATTTATTTACAAATTCATGGAGGTGGTAAAATGAAATGTTTTTTAAAAGAAACGGAATACGATTTTATCTTTTGTGTTGGCGAGTTAACAGTGGAAGAGCAAAAATTTTTTGAGGAAGAACTTTTTGAAAAAAATGATGATTATTATTCAAAAAAGTTTTCAAAAAAAATAAGAAACATAGAAACTAATGCAAAAAATTTTGAAAAAAAAGGCTGCGAAATGTACAAATATTATATTGAAAATGAAAAAAGATTTACTATGGACAAACTTTTAAACATAGCCAAGAAATTGAATGATAATAAAATAAAATGGTTTTTAAGTGGAAGTGTTGCAGCTAAGGTTTACGGAGTTGAAATAAATCCAAAAGACATAAACATAGTAGTAGATTTGAAAGATTTAGAAAAAATACAAGATTTATTTAAAAATGAGATAATTATTCCCGTAGAAAGATGTGATGATTGGATTGCAAAGGGTTATGGAACAATGTATGATGAAATCCCTGTAGATTTTGTTTTTGATGTATCAGAAGAATTAGATAGCCCTGAACCAATTGATTGTGGACCATATGCCTGGAACCATCTAAATGAAATAAAAATTAAAGAGCAAATAATACCTTTACCGGATTTGAACTTATTATATAACATAAATAAAAGAAGAAACAGAGTAGAAAGAGCAAACTTGATAAATGAAATAATTTGATAGATGCTCCCTTTTGGGAGCATCTATTTTTATGTTTATCGAAATAATTTGACAAATGAAAATAATAATGTTATAATTGATTCGATAAATATCGAAATAATTATATAGTGTTTGTTTCGATAGAATTTAAAAATAAGAGGTGGATGAAATGGATAAGATGGAAAAATTAAAGAAGGAGTATGTTGATTACATACAGAAATTGAGAAATGAATGGGAAGAAAAGGCAAATTACGCTAAAGAAAATGGTGATGAAGACAATTACGTTAAAGGGCAAATAAAAGTTCAAATGACTCAAGTTTTTGAAAAGGTATTTTTAGCAAAATATAAGAAAATCGAAAATGAGTGAAGTACAAAAAAAATTAAACCTGTTAAAAGCTTTTGCGGATAAATCGAGAATATTGATTATAAATGCCCTTATGAAAAAATCGATGTATGTTGAAGAAATTTCAAATTTATTAGACCTTGCTGAATCAACGGTATCTTTTCATTTAAAGAAATTAGAAAAAGCTGGAATTATATATTCTGAGAGAAGTCAGTATTATATTGTGTACAATGTTAAAGATGAAATATTGAATCAAAATCTTAAAGATATTATATATATTAAAAATCCAGATGAAGCAGCACAAAAGCAAAGAATGGAAGAATATAAGAATAAAGTTTTTAAAGCATTTTTTGAATACGGAAAGCTCAAACAAATACCCATGTCCAACAAAAAAAGATACATTATTTTAAAAGAATTGGTAAAAGATTTTGAATTTGATAAAAAGTATACCGAAGATGAGGTAAACACCATTTTAGTTAAATATAATGATGATGTTGCTGCTCTTAGAAGATATATGGTAGAAGAAAAACTGTTAGATAGAACTCCTGGAGTATATTGGAGGGTTAAAGATATACCAAAAAATCCTTATTGAAAAAATAATTAAATTACATTATAATAGTATTTGTCGTGGATGGATGACAAATACTATTATTTTTTATGGGAGGGTTTTTTAATGGGAAAGACATTTTTTCTATTATTGATACTTGTTTTAGGGATTTTTATTCTGCAAGGATGTAGTGCAACTCAAAACGATTCTGATGTAGCAGTAGTTACTCCGGAGAAAATGAGTTTTGATTCTTATAATTTAGTTAGATGGAAAGATTCTAAAACTAAAGATGGAAATTATACATTTCTATCAAATCCTGCAACTATTTCTAGCAGTGGATATTTAGAAATTGTTTTCAACTTAAAAGAATGGTCAGAAAAATTTTATCCAGAAGTTTTATTCATGAATGAAGAAAGTTTTCAAAATTTCAGAAATGATGAAGATTATTATGCTTGGCATTATACTATAACTAATAGTGGAACTACGGTTATAAGATTTACAGATATAACTCCAGAGCAATATCATGTAATAGTTGATAATTCTGACATGGGTTGGGAATTATCTGATGATGATGAAATTAATGATTATATTGTTTATGATATAACAGCAGATTTTTATCCAGGAGAAGAAAATAAATAATAAAATATTAATTCCCGTGAAAACGGGAATTTTTTTTATAGTATTATATATTAGGAGGTGAAATTATGTACAAGATTTTTATTATTGAAGATGATAGTAAAATTGCAGATTTAATTGGGCAAAACCTTGAAAAGTATAACTATAATTATAAGATCTGTGAAGATTTTGAAGTTATTATAAATGAAATGATTAAATTTAACCCCCACCTAATACTTTTAGATATAAATCTTCCTAAATACGATGGTTTTTATTGGTGTGAAGAAATTAGAAAGATTTCTAAAGTTCCAATTATTTTTATTTCATCTAGAGATAGCAATATGGATATGATTATGGCATTGAATATGGGGGGTGATGATTTTGTTCAAAAACCTTTTTCAATGGATTTTTTAATAACTAAGATAAAATCAAATATAAGAAGAACGTATTCTTATACAGATTCAGAGCTAAGTGCTATAGAAAAGAATGGAGTAATTTTAGATTTTAAAAAAAGAACACTAATATATAAAAATAATGAAATTGAACTCACTAATAATGAATTTCATATTTTGAATATATTATTTGATAACTATGAAAAAACAGTAGAAAGAGAAAAGATAATTAAAAAACTTTGGGATGATGAAAATTTTGTAGATGATAATACTTTAACAGTTAATATAAATAGACTTAGAAAAAAATTGGAAACATATGATTTAAAAAATTATATAAAAACTGTTAAAGGTGAAGGGTATAAAATATCATGAATATTTTTAAATATATTAAAGACAAAAGATATTTAATTGTAGTATTTCTTATTATGGGTATATTTATGAACTCAGTTTTTATACTAGATCCATTAACAAAAATAAATAAATCCAATATTATTTATATCAATTTGTTTTTTGTTTTGATAGTTATTTTATATTTTTTATTTGATTTTTTTAAAATCAATAAAAATGTTAAAAATATTAAATCTATGGATTATGAAATGATATATGGAATACCGGTTGATATAACAGAAGAACAGAAAGAATATTATGTTGTATTGAAGAATCTTCATAAAAAATACGAGTTAGAAAAACAGAAAATTATTGATGAGAAAAATGAATATAGTGAATTTATAGATAAATGGGTACACGATATTAAAACACCTATATCAGTAATAAAATTACTCATAGAGAATGTTGATTTACCAAAAGATTTCAAAAAATCTTTTGAAGAAGAGCTAAAAAAAATATCTGAAAATGTTGATAGAGCTTTGTATTATTCAAAGCTGGATTCTTTTAATAAAGATTATTTTATAGAGGAAGTGGATGTATATAAAGTGATTAAAAAAGTTATAAAAGATAATTTTTCATCATTTAGAAATAAAAAAATTAATGTTGAAGTAGAAAATAAATCTCTATTGATAAATACAGATAAAAAATGGTTATTTTTTATTCTTTATCAAATTATTACAAACTCTATAAAATACATGGGAAAAGATGGAACTCTAAAGATATATAACTCTGAAAGCGAAAGAGAATATTTAATTTTTATAGAAGATAATGGTTGTGGGATAAAAAAAGAAGACATTAATCGAATTTTTGAAAAAGGTTTTACTGGGTATAACGGTAGGAAATATTATAGTTCAACGGGAATAGGACTATATCTTGCAAACAAAATGGCAAACAAACTAAATTTAAAAATTGAAGTTGAGTCTGAATATAATGTTTTCACAAAGATAGTTATAAAAGCTCCTAAACTCAATGATTTCTATACAGTGACATAAGTGTAAGATTAAAATTCCTTTTGTCAGTTTTATCGATGGAATTTTATTTGTTAATTTATTAAAATTAATATGAAACTGAATAGAGAGGAGTTTTTGAAATGGAAAAAGTTTTAAAAGCAAAAAATTTAAAGAAAATATATGGGGCAAAAAACAATACAACAACAGCTCTAAATGGAATTGATCTTGATATTGAGGAAGGAGAGTTCACTTCTATAATGGGACCTTCTGGATCAGGAAAAACAACGTTGCTAAATATAATTGCTACAATAGATTTTCCTACATCTGGTTCTGTAAAAATAAGCGGTAATGAGTTGGTTTCAATGAATGAAGAACAACTTTCCAAATTCAGAAGAGAACATCTTGGATTTATATTTCAAGATTTTAATTTGTTAGATAATTTAACCGTAAAGGAAAATATTATTCTCCCTCTAACTTTAGCCAAAGTTAGAGTAAAAGATATTGAGAAAATGCTAAAAGATATTGCAAGAACTTTGGGGTTAGAGATGATTTTAAATAAATACCCATATAATATTTCTGGGGGGCAAAAGCAAAGAACAGCTGCTGCAAGGGCTGTAATTACCAATCCAAGTTTGGTTCTAGCAGATGAACCTACTGGAGCGCTTGATTCAAGATCATCTTCTGATTTATTAAAATGTTTGAAAGATCTCAATGAAAAAAGAAAATCTACAATTCTAATGGTTACGCATGATGCATTTGCTGCTAGTTATTCAAAGAGAGTAATATTTATAAAAGATGGTAAATTTTATACTGAGCTAAATAGTAATGGAAATAGAAAAGAATTTTTCAACAAAATATTGGATGTTTTGAAAAGTTTTGGTGGTGATAACGGTGATGTTATTTAAAATTGCTTTAAAAAATATCCAAAAAAATTCTTATGATTATATAATGTATTTTGTTTCTATGGTTTTTTCTATTCTTATTTATTACACTTTTGCTTCAATAAAATATAATGAAACAATTGAAACTGCTATAGATAATAGTACAAAACTTTCTTCTTCTTTTGTTGCAGCAACAGTTGTTTTGGGGATATTTTCAGCTATGTTTATATGGTATTCAAATTTATTTTTCACGAAAAAGAGAAAAAAAGAGTTTGGGTTATACTCTTTAATGGGAGTAAAAAAGAAACAAATAGGTAGAATGTTTTTCTACGAAAACATAGTTATGGGAGTAATTGCAATTTATGTTGGGATTTTATTGGGATCATTTTTTTCAAAATTTTTTACAATGATTCTTGTAAGATTGATGGGTTTTGATGTGAATGTGGAATTCTTTTTTAGTTGGAAGCAAGTAATAGAAACTTTGATTGTATTTTTATCAATTTTTTTCATAGTAGCTTTGCAAGGGTATTATATTATATATAGATACAAACTAATAGATTTGTTTAAATCCATGAATATAGGGGATAAAACTCCAAAAACAAACAATTTTTTGGCTATATTATCAGTTGTTTTTATTTTAGGTTCTTATTATATAAGCCACACTTTGTTTATGAGAGATCCTATAACTGGTATGATAGCTACATTAATACTGGCCATTTCTGGTACTTATATATTTTTTAGATATTTTATGCAGTTGATAGTAAAAAATGTTAAAAAGAATAAAAAATATTACTATAAAAGTGTCAATATGATTTCAACTTCTACGTTGTCTTACAGAATTAAATCAAATTATAAAACTCTTGCAACCATAACAATTTTAAGCGCAATAACTTTGACAACAATTGGTACAGCTTATAGTTTTTATTTTTTGAATTTTGAAAATGCCAGAGATCTTTCTCCAATGAGCTTTATATATAATTATAGTGATGAAAGAGCGAACGACAAGATTATGAACATAATTGAAAAAGACAATAAAATAGAGTTTAATGAAAATATTGAAATTATTAACACTGAGGTTGATTTTGAAGAGTTTGATAGTACAGCATATATGACGAATTTTGGAACAAAATCACCACATGCAACTTTTATAAATAATTCTAATTACAAAGTATTATCAAATTATTTGGGTATATATGAAGATTATAATTTATCTGATGATGAAGCTATTATGGTAATGAGATATTATAAAGAAGATGCGTTTCCTGATTATACCAAGGATTTTTTAATTACAAAAAGCAATAAAAAAATAAGTATTAAAAAAATACAGGCAAAATCTTTGATTAATTCTGATTATTTTTATGATTTATTTATTGTGAACGACAATACTTTTAATGATATTAAGAAAAATAATACTCCTAGTTCATTAACTATGATTGATGTAGAAAATCCAACAGAAACAAAAAGAACTGTTGAAGAATTAAAAAATCATTTCAATAATAATCTAACTTTTGATTATTTCTATAAATATTATGAAGCAACTTTAGACGGAAGAGGACTATTTGTTTTCATTAGTGGTTTTTTAGGTATAGTATTCCTAATAGCTACTGGTACTATAATATTTTTCAAGCAATTAACAGAAGCTAATGATGACTGGAAAAAATATATAATTTTGAAAAAAATAGGTGTATCAAAAAAAGAGTTGAAAAAAACTGTAAAAAAACAAATGTTGGTTATTTTTGGGATACCACTTCTTTTTGGGCTTATTCATTCTTTGGTAGCTTTGGATGTTTTAGCTATCTTAATGCAAGTTAGTTTGATAAAACCAATAATTATAAGCTTTTCAGTTTATATTTTTATATATTTGATTTTTTATATAATGACCGTTTCTTCGTATACAAAAATAATACTTTCTCATAAATAAATGATAAACCTTCACTTTGTGTGGAGGTTTTTATTATATAATTAAAATGGATACAAGAAATCAGTCAATTTTCGAAGAAAAATTTTTAGTAAAAATGATAAATAATAAATAGCGCTCTTCACTAGACCAAAAAAAGTAGAAAATGTAAAACATTTTCTGTTTAAGGTTTATGTTTGGAAGTTGGAAGAAAAAACATTGTTAAAAAGCAAGTATTTGTCACCTCGACTAAGATGCAAAGCATCGCATGGAGAGGTCTCATCAGTAAATTT
>CAZRTN010000081.1:5522-7013 GCA_964603015.1 uncultured Thermotogaceae bacterium | reverse complement strand
ATCAGTATAAGTGAAAATAAAGATATAGATGAAGAAGAAATGGCTAGAAAAATGGTGGGAAGAGAGCTAAGCGAAATATTCCCGAAAAAAACAGAAGTCGATGGAGAAATAAAACTTAAAGTGGTTGATTTATTTTTAGATGATATTTTAAAAGATATTAGTTTTGAGCTTAGAAAAGGAGAAATTTTAGGGTTTTCAGGGTTAGTTGGATCAGGTAGAACCGAATTAATGGAAACTATATTTGGTATTAGAAAGAAAACTAGTGGAAAGATTATTAAAGATGGAGAAGAAATAGTGATTAAAAACCCATCAGATGCTTTCAAAAATAAAATAGCTTATCTTTCAGAGGATAGACAGGATAAAGGATTAATAATGAATTTTGATATACCAGAAAACATTAGTCTTATATCTTTGAAAAAGTATACTAATATATTTATAAATAAAAGAAAAGAAAAAAAGAAATCAGAAGAGTATATTGATGAGTTTAATATAAAGGCAGCATCTTTAAAAAATTTACTGGTGAAACTAAGCGGTGGGAATCAACAGAAAGTATATTTATCTAAGTTAATGGATACTGAACCTGAGATATTGATTTTAGATGAGCCTACTAGAGGTATCGATGTAAACGCAAAAAGGGAATTTTATAGATTTATTAAGCAATTATCTGAAAAAGGTATTTCAGTTATTATCGTTTCTTCTGAATTAGAAGAGTTAATAGGAATGTGTAACAGAGTATATGTTATGAAAGAAGGAGAATTAAAAGGAGCGGTTGAAAAAGAAAATATAACTGAAGAAAATATCATGTTTTATGCAACAGGTATAAGAGAAAGGAGAGAAACCAATGGCTGAAAAACATAAAAGAAAATTTGATTATAGTAAATACGCTCCTCTAATAGCACTAGTGATTTTATTTATTATATCTTCTGTTTCAAGTCCTTATTTTTTACATACTAGAAATATATTAAATATACTTAGACAAATTTCTTATACGGGATATATAGCATTGGGTATGACATTTGTAATTATTTCAGGAGGAATAGACCTTTCTGTAGGATCAATGGTAGCTTTGGCTGGAGGAATTGGAGTTTTAACCTTAAATGCTGCAGGAGGCGGGGTATGGGCTATTGTTTTAGCTATTTTAGTTACCCTTGCAATAGGAGCAGGATTTGGAGCTTTGAATGGTGTAGTAATAACAAAAGGAAAAATCGCTCCTTTTATAGCAACTCTTGGTACTATGTCAATATTCAGAAGTTTAACGCTTTATATCAGTTCAGCAGGAGAATATAGATCAGAAAGCATGATATATCCGAACATAGGATCAGGTAGTTTTCTTGGGATTCCGATACCTGTGTGGTTATTCTTCTTAATGGCATTTTTATATCATATATTACTTAATAACACTAGATTTGGTAGATATGTTTGCGCTGTGGGTTCTAATGATAAGGTTGCAAAATATTCAGCTATTAAGGTTAATTGGGTTAAATTTTTAAC
>CAZRTN010000081.1:2668-5422 GCA_964603015.1 uncultured Thermotogaceae bacterium | reverse complement strand
TACAAGGTACAGTTAAAGGTATAGTTATTATTTCAGCAGTTCTCATGCAATATAAAAAAGAAAGATAATATCTTTCAGGAGGTGTCAGGGGATTATGAAAAAACTTATTGTAGTATCATTGGTATTTGTTTTATTGTTAAGTTTTGGTTTTGCAGCAAAATACAGAATTGGAGTATCTATTCCAAGTGCTGATCATGGTTGGACAGGAGGAATCGTGTATTGGGCTGAAAGAGCAATTAAAGATTGGGAAGCTAAAGACGAAGATGTAGAATTTTTCTTGGTTACAGCAGATAATTCAGCAAAACAAGTTGGAGATATTGAAGATTTAATGGTTAAACAAATAGACGCTTTAGTAATATTACCTCATGATTCAGCTTCTTTAACTCCAATAGTTTCAGATGTTTATGAAGAAGGAGTTTTTACTGTAGTTGTAGATAGAGGTTTGACTCAAAACGCTCAAGATGTTTATATTGCTGGAAATAACCCAGGACTCGGTAGAGTATCTGGAGAATGGTTAGCAGAAGAAATGAACGGTAGAGGAAAAGTTGTAGTTTTAGAAGGAATTCCAACAGTTATTAACACAGAAAGAGTAGAAGCTTTTAATGAAGTTATTGCTCAATATCCAAATATTGAAATACTTGATTCTCAACCTGCTTATTGGTCAACTCAAAGAGGTTTAGAGATCATGGAAAATTATTTACAAAAATATCCAGAAATAGATGCAGTTTGGGCTCAAGATGATGACGTTTTAAAAGGTGTTTTACAAGCATATAAAGAATCTGGAAGAGACGATATTAATATAATGCTTGGTGGAGCAGGTTCTAAAGATATAATAAAAATGATTATGGAAGGAGATCCTTTAGTAAGAGCAGATGTTACATATCCACCATCTATGATAGCTTCAGGAGTTTCTTTAGCTGTAAAAGGTGTTAAAAATCAAACACTTGAAGGTTTTTATCAACATCAAATTCCATCTAGAATTATTCTTGCTGCTGAATTAATAACAAGAGAAAATGCAGAAGAATATTATGTACCAGAATCAGTTTATTAATGAATTATCGGAGGGGTATTCCCCTCCTTTTTCAAAGGAGTGAAATTAGATGAAGCAATTTTTTAACGATGTTTCGAAAATTGAATATGAAGGTCCTAATTCAAAAAATCCTTTAGCCTATCATCATTATAATCCAGAAGAAATTATTAATGGGAAAAAGATGTCAGAACATTTTAGGTTCTCAGTTGCTTATTGGCATACTTTGACGTCTGATAATGCAGATATGTTTGGGGTTGGAACAGCAGAAAAGAGATGGAACGATATTAAAGATCCATTAGATAAAGCTTATGCGAGATTTGATGCAATGCTCGAATTCTTAGATAAAACAGGAATTGAATATTTTTGTTTTCATGATAGAGATTTAGTTGATGAAGGGGATACTTTAAGAGAAACTAATAAAAGATTGGATAAAATAGTTAAATATATAAAAGAAAATATAAAAGGAACAGGTAAAAAAATACTATGGGGAACTCAAAATATGTTCACAAACCCAAGATTTATGCATGGAGCTGCAACTTCTTCAAATAGTGATATTTTTGCCTATGCTTCAGCTCAAACAAAAAAAGCAATTGAAATTAGTAAAGAATTAGATGCTCAGGGTCATGTTTTTTGGGGTGGAAGAGAAGGTTATGAAACATTATTAAACACTGATATGAAAAAAGAATTGAATAACTTAGCATATTTTTTGCAAATGGCTGTTGATTATGCAAAAGAAATCAGCTTTGATGGTCAATTTTTAATTGAGCCAAAACCAAAAGAACCAACAAAACATCAATATGATTTTGATGTAGCGAATTCTTATGCTTTTTTACAAAAATATAATTTAGAAAAATATTTTAAATTTAATGTAGAAGCTAATCATGCTCAACTAGCAACTCACACTTTTCAGCATGAATTAAATTATGCTAGAATTAATGGAATTTTGGGAAGTGTAGATGCCAATATAGGTGATTTTTTCCTTGGTTGGGATACAGATCAATTTGCAACTAATGTTTATGAGAATACTTTTGCAATGTATGAAATTTTGAAAAATGGTGGTATTTCTCCTGGTGGATTGAATTTTGATTCTAAAGTAAGAAGAAGTTCTTTTGAAGATATAGATCTTTTTTATGCTCATATTGCTTCTATTGATGCTTATGCAATAGGCCTAAAAAAAGCTCAAAAAATAATTGAAACTAAAATACTTGAAAAGTTTGTTGAAGATAGATATGATAGTTATAATAAAGGTATAGGTGAAAAAATAAGTAATAAACAAACATCATTTGAGGAACTAGAAAATTATATTATTGATAAAAGTGATATAAAAAATTCTTCTGGTAGACAAGAACTTTTAGAAAGAATGGTTAATGATATATTGTTTAATTAAGAGGAGGAAGAGCCTTGAAGATCAACAAAATAAATTCAGAACATATGGGATATTCTAACAAGTTATTAATATTAAACCTTATAAGGAGAAATCCTGGTATTTCTAGAAAAGAATTGGCAAAAATCACAAATTTGGATAAAAGTACAATCACAAAAATTACTAATAATCTAATCGATAGAAATATCGTTGCTGAAGAAGGGACAAAATTCAGAAAAACTCCTGGAAGGAAATCAATAAGGTTAATACCAATAAAAAAATCTGCAGAGGCTCTTGTAGTAAAAGTAGGAGTTGAAGAAACTCATCTTGGAAAAGGTTATTTGAATAATGAATATGAAGT
>CAZRTN010000081.1:0-2568 GCA_964603015.1 uncultured Thermotogaceae bacterium | reverse complement strand
GCTATATTTATAGATGGGAAAATCATTTTGGGCCCTTCTAATACAGCAGGCGAATTTGGACATATGAGTTTAGAACCGGATGGAGAAAAATGTTCATGTAATAATCTGGGGTGTTGGGAAAATTATGTTTCAATCGATACACCTATTAATGATTATGGAAGCATAAAAGGTGAAAATTCAGAAGAAAAATTTATTGAATTATTGAAATTATATAATGAGGATAAAAAAGCCAAAGAAGTTATTAATAAACAAATTTATTATCTAGGATTTGGTGTTTCCAATTTAGTTAATATATTAAATCCTGAATTCATAATTTTAGGAGGAAATGGATTCCATTTTTCAGATATAATATTAGACGGAATAAAAAATGAAATTATTAATAGAAGTCTAGCCCATGCCTCGAAAAGATTAAATATCGTTAAACCAGTTCACAATATGGTAGAGGCTTGTATGTTAGGAGCTAATTTAATGATTATGGATGAGTTTTCAAAACTAATAATATCTTAAAAAAGAAGGGCTGATTATGAATTATTTAGGCATTGATATTGGTACCAGTTCTATTAAGAGTATTGTGATAAATGAAAAAAATCAAATTGTTGAAGAGTACGAATATCCATTAATTGTTAAAAATAAGCAAAACAATTATTCAGAACAAGATCCTGAAGATTGGTACAAAGGTGTCATATCTTGTATTAAGAAAATAAAATCAAATGTAAAAAGTTTATCTTTTTCTGGACAAATGCATACATTGGTTCCAATCGATAAAAAAGGTGAAGTTATAAGAGATGCAATTTTATGGAATGATGGTAGATCTTCAAAAGAGTGTAAAGAAGCAACAGATTTTTTAGGTGGAGAGGAAAAGGTTCTTTCTATAACTGGTAATCCTTTTTTAGAGGGGTTTACTCTTCCAAAATTATTATGGCTTAAGAAAAATGAATTCGAAAATTATGAAAAAATATATAAAATACTACTACCAAAAGATTATATTATCTACAAATTGACTGGAAATATTGGGATCGATTATTCAGATGCATCAGGAACGGGTTTTTTGGATATTAAAAATAATAAATGGTCAGACAAAATTCTAAATGAATTGAAAATATCGAAAGAAATTTTACCAGAAATTTATGAATCAAATGAATTTAGAGGTCAAATGAACCATGAACATATGAAAAACGTTTTAGTTTATTCTGGTGGCGCAGATAATCCTATTTCAGCTTTTGGAAATGGAGTTCTCCACAAAGGTGATTCTATAATCAGTTTAGGAACATCTGGAACTGTATTAGCAGTATCAGAAAAAAAAGAGCCAGATAAAAATGGAGAGATTCATTTTTTTAATCATGTGATGAAAAACAAGAGATATTATATGGGAGTTATGCTATCTGCTACTAATTCGTTAAACTGGTTTTTGAAAAATATTGGAAATGATATTAAATTAAATGATATAGAAAAAATCATCAAAAAAGTTAAACCTGGAAATGATAAAGTTATTTTTTTACCTTATTTAAATGGAGAAAGAACCCCATTAAGAGATCCAACTGCAAAAGGTGTTTTTTTTGGAATTAAAAATACAACAACTAAAAATGATTTATTGAAAAGTGTAATAGAAGGAATATCTTATGGAATTGGTCAAAGTTATAAGCTTGTAAAAATGAAGACAGATATAAAAGAAATAAGAATAACTGGTGGTGGAAGTAAAAATAAAGAATGGGTAAAAATATTGGCATCAATTATTAAAGAACCTATAGGCATACCAAAAGCCGAGAACGGAGGGGCTTTTGGAGCAGCTTTGATGGCTAAATATTCAATAAATGATGTTGAATTATCAGAAATAAAAGATATTACAAGTATTAAAGAATACATATATCCCGATGAAAATTATTTAAAAGTTTATGATATCTTATTCCCTGAATATATAAAGGTAACAAAAAGTCTTATGAGTAATTTTCATTCATTAAACTCTCTTAATTTTTAGCAGCTATTTTATATAGCTGCTTTTTTATATTAGAGTTATTCTAAGTAAATGCCATTTTGTTGTTTAATGAAAAAAGACAATTAAAGAATTTTATAACAGAAGATAGATATTTTTATAGAAGGGAAATGGAAGAACTAATATAAGTAAGATGGGAAACTCCAATAAATGATTATGAAACTATTAATGGATATAATTTATTTAATTCTGGAGTGGCTAAATGGGTATTAGAAGATAGAGAATATGAATATATAAAATTTAACAATATAAAAGAAATAGTTTTTAATCCAAAAGAACTAAAATAAACTAGAATAATTTGTAAATATATGGAAATTACTTAAAATACTAAAAAAACCTAGTTTTATATATTTGTAATAAATATTATATAATTTTTAATAAAAAACTAGTAAAATAAAATAAACTAGGGGGGGAATTATGAATAATAAATATAGATTAGAAAATAGAATTTTCAATTTAATTTTAATAGTTTCTATTATTCTTTCTGGGATATTAATTTTTGGAAATATAATTTTTAAATTTCCAATTTCTGTAAATATTAAATGGATAATTTTCATATTAATATCTTTAATTATTTT
>CAZRTN010000080.1:3956-7190 GCA_964603015.1 uncultured Thermotogaceae bacterium | reverse complement strand
AAATAGATGCGATGAACTATTGAGAATTATAGTACAAAATTTATCTGAAAGAACGATGTGAAATGCGTTAAAAAAATTGTATGTTTGAACTGCTTTTTGTGAGTTTGCAATTTTTAGCATTTCCAAGTGATTGAAGATTTTATTTTTTCTATAATTCGATCTTGTGAAGAGCGCTATTTATTATTTTCATACATCTTCAATTTGCTTCGCAAATTCACTGAAGAGATTTCTCAACCCTATTCGACATGACAGCTGTAATGGTTTATAACTCTCGTGTTTATAATTAATCAGGGAAAAATAAAAAATCATTTTATGATTTTTATAATTTAGTTGACAAGTTAAAGTTATAGTGTTATAATTTATTAGAACACTATATAATAGATGGGGGTGTGACCATGAATCAAAAGTATCCATATATATCTAAAATACTTTTGGCAGCGGTTTTTGCGCTGTTAGCATTTTTAATACCTGTAGTGAGTGTCAGGTTGGTTTTAGGGCTTGTAGCTGTTATTATTTTATCTTTTAATTTGAGAAAATTTACAGCATTTTTTATAACATTCACAGTTTTGTTTTTTCTGATACCTTCTCTTGTGGCGATGTTTGTCACAAATGTTGAACAACCAGCAGAATTTTTTAACGATATTTTTAGTGGAACAGTTCAATGGGGATATAACATGGAAGACAGAGGATATGAATATTCTTATGATGAAACGTTGAAAATTTTAAGAGCTGATGAAGAGATAGAACTTCATGATAATATTCTTATCAAAGGAAATAATTTCAATGTACATTTTGATGAGGATTCTGATGTTATAGAAATACCTGAAGAAATGAGTTTTGAAATTGAAAATGGAGTATTAAACATTTTTTATGAAGGGAATTGGAAGAACACAAAAGCAAATATAAACATAGGTACTGAAGATTTAAAATATGAAAAGATAGAGATCAGGTCTATTGTTTTAGATCTTAGAGGTGAGTTGGTAGTAGATGAATTGGATATCAATTCAACAACTACAAAAGCTAATCTAGATGTTGAGGCGAATTTTTTTGATTTTACTTCTACAACAGCAAAAATGGAAGGTAGTTATAATGTTAAATCATTTAAAGCCAGCAATACTACTTCTGATTACAGAATTAACTTTACAGGAGAAGAATTTGTTATAAACTCTACTAATGCAGATATAAAAGGTGTTTATAAAACTAAAAAATTAGATATTGATGGAGTCAATGTTTCTTTTGTGGCCAGTGTTGAAGGAACAGAAGATGTTTTTATTGATTCTAATATGAGTAATTTAGATATTAAATATTTAGACACTTGGGAAGGAAGAAGAAATGTAGATATTAATTCTAAAATCGGTAAAGCGAAAATAGGTGAATTGGAAAAAAATGAAGGTAAATTAATTATAAATACAGACGGAAGATACAGTTTAGAAAGATACACTTATTTAGGGTTTTAGTTTTGTTTAATTATAAATTTAGGGAAGTGATTTTATGCTAAATAAAGTAGATAAACATTCTGGTATCCCTGCTTACTTACAGATTATGAACCAGATCAAAAAAGAAATAATTTTGGGTAATTTAAAAAATGATGATCAATTACCTCCTGTAAGACAGATGCAGAAGATTTTTGGAGTGAATATCAATACAGTTACACGTGCTTTAGAAAAATTGTCTTTTGAAGGCAAATTAGAAGCACAGCATGGTGTGGGATATTTTATCACATCTGAAGAGAATATCGGAGATGAGGTTTTTTTAAATTTAAAGAATTGTATAAATAAATTGAAAGAAAGCGATCTTGATCTTAAAATGTCATTGTTGCTTTTTGAGGAGGTATGGAAGAATGAGTCAAACGATTAAAAAATTTGAAGCTTTTTTTATGAAAGAGTTCACAGAAAAAGCTGGTAGAATAGCAGTATTTTCACTTTTATTTATGATTCCTCAATTTGAGGCTAAGTTATTTTTCTTGTTTTTGTTTGTTGTTTTTGGATTGGCATCTGATATACATAACAAGAAATTTTCAACATTGATTTCTTTGCCATTTTCTTATAAAGATGTTTATTTGATGTCTTATACTTTTATAGCAACAATAGTTACTTTGACTTCTTTGGCAGGAGCAGCAATTTTTTCTGGAAGTGTTGAATATGGATTGGCTAATCTTTTAAGTTCTTTAATTTTTATCACAGCTTATTATGGGATTAGTATTTTAAGTGTATCTTTCGGAATGGATAATTTTGGTATACCTTTTTTAGTATTCATTATTGATATGATAGTATCTAATATTGGAAATAGATACAATAATCCATTTTTTGCTTTTAGTCCAACTACTCAAGGCGTTAAATGGTTGGCTTTAATAGCTGCTGTTTTAATTTTTGCTACAGGTTTTTATGTGTTTGATAAGAAGGGGGTTCAAAAATGATAGTTAATATTAAAAATATGAGTAAAAGTTTTGGCTCTAAGTCAATTTTGAACAATATTTCTTTGGAAATAAAAAAAGGTGAAATATTTTCTCTTATCGGACCTAATGGAGCTGGTAAAACAACTACTATGAGATGTATTTATGGTGATTTAAGACAAGATTCTGGAGAGATAGAAGTTTTTGGAAAACCTTTTTCACCAAATTTAAAAACAAATATAGCTGTTATGTCAGAAGATAGATTAACTTTTGGAAGGTTTAATGGAGAAGATTATCTAAAAATGTGGTCTATGATTTATCCGGATTTCAATAGAGAGACCTTTTCTGATTTTTCCATTCATTATAAGTTTGATTTAAAACAGAAGATAGAAACCTATTCTATGGGGATGAAGACTTTGTTCTATATTGCATTGACAGTTTCTTCTGGTGCTGATTTGCTTATTTTAGATGAGCCTACTCAAAATCTTGATCCTGTTATAAGACATGAAGTTTTAGAAATGCTCAAAGATTTTGTCAATCAAGAAGATAAAACAGTTATTATTTCTTCTCATGAAATCTATGAATTAGAAGAGATTTCAACATCTTTTGGTATCATTAAAGAAGGAAAGCTTTTATACAATGACACTATTGATGATGCGAAAGATAATCACAGGATTGTTAATCAAGGAGAAAAGATTCCAGAAGGGGAAGTTATTGCAAATATTGGTGATGAGGTTTTGGTTAAAACTCAAGAAGATATTGGAAGATATCCAACTTTTAGAGAGATTTCTTTGGCTTATTTAAGAGAAAATAAGGTTTTTAAACCGTTTAATAAAAAATAA
>CAZRTN010000080.1:0-3856 GCA_964603015.1 uncultured Thermotogaceae bacterium | reverse complement strand
CCTCATTCAAAATGAATGTTATCTACAAACCAATCTATATTGTATAGATTTTCATCATTTATTTGTGTTTCTTTTTTTATTCTAAGCAGACCTTCTGAATCTTTTATAGGTCCTGTGAAAGGATGGAAAAATCCTTCCATTATTGATTTCTTTACTGAGTTTATCATTGTTTTTGTTTGTGGAGGCAAATCATCGCTTATTTCTGTGATATCTACAACACCAGATTTCATACCACCCCAGAATTTTTCTATTTCGTTTGATCCACCGAATAGATCAAAGAAGGAAAAATTAGAACCTTTTAATACATCTTCGATTATTCTTGAGTAATATTTACCCCAATTCCATATAACGGAAGTTAAGACTTTGTCGTAGGTTTTGCTCATGTCGTAATGATAACCTATAGAATAGATACCGTTTTTTGAAGCTGTTTTTATTACTTCACAAGTGTCTTGGTGATGTGTAATCACATCTACATTTTTTTGATGTATAAGGAATTCTGCTGATTTTCTTTCGTATTCTCTGTTGCTCCATGTGTTTGTCCAAGAAATCTCTATTTGTGCATTTGGGTTTACTGATTTCGCTCCCAATGAAAAAGCGTCTATTCCCATTATAACTTCTGGTATTCCAAAAGGAGCTACGTAGCCTATTATGTTTGTTTTTGTTTTTATTCCAGCTAAAATACCTGCGAGATATCTTGGTTCATAAAGTCTACCAAAGTATGAATTTATATTTTCTTTTGTGTCATATCCAGAAAAATGAACGAATTTAACATTTTGGAATTTACCTTTTTTATTTTGACCTAAAAAGTCAAAACTTGTTGTGAATACTATTTTATAGTCTTCTTCGTTTAACTCTTTTAATATTTTGTTGTATTGTTCTGTAGAGCTAACTCCTTGATAATATTTTGTGTCTATTTCATCTTCAAATTTTTCTTGTATGTATCTTCTTCCCAATTCATGAGAATAAGTCCAAGCTGAATCTTTGATCTCTGTATTGTATATAAATGCTACTTTTAATTTTTTACCGGATGGGACGAATATTTTAGATATATTCCAAACTGAAGAGCTTTCTTCACCTTGTTCTTCGGAAAATTCTTTGAGTATTTCTTTTACTTTGTTTTTAAGTTCTTTTTCTGATGGTGGAAGTGTTTTTCCATATTTTTTCAAATATCTTAGAAAAGCATCAGCTGGAGTTATATCTAATTTATTTCCGTTTTGATTATCGAAATGTTTTTTAAAAGGTAAAAAATATTCATTTATAAAATCTTTGTATTTATTATCCACTAATTCCTCGTTTACTTCATGATGTTTTATTATGTCAAAAAATTCTTTGAATTTCCCCTCTTCAGTAAACCATATTTCAACGAGACCTGTTTTTTTGTTGAAGTCTAAAAATTCATAATATAGTCTGATTTCTTCATTGTCTGGGTCCCATTTTGGTATTAGTCTTGTTACTGTAGCGCTTATTGAGTAAGCGTTTAAATATTTCATAACAGAAACTCTTTTGTTTCCTTCAACTACATAATACCAATTAAGATATTCGTAAACCTCTATAGGGTCTCTGATTCCTTCATCGTATTGAATTTTTAATAGATTTATCCATTTTTGAGAAAACTCGGTATTTTCATCAAATATAGGTTTGAAACTTCTTGAAAAAGAGAGAGCTCTTGAATGGTAATAAGTTCCCTGAATTTTTTCTAGAGGTAATTGTATTAATCCTAATTCTTCTTCTTTTACTATTTCAACATTTTCTATAATATCTTCTAATGCAGGCAAATAACTTTCTTTACCTGTAGCTGCATTTATCATTAATTCTCTTCTGCCAGCTTTTCTTGCTTTTGAGTATTCTTCTGATAATTTGGTTAGGCTATTCCCTTTGAACATAATTATCCCCTCACTTGAAAATTACTGTTTTTGTGTTTATTTCTTTTTTATTTTTTATCGAAATTATTTTTTTATTTTCTTCATCATATTTAATGAATTTCACAGGTTCTGAATTTATTAAAAAAGTTTCTTTTTCTTCTTTTTTCAGCAGAAAATCAAAATCTTGAAAAGAATAGTTTCTGTGTATATGTCCGTAAAGCCAAATATTTGGAGAATATTTATCAAATATTTCTGCTAGTTTTTCTGAAGGTTGATGGTAACTATCAAATTTTTCTAATGTTTTTTTAATCAAAGGTGGTGTGTGTGAAACCATTATATCTATCCTGTTTTGCCTTTTTAAAAGCATTTTTATACTTATTTCTCTTTTTAATTTTGTGACGTCTGATTCTTTGAAATGAAAAGGTCTTTTTCCATAAGACAATGCTCCAGAAAAACCTGCAATTAATAAATCTTTTTTTATGTATTTTTTTACGTTTATCATACCATGATTGAGAATAAAAAAACCTCTATAAACACTGGAATATTTTTCGTTTTCGTCTTTATATGGATTATTAAAGTATTTTCTGTCGTGGTTTCCATGAATTAGAACACTGAATCGTGCTTTAAATTCACTAGCCATATAATCCATATAACCAGGTGAAAGGTCTCCGCAACCTATTAATAAATCATATGTTTTCTTTTCTTTATTTGTGAGATTTTTTTCAACATCAGAAACAGCTACAATATCCACCATTGTTTTGCCTTCCTTTTGTTCAGTTTTTGTTAGTTAAATTATATCATGAAAAAAACCTCTCGAATTAACGAGAGGTTTGATTTCAAAAATTATTTAATTTATTAAGCCTAAAGCTTCTAAAAATCTTTCTGATACTATTGCTGGTTCTAATCCTTCAACATCAACAAGATAGTTTAATCTTATAATTATGCTTTCGTTTAAATAAAGAGTTAAAGGCTTTAGTATCTCTTTTATTTCTGGGTATTCGTCTAAAACTTCTTTTCTTACTAATGCAGATGGATAGTAAAGTGGGAAGAAGTTTTTGTCGTCATTCAATACTTTTAAATCATGTTTTAATATTAAAGCATCTGTTGAATAAACCATAGCAACATCTATGTTTCCTGATTCTACAGCTGTATAAGTTAGTCCAGCTTCCATTGTTTTTACATCGTTTTTATCTACATTCATGTTGTAAGTATCTATTACTGCGAATATCCCATCACTTCTTTTGTAATATTCTGGATTTACTCCAAAAATTACTTCATTTCCATTGTTTATGTATTCGGATAGATCGGATAATGAGTTTATATTGTTTTCTTCTGCAAATTGTTGTCTAACTGCTAAACCATATGTATTGTTAAAATTAATCATATCTAGCCAAACTATGTTATATTCTTCTTTATCTATTTTGTTTACTTTATTGAACAATTCTACTGGGTCGTATATTTGGGTGTCTTTTTTAAAGTAAGCTGCCCAAGCTGTTCCGGTGTATTCTGGGTATATGTCTATTTGTCCAGTTTCCATACCTTTTCTTATAGGAAGTGATGATAATCCAAATCTTTTTTGAACATCAAAACCATTTTCTTCTAATAATTGAGCTATCATGTTTGAAACTATATAACCTTCTGTGAACATTTTTGATCCAACTATAACGCTTTTTGCAAAAGCAAAAGAACTGAATATTACCATAACAAGTGTTAATACAACTAGTGTTTTTTTCATTCCTATCCCTCCCATTTGTGATTTTATTTGTCGTGTTTATTATATATATATAATATCATAAAAATGAAGTTATTTCTAAATTTAACAATAGATTATTGTTATTTTTGTTTCTAATTTTCTTCAATTTAATTTGTAAATTTATTGATTTTTTAAACGATTCCGAAATATAAAAACTCAAAGTAGGTTGTATAGTAGAAATTATTTCATAATTTCTGTTGAAGGTTTATGGTTGGAAGTTGGAAGTAAAAAACATTGTTAA
>CAZRTN010000079.1:1984-7227 GCA_964603015.1 uncultured Thermotogaceae bacterium | reverse complement strand
TGAGGAGCTAAAGGAATTAATTCTATTACTTCAAGAGATGGATGGATTATAGGACCTCCTGCGGACAAAGAATATCCAGTAGAACCAGTAGGTGAAGATATAATAACCCCATCACCTAAAAATGAGTAAACAGTATGATCTTCAATTTTTACTTCCAAATCAATTGTACCTAAGGGTTGACTTTTTTGAACGACTATATCATTTAAAGCAGTATAGTTTTTCCCGCTAATAGAACAATTGATGGCAAGTCTTTCAGAGAATCTAAGTTTTTTATTAACGATATCTCTTGCTGCTTTCTCAACTTGATCTTGAGAAAATGCATTCAAAAAACCCAAATTACCTAAATTAATTCCTATAATTGGTTTTTGGTTCATAGCAGCTATTTCAGCAATTCTTAAAACAGTGCCATCTCCACCTAACACTACATAATAATCAGCATCTTCGGCAATTTTTTCTTTTATTCCCGATCCTGCTGATAAAATTTTAAGTATTTGAATATTATATTTTTTAAAAATAGGGTAAATTGTTTTTTTAATCCTATCTATATCTATTTTAAAAGGATTAAAGAAAAGAATAATTTTCATTTTATCATCCCAATCTTGAAGCAATATCAAAAAGAGTTTGAACTAAAAATCTATCTATAAAAATAAGTATTAAAATTCCTATCAAAGGAGATAAGTCAAAAGGACCAGCTTGAACAGGAATATATCTTCTAATTGGATTTAATATTAAATTTGCAATCCCATCAAAAAAAGATCTTATTTTGCTGTAATAAGGTATTAGAAAACTCATTATTACAGATATTATTATACTTATTTGTAGAAAATTTAGTGATATTCTCAAAATATAAGAGATTGCCTCTAATAGATTTCCTAATGCAAACATTTTATCACTTCCTAATATTTTCTTTTTCCAAAGATTTTTGAACCAATTCTTACCATAGTTGTCCCTTCTTCTAAAGCTATCTCATAATCATTTGACATACCCATAGATAGCTCAGATAAATCATTATATTTGGAACTTAAATTATTTTTAATATTTTTTAGTTTTCTAAAAGTATTTCTAATTATATTTTCATCATCTGTTAAAGGAGCCATGGTCATGAAACCAACTATTTTAACACTATCATATTTTTTAGAGTTTTCTAAAAGAGTTTCAACATTTTCAGGTGAAATTCCCGATTTAGATTCTTCTCCACTAGTATTAACTTCAATCAATATTTTTTGTATTTTATTATTTTCTTTTGCTCTTTTATTTATTTCTTTTATTTCTTTCAACCTATGAACTGAATGAATTAAGTCACAAATAGGTACTATATATTTTATTTTGTTTGTTTGAATAGATCCTATAAAATGCCATTCAATTGGTTTATCTTTTAAAACATCGTATTTATTTCTTAATTCTTGTGCTTTACTTTCTCCAAATATTTTTTGCCCAGATTCTAAAGCTTCTAAAATATCTTCTGCTGGAAAAAATTTTGACACAGCAACTAATTTCGTATTATTTCCAAGATCATTTTTTATTTTATTTATATTATCTTTAATATTATGCATTTGAATCACCCCATAAATTAAATCCATTAGAATTTTGAGATAGATTTAAATGTTTATAAGCTTTGTCTGTTGCAAGTCTTCCTCTATGAGTTCTTATTAAAAACCCATTTTGTAAAAGGTATGGTTCATAAACCTCACTTATGGTATTACTTTCTATTCCCAGTGAACTTCCTAAAGCATTAATCCCTACTGGACCGCCTTTATAATTAATAATGACAGTTTTTAGTATTTTTCTATCCATTTCATCTAAACCAAAATGGTCAATTTCATAAAGATTCATAGTTTCTTCTACTTGCTCAATATCAACTGTATCTTTTTCTTTAACTTGTACAAAATCTCTTACTCTTTTTAGTAATCTATTAGCTATTCTAGGGGTACCTCTTGATCTATTTGCTAATAATAAAGCAGCATCTTCATTTATTTTTATATCCAACAAATCTGCTGAACGTACTATTATTTCTTTCAGGTCTTCCGCAGGATAAAAATTCATCTCTAAGATTAAACCAAATCTGCTTCTTAGAGGTGATGCAAGTAATCCTAATCTAGTTGTAGCACCAATTAAAGTGAAAGGTTGTAAATCTACTCTAATTGATCTGGCAGAAGGTCCTTTTCCTATCATTATATCTAATTGAAAATCTTCCATTGCTGAATACAATATTTCCTCAACCGATCTGTTTAATCTATGAATTTCATCAATGAATAGAATATCTCCAGTAGCTAAGTTAGTTAAAATTGCAGCTAAATCACCTGCTCTTTCTAAAACTGGTCCACTAGTAATTTGAATATTAGAGCCCATTTCATTAGCTATAACATTTGCCATAGTAGTTTTACCAAGTCCTGGAGGACCTGCTAATACTGTATGATCTAAATGTTCTTTTCTAAGTTTAGCAGCATCAATGGCAACATTAAGCTTTTTTTTAATAGTGTCTTGACCTATATACTCTTTTAAAAACTTAGGACGAAGGTTAACAATATTAACCTCGTCCTGTTTATCTAATGGGTTTAATAGCCCTTTATCTTCAAATTCCATAAAAAATCACTCCAAAGTTAAGGATAAACTCTATACAATGTTCTAGGAAAAGGAATAGTTTCTCTAATGTGTTCTAATCCACATATCCATGCAACAGTTCTTTCTATTCCTAACCCAAATCCACTATGAGGTACACTTCCAAATTTTCTTAGGTCGAGGTACCATTGGTATTCATCTAGTGGTAAGTTTTCCTCTTTAAGTCTTTCCATTAATACTTTTTCATCCCAAATTCTTTCAGATGCTCCTATTATTTCTCCGTATCCTTCAGGTGCGAGCATATCATCACAAAGAACTACATCAGGATTATCAGGATCTGGTTGCATATAAAAAGCTTTTGCTTTTCTAGGGTATTTCTCAATAATTAACGGTTTATCATATTTTGAAGCTAATTTAGTTTCATGCTCTGCCCCTAAATCTGCTCCCCAATCTATATCATAACCTAAACTTTTTAGTTCTTCAATAGCTTCTGTATAAGTTATTCTAGGGAATTCTCCGTTAACAGATTCTAATTTTGATATATCTCTTTCTAATGCCTCTAAATCAGATCTCGAGTTTTCCAATACAGATTTAACTATGTAATTAACTAAATCTTGTTGAAGTTTTATGTTATCATTATGTTCAAAAAAGGCAACTTCAGCCTCATTCATCCAAAATTCTATTAAATGTCTTCTTGTTTTTGATTTTTCAGCTCTGAATGTAGGTCCTAAATTAAAAACTTTTCCTAGAGATTGACAAGCAGCCTCTAAATATAATTGGCCTGTTTGTGCTAAATATACTTTTCCATAGTCAAAATATTCTATATCAAAAGTATTACCTGCACTTTCACCAATTGAACCAGTGAAGATGGGTGTATCAACTAAAGTGAAATCATTTTCAAGATAAAATTCTCTAATAGCTTTTATAATTTGATTTCTAACCTTTAAGATATGATATTGTTTGCTGGATCTTAGCCAAATATGTCTATTTTCCATTAAAAAATCAATACCATGTTCTTTGTTAGAAATAGGGTAATCTTCATTTGGTTCATGTACAATCTCTATTTTTTCTGCAACAACTTCAACACCAATTGGTGACCTATCATCTTTTTTAACAGAACCTTCTATGATAAGACTCGTTTCATTTTTTAATTTTTTAATTCTTTTAAAAAATTCTTCACCTAATACAGATTTTTCAGCAATTACTTGAACAAATCCATAACCATCTCTTATTTGTAGAAAAGCTATCTTTCCTGACGATCTTTTATTCCACATCCAACCTTTTAAAGTTATTTTTTTGTCTAGATAGTCTTTTAGGTCTTTTATATATACCCAGCTAGAACTCATAATACACCTCCGAAAATTATATAAATTTATTATTATTCAAATATTCTTTTATAAAGTCTAAAAATTCTCTGCCTAAAACTGGGTCAAATATAACACCAGATTTTCTTTCAATATAGTTTATTGCATCATCAACAGTCATCATACCTTCGAATTCAGAAGAAGCTGTATGAGTTGCAATATCAAACCAATCAATAATACCTATAAATCTAGCTAAATAAGGTATTTCTTCTCCGGTTAAACTATCAGGATATCCAGAACCATTCCAATTTTCGTGATGGCTTCTTATAACAGGAACAGCAAACCAAAGTTCATCTAATGAACTTAAGAAAATTGACCCAGTAACAGTATGTTCTAGATCCCAAGTTTCGAAATCATTTATTCTTGTAGGTGTGAAAAGCATTAATTGTTCTATACCTATACGTCCAATGTCATGGAGCATAGCAAGCTCTTTTATTTTTTCAATTTCTTTTTTATCCCAGTTCATATATTGGGCAAATTTTTCAGAATAAAAAGCTACTCTTTGAGAGTGACTCATTTTAGTTTCTTTATCTTCAACCTCCATTGTAACAACTAGTGCTTGAAGGAATTTTGATATCTTTTTAGTGGATTTTTCAGTAAAATCTAAAAAGTCAAAAGGTCTACACTTATTTAATAATGATAAAGAATGAATAATTGCAGTATCAATAATATTTTCAAATTCTCCATCAATTTTAATAGAACTAACTTTATTTTCTATTAAAATTCCATCATCTAAAATTGTTAAAATTATTTTTTTTTCTGATTTATTTGTTTTTTTATCAGCTATTATAATATCTGCTTTGTCAATATCTTTAGTAATTTTGAAATTCTTTTTTTCAAAAATATTTTTAATAATAAAAACAGAATCACTCGGTAATTTATCTAAATAAAAAACAGGAGTTATCATAATATTCACTCTCCTTTGAATAATATCATTCTTATTATACTATAAATATGCTTATTCATAAAGAAATATATATTTATAAATGTGTAAATTTATATTTGAATTTGATTTTTATTATAGTATAATTAATTTGAAGTTAAATGCCGGCGTGGCTCAATGGAAGAGCAACTCATTCGTAATGAGTAGGTTGGGGGTTCGATTCCCTTCGTCGGCTCCAATTATTTAATAAAAATAACGTTAAAAATAAGGAGTTAATCATTGCTAAATCAATTCGAAAAGAAAATTTATAAATTTATAAAAAATTATAACATATATAAAAAATATGATAAAATATTAATAGCTGTTTCTGGTGGGAAAGACAGTATGTGTTTACTTAATGTAATGAAAAATATATCTAAAATAATGAAATTAGAAAT
>CAZRTN010000079.1:0-1884 GCA_964603015.1 uncultured Thermotogaceae bacterium | reverse complement strand
CCTGTTAACGAAATGTTAACCAGACCAATGTTAACTGTAACTTTGAAAGAGTTAATAAATTATGTTACAATTAATAATGTTAAGTATAAAACAGATAAAACAAATTTCGATGTTAAATACTCTCGAAATAGAATTAGAAAAAATATTTTACCTGAGTTGAATAAAGTTAATGAAAATTTTGAGAATAATTTTTTTAAATTTGCAAAAATTGCTTGGGATTATAGAAAGCAAGTAGAAAATGAATACATAAAAAGAGTTCATAAAAAAGAAAACAAATATTATTTTGATATAAAAGAAGATATTTTTGATGAGGAAATATTGAGATTATTCTTTTTAAAAAATCAATTTTATCCACCAAATTATGAAGAAACAAAAAAATTAATTAAAATGAAGAGTAAAAGATATAAACAATTCAAAAAGATAATAATAAGTAAAAATAAAAATACTTTAATAATTGAAAGGGTGTAGTATATTTGCCAAACAATAATGACAAAAAAAATCCAAAAAAAATAAATCCTATTATCATTTTTATATACCTCATTATTGGAGGTATAATGATTTTTTCGATATTTTCTTTGAATAGTAATTCCAATCAAAATGAAATATCCTATGATGAATTTTTGAACAAAGTAAATAATAATCAAGTAATTAGTATGGAAGTAGAAAATACTGGGAATATAGAATTAAAAACTAAAGACGGCAGTCAATATGAATTGTTTGCACCTAGAATATTACAAGAAAGAGAGTTTTTATTTGGTCTTGCATCTAAAGGTATTAATGTTAAATTTGTTGAAGGAATAGGTTCTAGTTGGTGGGTTAATACTTTAACTTATTTATTACCTGTTGCATTTTTTATATTTCTATGGATTATGATACTCAAACCTCGAAAGGGTGGAAATAGAGGTATGGGAGTATCAAAAAGTCCTGCTAAAAAATATGATGTAAATAGACCAAAAATTTCTTTTAATGATGTTGCCGGAATAAAAGAAGCAAAAGAAGAATTATCAGATATTGTACAATTTTTAAAAAATCCAGAAAGCTTCAATAACCTTGGAGCAAGAATGCCTAAGGGTTTATTGTTAGTTGGTGAACCAGGTACCGGTAAAACATTATTAGCTAGAGCTGTAGCTGGAGAAGCTGATGTTCCATTTTACTTTATAAGTGGTTCTGACTTTGTTGAAATGTTTGTTGGAGTAGGTGCATCAAGAGTTAGAGATCTTTTTAAAGAAGCAAAAAAAGAAAAATCATCAATTATTTTTATAGATGAAATAGATGCAGTAGGTAGAGCAAGAGGTGCAGGTCTAGGTGGAGGAAATGATGAAAGAGAGCAAACTCTAAATTCATTATTAGTCGAAATGGATGGATTTGAAGTTAATTCTGGAACTATAGTTATGGCAGCAACAAATAGACCTGATATTCTTGATAAGGCTCTTCTAAGACCAGGAAGGTTTGATAAAAAAATTGTTATTGACAGACCTGATTTAGAAGGAAGAGAAGATATATTAAAGATACATATGAAAGGTAAAAAAATTGAATCAAGCGTTGATGTGCATACATTAGCTCTTAGAACACCAGGCTTTGTTGGTGCGGATTTAGAAAATTTAATTAATGAAGCTGCGTTATTAGCAGCAAGAGATGAAAGAAAAACAATTGAAATGGAAGATTGTGAGGAAGCTATTGAAAGAGTTATAGCTGGACCAGAAAGAAAATCAAGAATAATTTCTGACCATGAAAGAAATATAATAGCATATCATGAGTTAGGCCATGCTGTAGTTGGTCATTTACTACCAAATGCTGACCCTGTACATAAAGTTACCATTGTTCCAAGAGGGCATTCCGCATTAGGATATACTTTGCAAATACCTGAAGAGGATAAATTTTTAA
>CAZRTN010000078.1:2266-7301 GCA_964603015.1 uncultured Thermotogaceae bacterium | reverse complement strand
ATTTTATTTTTTCTATAATTCGATCTTGTGAAGAGCGCTATTTATTATTTTATATATTACTTATTATTTTCACTGCGTGAAAATTACTGATGAGATATCTATGCATATCTTTGCAAAATGGATGACGTGATAAATACTTGTTTTTAAAATGTTTTTTACTTCCAACCATAAACCTTCAATAGAAATTGTAAAATGATTTTTTTAAAAAGGAGTTTGAAATGATCAGAATAAACAATATAAAATTACCGTATAATCATAAAGAAGAAGATTTGATTAATACATTAAAAAAAGATTTTAAAATTAAAAAAGAGGATATTATCTCTTATGAAATAAACAAAAAATCTATAGATGCAAGACAAAAAAGAAAAATGATCTATTTTGTTTATTCTGTTGATTTAAAACTCAAAAATGAAGAGAAATATCTAAATATTAAACAAGCTCAAAAAATAAAGGAAAAAGGTTATGAGCCTCCAATTAAAGGAAATAAAAAATTAAATACAAATCCAGTTATTGTTGGTTCAGGCCCAGCTGGTTTATTTGCTGGTTTACTTTTAGCAGAAGAAGGTTATAAACCAATAATATTAGAACAAGGAGAACCAGTAAATAAAAGAGTTGAAGATATTAATAATTTCTGGAATAATGGAGTGTTAAAAGAACATTCAAATATACAATTTGGAGAAGGTGGCGCTGGAACTTTCTCTGATGGGAAGTTAACTACATTAATAAAAGATAAATATGGAAGAATTCAAAAGGTATTTGATGAATTTGTTGAAAGTGGTGCTCCTGAAGAGATAAAATATATCAAAAAACCACATATTGGAACTGATATATTGAGAATTGTTGTTTTTAATATAAGAAAAAAAATAGAATCATTAGGCGGGAAATTCTTATTCAATTCAAAATTAACTGATATTAATATCAAAAATAAAAAAATAACTTCTATAAAAATAAATGATAATGAAATTATTAAAACTGATATATTGATTCTCGCTACTGGTCATAGCTCAAGAAGTGTTTTTGATTTACTATCAAAACGAAATATAAAACTTGAACAAAAACCTTTTTCTATGGGAGTTAGAATAGAACACCCACAGGAATTGATCAATAAAAATCAATATGGTAGATTTTATAAAGATGAAAATTTACCCCAAGCAGAATACAAACTTTCAGAAAAGAATGGGAATAGAGGTATATATACATTTTGCATGTGTCCTGGAGGTCAGGTAATAGCTTCTGCTTCAGAATATAATACCATTGTAACCAATGGAATGAGTAAATTCAAAAGAAGTGAGGATAACGCAAACAGTGCTATTCTTGTCAATGTAGATACTAAAGACTTTAAAAGCTCACACCCACTAGCTGGAATAGAATTACAAAGGAATCTTGAAAACTCTTCTTTTAAAAATAATTATTTTGCTCCTGTACAAAATGCAAAAGATTTTTTAGATAATAAATTAAGTAAAAATTTTGTTATTCAACCATCTTACAAACCAGATGTTTACTCTGATATGTTAGAAAATCATCTCCCTAAATTTATATCAGATAATTTGAAATTTGGAATAAGTAAATTTGAGAATAAAATAAACGGGTTTATTGAAAAAGGAATTTTGACTGGATTTGAAACAAGAAGTTCTTCCCCAGTTAGAATAATCAGAAATGAGGATTTTCAATCTATAAACACAGAAGGTTTATATCCTGCTGGAGAAGGAGCAGGTTATGCTGGTGGAATTACTTCTTCCGCTGTTGATGGAATAAAAATAGCTGAACAAATAATAAAAACTTATTCAAACTCAATTAAAGGAGGATGTTTATGAAAATTATTTCTTGGAACGTAAATGGTATCAGAGCTATATACAGAAAAAATCTTTTTGATTTTTTAGAAGAATATGATCCAGATATTTTAGCCATTCAAGAAACAAAAGCAAGACCTCAGCAATTAACAAAGAAATTACTGAATTATGGAGATTATTATAAATATTTTTCTTCAGCAGAAAAAAAAGGATATTCAGGAGTAACTACTTTTTCAAAACCTGAACCCAAAGGTGTAAAATATGGTTTTGGATACGAAAAATATGATTCTGAAGGAAGAATTGTATTAACAGAATATGAGGATTTTTCTCTCTTCAATATTTATTTCCCAAATGGTAAATCAAGACAAGAAAGATTAGATTATAAAATGGATTTTTATAATGATTTTTTAGATTTTATGAATGAATACAAGAAAAAACAACCGAATGTTATAGTTTGTGGAGATGTTAATACAGCCCACAAAGAAATTGATCTTGCTAGACCAAAAGCTAATGAAGATGTATCTGGGTTCTTACCAAAAGAAAGAAAATGGATAGATAAATTTCTGGAATCTGGATTCTATGATTCGTTTAGGTTGTTTAATGAAGACCCAGAAAATTACACATGGTGGGACTATAAAACAAAAGCAAGAGATAGAAATGTAGGATGGAGAATAGATTATTTTTTCATTAGTGAAGGTTTAAAAGGTAGAATTAAAAAAGCTGAAATTTTAAATGAAGTAATGGGATCTGATCATTGCCCTATTATGATTGAAATATAAAACAATAGCATCCTTAATAAGGATGCTATATTTTATACTTCTAAAATCTTCCAATTTTTATTGATTGCAACTTTCATTAATTTCTTATCTGGATTTACACAAATGGGATTACCTACAGCTTCTAACAATGGTAAATCAGAAATAGAATCAGAATAGAAATAACTGTCTTCAAATTTCATGTTTTTTCCACTCAAGAATTCTTTTGCTCTTTCAACTTTCACATTTCCATATACATTTTTACCTTGAATTCCCTTAAAAATATCATTTTCAATTATCAAATCTGTACTGATCAATTCATCCATATCAAGGTAATCATACAAAGGATAACAAAGATTTCTTGGTGAAGCTGATATAAGAACTATTTCAGCATTATTTTTTCTATGTTTTTTTATTTCTTCTACTAAATCTTCTCTAATAAACTTATGTCCAAAATCATCAAACCATTTTTGTGTTTTTTTATATATTTCACTTTCAGTTAAACCAATATATTTATCTGAAAGTACTCTTGAAATATATTCCAGTTTCAACATTCCAAAAGCAAATAAAATAGGTATTGGTAATAATTTCAAAAAATCCATAAATCCAATTTCACCTTTTTTATAATAATATTTATAATATAATTGTCCACTGTTTTTAGACAAAATAGTTTTATCCATGTCAAAAAACGCTGCATACTTTTTCATACATCACCTCATAAAAATAAATCCATTACATTATACCATATAAAAAATGCACCTATTAAGGTGCATTTTATTATTTTTTTGGTGGAGACGGCGGGAATCGAACCCGCGTCCGAAGCAGGATCGTATAGGCTTCTCCGAGCGCAGTCCATGTTTAAATTTCAATTGCAAGAGCTACATGGACGAAGCTTTGCAATCTATCATTCTAAAATGTCCACAATAGCCCGAATGATAAGGCTAAAGTGTAAGACACTTTTTTATGACATCCTACTTACTTGTAAGTGTCAGTCAAGTAAGCGGACGGCTGCGTTATCTTACGCAGCTAAAGCGTAATTTTCTTCTGCGTTTATGTTTATTGTATCGCTTTTTAGCGAGGTTGCGAAATCCTCGGCTCGCTTCCCTATACGGTCCTACCCCGTCGAGACCATTTCGTCCCCGGTCGAATTAAAATTATATCATAAAACGGGTTAAAAATCAATAAAATAACCTTTAACTCTGATTTTCTATTTGCCATTGAAGTTTTTTTGAAAGTTCAGGGTTTATCTGTTGAAGATATGGAACAAGTTCAAAATCTCCCAGCAAAACTTTAACCATAGAGTCCATTATCAAGGCTCTTTTGGATTTATTTCTACTTGTTTCATATTTTTCAGATAAAACATCAACTACTTTTTTTGAAGGTATGTTAGTTATGGACATTAAAGCTATTTCTTCCATTTCACTCCCATCATCCATAAACGTTAGCAATATATCTAAATACTTTTCATCTTTTGTCAATTTTAGAAGATTTTCAATTATTATCGGAAATGCTCTTTCGTCAGTATAATTATTAATCATTCTTTCTAAATAAGGTATGATCTCTTTGCAATCAAGATCAGCTAATAATTCTGTTATGTAAAGCAGGGTTACATCATCTTCTCGGTTTCTTTCAAATCTCTTCTTGAATTCCTCTAATAAATAATCCTTACTTTCCGTGCCCATAACATTCAATACATCAACAGCCAACTCTCTTGTTTCAGAGTCTTCTTCGTCTAGTAATCTTATTAAATTTGGAATTGCGTCTGTACCTTTTTCTTGTAATACTCTTTGTATTAAATCCTCTCTGTTCATGAATAACACTCCTCAGTTCAATATACTATATCACCATACATTTCTTTTATTTCTTTATCTTTTTCTTCAGAAGTCAAAAGTTTAATATTTGATTTTATTTCTCCATTATCTTTGTCTTTTATTATTTTAAAATGTCTATTTCCTGAATTAGCAACTTGTGGCATATGTGTAATTACAATAACTTGCTTTTTATTGGCAAGATCTTTTAATTTCAAACCAACTATATCAGCCATTCTTGGACCAACACCAGAGTCAACTTCATCAAAAAGCATTGTACTCATGCTATAATCATTTCCTAAAACCGTTTCAAGAGACAAGAAAATTCTTGATAACTCTCCACCAGATGCGATGATTGATAAATCCATGAAATCAGATTTAGGATTTGTTTTTAAAACAAATTTAGCTCTATAATATCCGTTTTCTGTTGGCTTCTTCTGTTTAAGGAATTTAACGTCTATATCTGAATCAGGCATGTTCAAATCTTTTAAATTTTCGACTATTCTCTTCTTCATATCATCAAGATAAGATTTTGCAGTTTTTATTATTTTATCTGATTCTTTCATCAAGTTTTTTTTGGCTTTTTCTATTTTAGGTTTTAATGTATCTATATTATCTTTTATTTCATGTAATTCGTTTAATTCTTTTTGCAGTTCATTTTTCATACAATTTAAAATAAGAA
>CAZRTN010000078.1:0-2256 GCA_964603015.1 uncultured Thermotogaceae bacterium | reverse complement strand
TTGAAAAATATCTTTAAACATTTTTTCCAATCCTTCTTTTTCTATATGCTTTTCTTTTTCCAAAACGTCTTGTAAAGAAGGTCCATATTTTCTCTTTAAATTCATTATTGAATTAAGTCTATTTGAAACATTTTCAAACTCTTCTTCATCAAACTCAAGCTCATTCAATTTGTTTTCTACCATCGAATGTAGATCAGAAATACCATCTTGTAAAGATAGAGAAAGATCATAAGCCTCTTTAAACCCATATTCAGATATTTTAGATAGATTATAGACAACATTACCAAAATTATAATCAATATTTATTTCTTCAGCATCTTTGAGTAAATTCATAGAATCATAAATATTCTTTTTTATAACTTCTATATTTTCTAAAGCCTTATACCTTGAATTTAATTCATCATCTTCTCCTACTTCTGGAGAAACGTTCTGAATTTCTTTTAATTCAAAATCTAATGTGTCTATTTTTCTAAATAATTCTGTCTTATCAGCTGGCATTTTATCTCTTTTTTTCATCAAATCTACATATTCTTTGTGAATTTCATCGTATTTTTTGAACTCTTCTGGGAACTTATCTCTTAAAATATCATATATTAAATTATTTTGATAATTTTCATCTCTTAATAAAACATTTGAGTCTTGTGAATTTATTTCTATTAGAAATTTCCCAATTTCTCTAATTGTTTCTTTTGGATAAATTTGCCCATTAACTCTGAAAAATATTCTTTTAGAAGTGAAATTGCCAGATATAACCAATTCATCATCTTCTAGATCAATTAATTTTTTAATTTCTCTTTTTATTTTTTCTTCAAGAGTAAAAAATGCTGATATAGAACCTTCTTGGTCTTTCAATGCGTTTGGAATTTTACCAGTGATAAAAGCTCTTAAAGCATTTATAAACATTGATTTACCAGCGCCTGATTCTCCTGTTATGACATTTAACCCTTCATCAAAAATTACTTCAGCTTCATCAAATAACCCAAAGTTTTTAATAGATAGAGAAATTAGCAATCAAATTCACCAACCTCAAATTTTTTATTTTTCTTATATAAATTATAGCATAGTTTGCCTTATCTAAATAATTAATTCAACATTAAAATATTTTCGATAATAATATTTCATACTATTGAAAAACGCATTATATATAATAAAATAAACAATAGAAAATAGGTGATTAATTTGAACATTGAAAAAATAATTGAAGAATTAAAATTAGAAATAAAAGAAACTGTAGGCAATCAAAAAATGTATATAGCATTTTCTGGTGGACTAGATTCAACAGTAGTTGCTCTGCTTGCAAAAGATACTTTGTCAAAAGAAAAATTAACTTTGATAAATACCTGCTTTGGTCCTTATTCTTATTCAAAAGGTTTGGAAGCTGTCCTTTTATTAGCTAACCAACTCGATCTAAGGTTATTTTTTACAAATGGCCAAGAAGAACAAGAAAAACTTTTATACCACGGTCCAAACTGTAATCAATGTACAAGAGACATAAAATTAGGGAAAGTCAAAGAAATGCTGTACAAAGGCGTAGTTGCTGTTGGATCGAATCAATCAGACTCTTGGGGAAAATTAGGATTGAAAGTTAATAACGGAATGTATTCTCCCCTATTGAATTTAGATAAAGAAGTTATACAGGGTATTTTAGATTACTATGGTTTTGTCATACCAAGAATTGGAGAAAACTCTTTTAGAGAAGGTTGTAAATACAAACATCTTCTAAAAATGTCTGCTAATACTGGATATCATGCAAGAGCTATGGTTGTGTCAAACGAAGTTATACATGATATTTTGGATTATCATAATTATGAAAGAGAAATTGCAAACGTGAAAATAATTGGTCCTTTATCCAAAAACATTGCATTAATAAATATAAAACCTTTACCACCAAAAGAAATTTTAGATGAAATAATAAATATTTTGGAAAAAGAAGAAACAATTGATGAAGTTGATGTTGTTGATAGACCTATCGAGCTCAGTATAACTGCTAGTCCTGGAATTGCCAACAACAAAAATTCGAAATACTGGATTTTGGAAGGTAGGTTAAAACCAGAATTTGCTTTTGATATTACAGCAAAATGGAATCCTCCTAGCAGAAACAACAAACTTTGGACCTTTTCAGTTGTAGATTATAAAAAATTGTGAAAATAATGTATAATTTATTAAAAGAGTCACAAATAAAGTTTTTCGTTCTGGGGGGAATGAAATGGTTATCAACGTTATGGAAAGAATTGTAGATGAAATTTATGAAGAAAT
>CAZRTN010000077.1:0-7357 GCA_964603015.1 uncultured Thermotogaceae bacterium | reverse complement strand
GACCACCTGATAACCCAATTAATGCTTTAATATCTTTTGGTAATTCACTTCTATACACAAGAACAATTTCACAAATATATAGGACACATCTTGATCAATCTATAAGTTTTTTACATGAACCAGTTCAAAGTAGATTTTCTTTGAGCTTAGATTTATCAGAATCTTTTAAGCCAATAATAGTTTTCAAAACTATTTTTGATTTAGTTAATCATAATATTTTAAAGGTTACAGAACATTTTGATAATAAATTAAATTATTGTATATTGAATCCAAAAGGAAGAAAAATTTTTATAAAAGCTTTTGAAGAAAGATTGGATAAAAAATTTAAACATAAAAAACTGAGAAGATTGGTATCTTATAACACTGCAATAAAAATAGATGGTTATAAATTGATTAAATATATTATGGAAGATAAACCTTTTTTACCTTACCTTGAAAAGATGAAAGCATAGTGAAAAACTATAACTATTCTTATATAATTTTGATGTATGATATCAATGAAAAAAGAGTTCAAAAAGTTTTTAAAATATGCAAAAAATATTTAGAACATTATCAAAAATCTGTTTTCATGGGAGAAATAACAGCGTCAAATATTATTAAGTTAAGAAAAGAATTAAAGAAAATAATTAATAAAAAAGAAGATTTTGTATCTATAATAAAAATGATGAATGAAAAGAGTTTTGAAATAGAAAGTTATGGAAATGAAGAAAACGAAGATAAAGATTTTTTATAAAAAATAACCTCAATTCAAAATGAATTGAGGTCATTTTATCAGCATTTCTTCTAGTATGTTTTTTACTTCTTGAATTTCTTTTTTGTTTAACTTTCCTATTTTTTTGATGAATCTTCTCTTGTCTAAAGTTCTTATTTGGTCCAAAGCTAAATGTGATTCTGTATTTTTGATTTTTGTTTTAGTTCGAAAAGGGTAATTATTTTTAATCTTGCTTGTTAGTGGTGCTATTATTATAGTATTTAAATGATAATTCATTTCGTCTGGAGATATTACCAAACATGGTCTAACTTTATTGATTTCGGATCCTTTTGTTGGATTTAAATCAATCAAAAATATTTCGTATTGTTTTATCATCAATCTATATCATTCCAATCATCTAGGTCATCATCAATTAATAGATAGTCTTCTTCATTTTCGTGCAATTTTTGTGCAGCTTTTTCCCAACCATCTCTTGTTTTTTTTGATGGAGTTATAATTAATTTATCTCCTTTTATCTCCATTTCAATTTGATCTCCAAGATCAAGTTCTTTTATTATATTTGAAGGAATTCTTATTCCTTTTGAGTTTCCTATTCTGATTAGCTTTGTTTTCATACGACTCACCTCTTCAATGTAATTACAATGTAATTATATATTATTTTTTTTATTTTTGTCAAACTGATCAAAATTTATTGTGATATAATATTAAAAATATTGATTGGGTGGTTTTTATATGGATAGAGTAGGTATTATTAGTGCTATGAAAATAGAAATAGAAAAAGTTTTTGATTTTATGGATGTTGTAGATAGAGTTTTTGTAGCAGGGAATGAGTATTTTCTCGGAAGTATTCATGGAAAAGAGGTTGTTTTGGTTTGTGGGGGTGTTGGAAAAGTTAACGCTGCTTCTACTACACAAATTTTGATAAGTGTTTTTGACGTTGATTGTGTTATTAATACTGGCATAGCAGGCAGTATGAAAGATGAAGTTAAAATATGTGATGTGGTTATTTCTACTGATGTTAGTCATCACGATGTTAGGGAAGATCAACTGAAGAGTTGTTATCCGAATGAACAATTTTTTATAGCAGATGAAAAACTTTTGAATATAGCAAAAAATGTATCAGAAAAAGAAATAGATCAGGACAGTAATTATCACATAGGAAGAATTGTCAGTGGGGAAAGTTTTATTAATGATTCATCTAAAAAGGAAGACATTATTAATAGATTGTCTCCTTATTGTGTTGAGATGGAAGCTTCTGCTATTGGACATGTTTGTCATATTAACAAAACACCTTTTTTGATTATTAGGAGTATTTCTGATAATGCAAATGAAGAAGCAGAAATTAGTTATGATTTATTTGAAAAGAAAGCAGCTTATCAGTCTGCAAATCTATTACTGGGAATTATAAATGAAGTGTAAAATCAACAAAAAATGATATACAAAAAACCCAATTCAATTAAGAATTGGGTTTTTATATGTTATATTTTCAAATAAGCTATTCCGTCTGGATGTATACCAGCTTTTACTCTTGTTATTTCTTCGAGTTTTTCAACATCTATAAAAGATATATCGTTTGTTTTGTTATTTGCTACAAAAGCCATGCTTCCTGATTCATTGAAACAAACTCCACCAGGCCATATGCCAATTGGGATTCTTTTTATTTCCCAAGGTACTTGTTTGTCTCTCATTTTATGTTTGGTTGCTATAACTGAAACATCTCTCGAATATCTATTTGGAATAAAAGCATATTTTCCATCTGGAGAGAACACAATTCTTATTGGGCAGTCTCCTGTTCTTCTTTTATAGTCTGATTTTAATGTTTTTCTATTTACAACGTATAATGTATTGTCTTCTTGATTTGCTACATAGACGTGTTTTCCATCTGGAGAACAAGCAACCCCTTCTGGGCCTTTTCCTACTGGAAAATGACCTGTTATTTTTTCTTTTTCTGTATCAATAATTGTTATGTTATGACTTCCTATATTTGGTACATATATTGTTTTTTTATCTGGTGATGTTTCTATCATATGAGACAATCCTTGATAAGTTGGGAAATGTTTTATTATCTCATCTTTTTCTGTGTCTATGATAAATATTTTTTCTGAGTATGTTGATGCTACATATAATTTTTTACCGTTGTCCACTATATCCAGTCCGTGTGGGAAATTAAAATCTTCGTGAGTTATTCTTTTGATTATTTCGAAATTCTCATTGTCGATAACGTCTATAGTGTTTCCCAATGAGCAGGTTACATACGTCTTCTTCCCGTCTTCAGTTATTATAATTTCGTGTGGGTTGTGATCGGTATCTATTTTTTTGATTTCTTCTCTACTCTCTATATCTATTATTGAAATAGAGTCTTCATCTTTGTTTAGTACTATCAAATATTCTGTCATAATACCCCTCCTTAGTTAGCTTTCCTAATTATATTATATCATTTTATCAAAATCATATAAAATGATATTTTTAAGACTTTTGACAAAACATATAAAAATGTTGTATAATTAATCAATATCTATAAACCGGTTGGTCTATAAATAATTTTTGTTTTTTGGAGGTATTAGCATGATAAAAGTAAAAGATCTACATCATTCTTATAATGGAAAAGATTTTGCAGTAAAAGGAATTAACTTTGAAGTTGAAAAAGGAGAGATCTTTGGTTTTTTGGGTCCATCTGGAGCAGGAAAATCAACTACTCAAGGTATATTAACCGGACTATTGCAACTTCAAGAAGGAGAAGCGGAAGTCGCTGGTTATAATATGAATAAAGTTAATAATAAAATGTTTAATAAAATTGGGATGTCTTTTGAACAATCAAATGTATATAGTAAAATGACAGCTAAAGAAAATTTGGATTTTTATAGAAAACTTTTTGATGTACAAACAAGAGAACCAGAAGAACTTTTAAAATTAGTTGGTCTTGATGGGAAAGAAAACATAAAAGCAGGTGAATTTTCTAAAGGAATGAAACATAGGCTTACTTTTGCAAGGTCTATGATAAATAATCCTGAATTATGGTTTTTAGATGAACCTACTACTGGTTTAGATCCTGCAATAGCAGCAGATATTAAAGATATTATAAGAACTGAAAATGATAAAGGAACCACTATTTTTTTAACAACACACAATATGTGGATTGCTGATGAACTTTGTGATAGAGTTGCTTTTATTATTGACGGGGAAATTAAACTTATAGATTCACCAAAAAATTTGAAACTTCAGTATGGAGAAAAGCTTGTTGAGATTGAGTACTTAAAAGATGGTGAAGTTTTAAAAGAGAAATTATCGATTATAAATAAAGAAGATATAAAGAAGATGGAAAATATTGTAGAGAATTATGAAGTTCAAACAATGCATACAAAAGAAGCTACTCTCGAAGAAATATTTATTAAGGTTACGGGAAGGGAGCTTGTATAGTATGAAATTATTTTATAGTTTTCTAAAAGAATTGAAACTCTCTTCAAAAAGTTTTTATTTTTATATCGAGGTTTTTATGGCTTTGATTTTTTTGATTTTACTGCTTTTCATAATACCAAATAATTTTGATGCTAAATCTACCAGCTATATTTATTTTGATGTTCCGAAATTTTTTAGTGTTTTTGGTTTGGACATAGATTCTTTAAAAAACGAAGATTTAGATGGAAAAGCAGAAGTTGTTGAATTTAAAATAGATGATAGAGTTATTAAAACCCAATTTTATGAAACGGAAGATGCTAAAATATATGTTGCTAACAATGCAAAAGATGTGGAACTATTGGCAGAAGATAAACAGAGTTTGGGTATTGTTGTGGATGGGAAAAATTTGCTGAATCCACAGATGACATATTATATGCAAGGATATGAAAGTGAAAAAATGAGAAATTTGTATAAGCTGTTGAACAATAGACAGTCTACATTGGCTCAAACAAAAGCTGAAACCCAAAAAGTAGTAAAATTGATGGATGATTTTGAAGGTCTTTCTGATAAAGAAAATTTGATACCTATATTTTTGACTTTTAATGGAGCTTTGATGGGAATGTTTATTATTTCTGCATATATTTTTTTAGATAAGAAAGAAGGTATTATAAAAGCTTATGCTGTTACCGCTTCTTCTGTAGCAACATATTTGTTGAGTAAGGTAGGCGTTATTACAGTTACAACCATAGTTACTTCTTTTATTATTTTGTTTCCGGTTATGACTTTTCAGCCTAATTATTTGATGTTTTTCATTTTTTTAATAGCCACAGCATTTTTTTCCTCTTCTTTAGGGCTATTATTTACAAGTTTTTTTGAAGATATTATGCAATCATTTGGTGCGATATTTGTTATTATTGTTGGGTTGATGTTGCCTAACATAGCATACTTTATACCTTTTTGGGATCCTGTTTGGATAAAAATAATTCCTTCATATCCAATGATTCAAGGATTTAAAGAAATAATATCACCACAAGGTGATGTTGGATATGTTTTATTGTATAGTGGAGTATTTGTCATAGTTGGATTATTTTTATTTGTGTTTGCTAATTATAGATTCAAAAAAACTTTAACAGTTTAGAAAGGGGGATAAAAATGAAGAGAATTTTTACTATATTTTTTAGAGATTTAAAAATCAATATGAGAGATTTTTTATCTATTTACATATATTTATTTCCAATTATTTTTTCTATCGTTATAAATTTAGTTTCACCCAGTATCAATGAGATTTCTGTGAATTTTGTTTTTGTTGAAAATCAGAATAATGAAATGGTAGAATACTTCGAAAATTTTGCAGGTGTTGAAACTGTTGAGAATGAAGAAGCACTTAAGGAAAGGATAAATAAGAGGGATGATATTTTTGGAATTGTATCTGATGATGGAGAAAATTATATTTTAGCTCAAGGAAATGAGCAAGAAGGTATCCTTGATTTTGCAAAAATAATTAAATCATATTATGAAATGGGTGTTGATATAGAAGATTCAAGCGCTGAAATAGTAGATTTTGGTAGAACTGTTCCTCCAATGAAAAAGATGTTTGTTAATATAGCTATTTTGTTGAATACGGTTTTAGGGGGTATGATAATAGGTCTTAATATAGTAGAAGAGAAATCTGATAATACAATTTCTGCTATTAATATAACTCCTGTTTCTAAATTTCAATTTATATTAGGTAAAAGTTTGATAGGGGTTTTATTACCTTTGTTTGGAAGTTTGATAATCCTTTTCATGACTGGATATACTCAAATAAATTTTGGTCAGGTTATTTTGACAGTAATTGCAGCTTCTTTTATTAGTATGATGATAGGGTTCATTCAAGGGCTTACAAGCGACGACGTTATGAGCGCTGCCGCTGGTATAAAGGTTTTGTTTCTCCCAATGATTGCAGGTGTTGCAGCAAAAGAGTTTTTGAGTGAAGCTTGGCAAAGACTATTTTACTGGATTCCATTTTATTGGACTTATAAATCTAATGATGAAATACTTTCTTATTCATCTTCCTGGTTAAATATTATATTTTATTCTGTAATAGTTATAGGTATTTCTGTTGTTATTTATCTTATATTGGCACCAAAAATAAGAAAAAGATTAGAATAAATAAAAAGTTGGCGAAAGCCAACTTTTTTTATAGTCTTGGTAGCCATATTAAATTTTTTAGATCAGAAAAATCAACATCAGTAACGTTATTTGCTGTTAGTGTGAAATCAACTCTAAACTTTAGTTTTCCCAATAAATTTTCATTGAAATTTTGGTTTTCTGGAAAGAAAAAGTTTATTAAATAATATTTGTTTTTATAACAGTAACCACTAATAGCTTTTAAAAGAACTTTTAGATCTTTTTCATTCTCATAATCCATTTTAATTATATGGAAATTTTTCATTTTTTTGTTGAGAATAGGTGCGTTTATGAAAGGAACTACTTTAGAAGTTATTAAAAGAATTTTTTGTAATATTTTTAGCCTTGTTGATATTTTTGTAATGCCCAGATCTGCTATGTCTCTTGTGTCCCAACCATATATTTCAGCTGATTTATAACTGAATTTTACCAATCTATTTTCTTTTTTTAGTATTTTTAAAAAATTATCTTTTAAATCTGTTGGTAAAAAATCTATTTCTTTGTTTTTTGTACTGTAAAAATCTTCTAATTTCTTTATATTAAAATTTTCTTCGATTTTTACATCTTTTGATATTCTTTTGTTAAAAACAGGTATTGCATATGTTTTATATTTATATATTGGGTTTAGATCAAAATGTTTTAAAATTTTTATTGAAGGTCTATTGTCTGATTTAACAGATGCAAAATAAAAATCTATTCCCATTTTTCTTAGCCTGCTTGCTGCTTCTTCGATTATTGTTTTTAACCATCTTGCTACTCTTCTTCTATATTTAGAATTAGTTCTAAGATCATAGAAATATGCACCTTTACATATTTTATCTTTTACTTTGAATTGACCAATTCCAACTCCCATGAAACCAATTATGTCTGATGTTTTTTCGTCTTCTGCGACTAAAAAGAAACCATCACTAAAAAAATTTGATTTACTTTTGAAATCAGATTTCAAGAGAGTTATTTCTATTTCCCCAACTTGAGCTGCGGATCTTTGTATGTCGAGCATTTTTAAATTGTCAGATTCTCTGGCATCTCTTATAATCATTTAAACCAACCTTTTGTTTCTGGTAAAAATTTTCTGTAATC
>CAZRTN010000076.1:2312-7424 GCA_964603015.1 uncultured Thermotogaceae bacterium | reverse complement strand
GGAACAAACAACGGAGCAACAAGAGGAGTAACAGGTAAAATTAATAATGCTTTTGATTTTGATGGTACTAATGATTATATTTCTATTTCTGCTTCATCTCCAAATCATGATGGAGCTACTTTTTCTGCATGGATTAAAACTTCTTCAGATACATTACACAGAATTGTAGAAATTTCAGGAACAACTTCTTTTATTTCTTTATATTTAAATGAGGGGTTAGCAATAGTTGTAAGAGATGATGCTGATCACAATTCTCCAAGTTCTGTTTATTCAGGTTATGATGATGGGAGTTGGCATCATGTTGTTTTAACTGCTAATGGAACAAATGCTAATTTATATGCCGACGGAATTTTATTAGAAACTATAAGTTTATCAATAATTGGAACACAGACATTAGATGAGATTACAATAGGTGCTTTTAGTCGTGGTTCAACATATTCACAGTATTTTAATGGTTTAATAGACGAAGTAGGAATATGGGAAAGAGCACTAACAAGCACAGAAGTGAGCGATTTATATGGAACTTCAGGTTCAGGTTTAAGTTATGATGATTTTGAATTTACACCAACAGGAATTGAAGTTTCTTTAGATTCTCCAACAAATAATAGTTTAATAACAGATACTGGAGAAACTTTTTCTGCAACAATTACTCCTACAACCTTAAATTTAACTAATGCTACTTATAAAATTTGGAAATTAAACAACAGTGATTGGGATTTATTTAATTCAACAACTGTTAGTTTGAATGGAAGCAATGAAACTAATTCTTCACTTTTTATTGATTCTTTTACTTTAGGAAAATATAAATGGAATATTTTAGCTTGTGGTAATAATTCAACTGGATTTGTGAATTGTTCTAGTGCACCATTGAATTATACTTTTAGAATTGGAGCAAAAATATTAAATCAAACATACAATAATATAACTTATGAAACTTCTAGTGAAAATTTTACATCCTATGTTGAATCCATTCCAGGGGTTGTTATACATCAAGCATATTTATATTATGATGGAATAAAAAATGTTGCAACATTAGAAAATTTAGGAAGTGATATTTTTAAATTAAGTAAAAGTTTAGATATTGATTTGATAAATATTTCAACAAATAAAACTTTTTTCTGGCAATTTGTTTATACTTCTCCAGAATTAGTAACTCAAAATGCAACACAATTTAATCAAACTGTAAACCCCCTATTTTTTGGTTTATGCAATTCCACTTATAATATAACTTCAATAAATATGACAATTAAAAATGAAAAAAACTTTTCATTAATTAGTTCTTCTTTAGAATTTAATGCAAATTATTATCTGGGTTCTGGAGAATATATGAAAGAATTACAATTTAAAGATACAAATAATAATAAATCAAATTTTCAATTTTGTATTTCACCAGGAAATAAAGATTTTTACATTGAAGATATAATAAGTTATTATGCTCCAGACCATGAAAGAAGGGAATATTTTCTAGACCAAGCTACATTATCAAATGATACTCAACAACTTTCTTTATACTTGTTGCCAACTTCAGAAACAACAGTATTTACCATAAGAGTAATTGATGAAGATGAAAATAATATTGAAGGAGCATTTGTAAGGGTTCAAAGATGGGATATAGGAACTAACAATTATTATACTGTTGGAATGATTAAAACTACTTCAGATGGTACTGGAATAATAAATTTAAGATTAAATGATGCTTGGTATAGATACCAAGTTATTTATCAAGATGAATTAGTAAAGACAACTGAACCAACAAAAGAATCTGAAACAGAAAGAGTAATTCAAATAACATTAACAGAAGATAATCCATATGACCAATTTGATAACATTGATTATGATTTGGATTATGATAATTCTACAAATATTACTTCATTAACTTTTGCAGATCCTTCTGGTTCTGTTCAAGTTGGATGTTTAAAAATATTAAAAGTTACTGGATTGGGAAAAACTGAAGTTTATTATTCTTGTGTTGAATCAACTTCTGGAGTTTTAAGTTATTCAATACCAAGTAGTGGAACATATATTATAAGAGCAATATTTAGATTAAGTTCAACTTATGGTAGTGTTGAAAAAGTTGTTGATGAAATAATAAGGCAAGGACAAGAAGAAAGATTTTCAACAATTGAAAAACATGGAGCATTCGCATCATTATTATTGGTTGGAACTGCTGGACTTATTGGTGTTTCTGCTGGTTCAATACCTTTGGGAATTGGATTAATAATAGCTTCAATGATTATAGTAAATTTAATTGGTTGGTTACAATTATCTTTATCAGTAATAGTTGGAATTATTTCAATTTTTGTAATGATAATTTTTAATCTTAGGAGAAAAACATAATGAATAAAAAAGGATCAAACCCAAATTTAACTAGAATTTTAATGGCAACCCTAATTGGAGTTTTTGTAATTGTTAGTGCATTTAGTTCATACATAACATTTTTGCAAGATAATGGGGTTTCAATTTCTAATGAAACAACAGGTTATTTTGCAGATTTAAATGAACAAAGTGATAGTTTAGCTACTTTTTCAACAGATGTATCTGCTAAAGAAGGTATTAATGCCATTTGGGAAGGAGCAAGTAATGTTTTCGTTGTTGGACTTGGAGCAATTGGTAAATTTTTCCAAATGATCCCTATATTAAGTACAATATTGGGAATAATTGAAAAAGCAATACCTGGATTTAGTTCACTTTTTGGCTTGTTATCTATAATAGTCTTGATTTATATAACCATGCAAATAATCGCAAGTAAAAGGGGGACAACTGTAAAACCATAATGGGAGATTATTATAATATTAGTTATGGACAAGGATTTGAAGGTTTTCTTAATTGGGCTAATGGAACTGTTGAGGGATGGTTAGCTTCAGCTTTTTTATTCTTTATATATTTTGCAAGTTTATTTGTTTTAAATAAATCTAATTTCAAATCTTCTGCTAATTCAACTTTTGCTTTTTTAATTGTTTTTTTATCAAGCATGATTATGAAATTATTCATGACAATTAATGACATAACAAATTATATAATCATTTTTGGATTAGGAATTTCAATTGCATGGATGGTGATAGAATGAAATCTAAAAAATTAGAGGATTTTTTAATAATAAAAAAAGTTCCGTTTTATAGATGTTTCAGGTGTGGTCATGAATGGTTAAAGAAAGGAAATAAAAAACCTCAAACTTGTCCTAATTGTAGAAATCGTTATTGGGATAAACCAAAAAAATAGTTACATTAGATGTAATCCCATTTTATTTATATATAATATATTCTTTATTTTTTTATGAAAGTATATTATAGTATATTATTAGAAGGGAGGAACAGCTAAAATGGCTAACATGCAATCATTTATTATTGGTATTGTACTTGTTGGTGTAACTTTGGTAATTGGTATCTTTATTTCTTCAGAGATAGCAGACCAAATGGATACTGGTAGTGCAGAAGCCAATGCTGCAAATGATTTAGTTACTGCCTTATCAGGAGGATCAGCTTGGATAACTATTTTAGTAGTTGTAGGTTTCGCAACAATTGTATTATCTATGCTTACTAGTGGTTTAGGAGGTTCTTCTGCTGACGTAGGTCCAGTTTACTAATAATATTTAGTAGATAATGGAAGTGTTTTCCCTACTTTCTAACTCAAAGGGGAAATAAGGGGCTGTGGGGTAAACTGTTAAAGCATCCAATTTTACAGCTCCTTCTTTTTTTCATTAAATATAAATTAAAAAGGAGGACATAATTAATGAATTTCGGAAATACACAAAAATTTATTGCAGGGATAATAGTAGTAGGAATTTTACTAGTTGCAGGAATATTTATTTCATCAAGTATTCAAGATGCACTAGAAACAGATGTAACACTAATTGGAACTGTAACAAATGAAAGTGGAGCCTTCATTAATTCTACTGGTTATACATTAAATAGTGCCTCTGTTACTGGCTTTTCAAGTCCAGCAATAACGGCAATTTTTAATGCTTCAGATGATGCATCAATTTTAGTAGGTAATGCTTCTGTTTCAAGTGTTGGAGTAGTCACAAATGCTACATCAACAACCTGGACAAATGTTACAATAAGCTATACTTATACATATCCAAGTGTTCAAACTTCAACTGCCTCAAATGCAAGTGGGGATTTAGTTGAATCTTTATCAGGAGGATCAGCTTGGATAACTATTTTAGTAGTTGTAGGTTTCGCAATAATAGTAATAAGTATGTTAACAACAAATCTATCTCAAAATAGAGAACAATCTTATGCATATTAAATTAATATATTAATTTTTTTTAATTTTTTAAAGGGACAAAAAGTATTTAAATTATAATTACTTAAAATAACAATGGGTTTAAAAAAAATATATTCTAAAACTAAAAAATCATTAACTAGTCCCAAAGCTAAAAAATTTTATTCTAATGTTGGTAAAGCTGCAGTTAAAACTGGGCGTTATTTTCAACAAGTAGATAGAAATTTAGATAAAACTTTTTCTATTCCAAAAAAATATCCAGATAGAACACTAAGTAATTATAATCTTCCTCCAGGTTATAAATTAGTAAAAGAACCATATATTGCTAATACAAATAGAGGAAGAGTAATTGCATATAGAACCAAAGTTGTAAAAATTAAAAGAAAAAAAAAGAAAAAGTAAGAGGAAAAAGAAAATAATTATTCTAAACTAAAATTTAAGTCTTTTTCTTGAGTTACAACACATTTTTCAATATTTTGAATAGCAATATTTTCAAGAAATACTTTTTTATCAAATTCTTCTGAATTTGCAATTAATTCTGGTATAGTTTGGCAAGAACAAGATTTTCCATTTTCTAACCCACACAAATAACAGTATGCTTGATTTCCATACTCATTTCTTAATTCATTAATTTCTTTTACATAATGTATTTGAACAAAACCAATGAAAAAAATAGATAAAATTAACAATAAAGCTAAAATTCTTGATGAAATTAACAATCTCTTTCTAAATTTTTGATTTTTTGTTAATCTCATTTTAATTTTTATTTTTCAGTTAAAATTTTTAAGATTTCATCAAGTTTCATGTTAATCAATTGGTTTTCAGTTATAACCATTGGAAATTGATTCTCTTCTGAATCTTCTTCTTTTTGAGAAATCTCTTCTTTTT
>CAZRTN010000076.1:0-2212 GCA_964603015.1 uncultured Thermotogaceae bacterium | reverse complement strand
TCTTCTTTTTGAGAAATCTCTTCTTTTTTTGGTAAAAGAACCTCTGCATTTTCTTGAGGAACTTTAACTTCTTCTTTTTCTTTAATTTCTTCAGAAGATTTTTCTTTCTCTTTTTTATCAAATAAAGACATTTTATTTATCCTCCTTTTTCTCCTTATGTTTTTTTAGTATTTCATCAATATCACTCATTGCATCTGAGTTTTTAGGAATATTTTTGTAAGCAAGGGGATTTTCTTTATAATATTTTTCTTCTAAATCCAATTGTTTTTTAACTAATTTTAAAGCATTATATCCTTTACTTAGTATGATTATAAGGATAAGGAGAGTAAAACCTCTCCCTACCCAAGACATGTACCCAAATCCCGAATAATTTTTAATTATTGAGTAGAATTGATAAATTAAAAATAATCCAAATACTATCATTGCATTTCTTTGAATTTTATATTTAAATCTTAATCCAGCCAAAGGGTGAGATTTTACAATTTTGTAATTCTTCCTGATATTTTTTAAATCTTTCCAAAAATTCCTTTTATTTTTTTGTTTTTTTTGTTCCATATCTCTTTTTTCTCCTGTTATTTAAAAATTTTTCCAAAAAATAAAACAATCCAAAAAACATTATAGATGTAAAACTTACCTGTATTCCCAAATTGATTAATTTAATAAAAGATAAAGCTATTTCTTTATATGGTTCATAATATGTATAAATTATTGTCCATAAAGATATAAAACTTAATATTCCTGCAACAACTAAAATTCCAATCCCTATTTTTATAAAAAATCTTGAAAAAAATTGCATCCTTGAACTAAAATCCATTAAATCTATTTTTATTTTCTTTTTCATGGGCTAAATGCTTCAAAAAGGCTATTTTTCATATTTGAAAAAAAATCATTCTTTTTTTGAGGCATCCCCCTTTGTTGTTTATTTTGAATATAAAATTGATCTATTGGTTGTTCTGGAAACTTTTTTTCTGTTTCCCAAAATGCCTTTTTATCTTCAACTATTATTTGTCCATTTGGAAAAGCCTTTAAGCATTTCAACAAATCTTCTAAATCAAATCCATTTATTTCAATTTTCATTCACATTCCTCCTCAATAACATAATTATAATATCCAATTATTTTTTTATTAGTTGGATCTCTTTTATTAATTAAGTTATTTTTAACTCCATGTTCTGATTTTAAGTGTTTTCTTAAATTTTTCTTTGTCATCCAAAACCTTTTTTCTTCTTTACAAAGACCACATTTAAATTTTTTTATTTTCATTTTCTTTTGAATTTCAAAAAAGACTTACCGCCTTTCTTTTTTTGTTCTGTTATTTTATAAAGATCTTCCAAATATTCTTCAGAGATTTTTTCTTTATTTGTTAATTCATATCCCATTTTTTCATAAAGATTTAAGGTTTCCAAAAAATAACTATCTTTTGACTTATCATAATCTTCTTTTTCTTCTTCACTCATTTCTTTTTTAATCCATGCACTAACCTGGGGTTCAATTCCCCTTTGAAAATTAATATAATTATCAAAATCAATTATTACCTCTTGTGTATGTGATAAGGGAACATGAGTTTGTTTTGTTTTTTTTAAATATAATAATAAATTTTTCATATCTTTATGCAAAGATTTATCTTCTTCAATTAACTCTTTTATTTTAGAAATAAACAAATGAGGAGGATTATTCTTTTTCAATTTTAAAGTTAGTTTAATTGGATTCATTTTCATAACTCTCCTTTAATCTTTTATTAGCTAAAAAACTCTTAGTTCTTTCCTTTTTTTTAGATTCATCAGATATATCATTTACAACCTCTTCATCTAAAGTAAAACAAGTTATTTTTTTCATAATATATTATAATATATTACATATTTAAATCTTTTGGTTTTACCAAGTATTTTTAACACCAGGTTATTTTAGGGAGGTCGCTATTTCCGATATATTTAAATAGTATTATAGGCATAATTAAGTGTATTAATTAGGCATAATAAAAAATGGTAAAAAAAATTGAATATAAAAGAACTAAATTACAACAAGAAAAATCTGGACAATATAAACTAACAATACCAGAATGGTGTGTTATAAAAGTTTTAGGTGCAAAAAAAGGAGATTTAATTAATTTTGATTTTAGAGGAGGAAAATTGATTCTAACAAAATGATTAAGATGAAAGCAATAAAAAAAGAAAAAAGTATATGGTTGCTGTGGGAGAAAGAAGAATGAAAAT
>CAZRTN010000075.1:0-7544 GCA_964603015.1 uncultured Thermotogaceae bacterium | reverse complement strand
AATGATTTAAGTACTGAAATTATAAATATCGATTGGAAAATTGATAACACTAAAAAAGAAATAGAAGATAAAAATTTTAAATTAGAAGAGACAAATACTTTAAAAGAAAAATATAATAAAGATTTGAAAGAAGTACTCGTGAATTTAGAAGAAGAAACTGAACAAAGAGATAATATTAAAAATACAATTAATGAAGAAGAAAATAGATTGCATGAACTAAAGTCGCAAATTTCTTCTTTAAAAAAAGAAAATGATACACTTATAAAAGAAAAAAATCAAAAAATGAACGATAATGAAGCTAAAGATGAGAGATTAAATTATCTTTCTGAAGAATCTATAAAGATGAAAAAAGAAATAGATAAATTAAACCATGAAATTGAAGAAATAGAGGAAAAGCTTTCTGAAAGTAATGAAAAAGAGAGAAAATTATATAGCGACAAACAAAATATAGTTAACGATCTTAAAAAAATGAAAGAAACCTATGATAATTATGTTGAAGAAACAGAAAATAATAAGAAAAAAATATCTTCTCTATCTCATGAGAAAAACATATTACTAACTCAAATCAATCATTATGAAGGATTTGCGAAAGTAGTAAAAGATTTTTTCTCTAAATATTCTTACGATGAAAATGTTATAGATGTTGTAGCAAATTTATTTAATGTAGATAAAAAATTTGAAGAAGCTGTTTCTTCATCTGTGGGCGGGAAATTACAAAATGTAGTTATTAAAAATTCATATAAAACAAGAGAATATATTGATTATTTAAAAGCTAATTCTCACGGTAAGATAACATTCTTATCGACAGATATTTTAAATCCAAGAAGTACTTATGCAAAAAACATATTAAATGAAGCAGGAGTAATAGATTATTTAATCAATACAGTTGACTTTGATAAACAATACGAAAAAATAATGAAATATGTTTTCTCGAATATTTTATTAGTTGATGATTTGACTAATGCTATAAAGATATCTAAATCATCATTCAAAGGAAATATTGTCACATTAGGTGGAGAAGTTATTTCTGGATACGGTGCGATTACTGGTGGAAAAGTTAAGAACGATTATTCTGCTAGTATTATAAAAAGAAAGAATAAAATATCTGAAATAGATATAGAAATTGATGAGGCAAAAGAAAATATTAAATACTTACAAGATAAAGTAAGTTCATTGATGACAGATATAAACTCAAAAAAATCTGATCTAGAAAATATAAATGAGGATATAAATCAGTTAATGATTGAAAAAGATCTAAAAAATAACAAATACACAAATCATGTAAATAGAAAAAAAGAGCTTAAAGAAACTTACAACAAAATGAATGATAGAGTTGAATCATATAAACATCAAATAAAAAATAATAAAGATAGAATAAAAGAGATCCAGTTTACTTTAGATGAAAATGATAAGATAATAAACGATAATACTGAAGAGCTGCAAAAAATTGAAAAAATCAATCTTTCTGAAAAAGAAGAATTAAATTCATTAAACTTAAAAATCGCAGAAATCAATATGGAAAAGAAAAATATGGAAGAAAAATTTGAATTTTATTCAAAACAAAAAAGAAGTATTCTTGATGAATTAAATTCTTTAAGAGAGTCATTAGATGAAAATCAACATCTTTATAGAACAAAAAGACAAGAAAAAGAAAAGAGCGAACAAAATCTAAAGGATTCAGAAAATGAATATAACTCCTTAAATAATGAAATAACCAAAATATTTGAAATGATGAAAAACTCAAGAGTTGGTAAAAATGAAAAATTCTCAAAATTGGAAGAAAAAGAAAATGAGAAAAATAATTTAAAAGACAATCTTTCTGAAATAAAAAATATAAACCAAGAATTAAAACATAAAATAGATAATTTGACTAATGAAAAGAAATATATGATCGAAAGAGCTCAAAATATAGATATTTTAGAAGAAGATTTTGAGATAAAAGAATTAACAGAAGAAGAAATAAAATCATTAAAATTTAATTTTGATGACTTACAAAAAAAACTTAAAAATTTGGGTTCGGTTGATTTAACTGTATTAGAAGAATATAATGAAGTCTATGAAGAATTCAATTCAAAAAAATCCGAAAAAGAAGATATTGAAGAGTCTATAAGTTCTCTTAAAAATTCTATTAATCAATTAGATGAATATGCTGAAGAAAAATATACTAATTTTCATAATAAATTAAATGAAGAATTTGGAAAATATATTCAAAACCTTTTTCCAAATGGTTATGGTGAACTAAGACTGATTGGAGAAGGACTATCTTTCGAAAAAGGTATACAAATATCAGTTAAAAAATCAGGAAGAAAATTTCAAAAGTTATCTTTATTTTCAGGTGGAGAAAAAGCTCTTATTGCCATTGCTTTTCTTTTTGCCATGATGTCACTCAATCCTAGCCCTTTTTACATATTGGATGAGATAGACGCTCCGTTAGATGATGTTAACGCCAACAAAATATCCACTTTGATTAATGATAATGCTGAAAAATCCCAATTTCTTATGATAACCCATAACAAACTTGTTATGGAAATAGCAGATATCTTTCATGGAATAACTATGAAAGACGGTGTTACCAAAGTAGTCCCAGTTGACTTTAAGGCATTTCAGACATGATAAATTTCAAATATAGATTTTATGATGGATATTTAGATGTCTTTGTAAAAAATAATAAATTTGAAAAAATTAACATTGTGACAAATAAAAAAATTATTGAAAAGGATAATCATGATTTTTATTTTAAACTTTTTGATAATCTTATGTTTTACAATCAAAAAATTGATTTAAAATATATTAAAATACCTGGCAATACAGATTTTTCAAAAAAAATATATTTAGAATTATACCATACAAATTTTTACGAAACTCTTAGCTACAAAGATTTACTATCAAGAGTTACCAAGAAAAAAGCATACAGAGCTGTTGGAACTCTAATGAAAAATAATCCTTTACCAATTATTATACCTTGTCACAGAGTTATTAAAAATGATGGTAGCCTTGGAAATTTTGGTGCTGGTCAACACTGGAAAATTGCTTTATTAAATAATGAAAAGAAAAATGGGGTGAATTTATGAGAGATTCAAAATATAAAAGATTACATCCAAATCTTTTTAAAGTTCCTATAGATAAAATTAGAATGGGATATTACACAGATAAATATTTTACAAGGTTTGTAGAAGTGCTTAAGAAAGATAAAAGAAATACTGATGTCGTTTATCAATTTTTCCCAAGAAAAGATTCTGTAATTGTTGGATTGGATGAAAGTTTAGCTATTTTAAAATATGGGACTGGTTTCTATAAAGATGAAGCAGAAGCAGAAAAAACATTCAACCAAATCCTTAGTTTAGAAAGAGATTTACAAGACGCAGCTAGCAGAATGGACAAAGAAGACTTATTGAACATAACTTCTAAAAAATGGGATTTAAGAATGAAACTTAATGAACTTTGGGTAGATAAATGGGATGATATAAAAATTAAAGCTGTATATGATGGTAATGAAGTAAAAAAAAGAGAACCAATATTAGTTATTGAAGGTAATCCTAAATATTTTGCTCATTTAGAAACCTTATTATTAGGAGTTTTAGCTAGAGCAACCAGTACTGCAACATCCGTTAAAAGAGTTGTAGATGCAGCAAATGGAAAACCTATAGCTTTTTTTAGTGCTAGGTTTGATCATTTTTGGGTACAAACTACTGACGGATACGCAGCATTAAAAGCAGGAGCTTTTGGAGTATCTACAGACGCAAATGCAGACTATTGGGGAGCAGAATCAATGGGTACAATCCCTCACGCTCTAATAGCCTCTTATGAAGGCAGTACAGCAGATGCAGCCATTGCTTTTGATAAACACATAAAACCTTCAGTAAATCGTTTGGTTTTAGTAGATTGGGACAATGATGTAGTAGAAACTACTTTTGATGTTGTTAAAAAGTTTTATGAATATGTTAAAGGCGAAAAATTTATAGAAGGACATACTGATCCATCAGAAATAATCGGAAAAGGAAAAAATAAAATATGGGCAGTTAGATTTGATACCAGTGAAAAACTAAGGGATAAAACGGTAACACCAAGAGATAAAAACTCCTTAGGAGTTAACCCGGAATTAGTTTGGAAAGCAAGAAATATTTTCGATAAAAACGGATTAAAAGATTTGAAAATAATGGTTTCAGGTGGATTTAATACAGAAAAAATAGAACTTTTCGAAACTTTGGATGTTCCCGTTGATTTATATGGCGTCGGATCATCACTGCTAAAGAATAAAGTTGATTTCACAGCAGACATTGTTGAAGTTAATAATGAACCTTGTGCAAAAATAGGAAGAAAAAAAGGTGATTATTCTAGATTAAATGAAGTACCTAAAAAATATTGGACTGTAAAAAGGGATGATATATAATGGAATCAATTTATTCTTGTTATATGAATGTAAATCCAAATTTAAAACCTAGAATATTAGAGATCCTTAAAGAAAATAATATTTCTGTTGAAAAAAAAGATATTTTTAATGCAGACTTTGCTATTACAGATGAAGAATTAAATTATTCTTTCCCTCATATAGTAGTTAAAGACGATATAAAAGAAATAAATTCATCTATATTATTTAAATATGATGGGATAGGCTTTATCCTTGATAATTATGATGATGATTTAATCAGAATGACAATTCAAAACGCATTATACTTTGTCATGGCTAGAGGAAGCAAAGGTGCTTTTAAACAAAGAATTCAAAATGAATTGAATAAAATCGGAAGAAATGGTGGTTCATTTTCACTTGCTCATGTATCAATTATGGATTTTTATAAATTCAAAAATTATCTATCAAATGTAAATATAGATGATACTGTAAAAGATATTCTAAAAATGATAAAAGCATCAACAAGAAAAACAGATGAAGTTATGAAAATTTCAAGAAAAGAATTCGGAATAATGTTGCCATCAACAGAACTTCGAAATGCTGAAATAGCTTGCGAAAGAATAAAAAGACGAGTATCAAAAATTAAAAACATCAATTTTGATGTGAATCTTGCTTTTGGTATAACTCAAATTAGCGATCCAGAAGAATCAATAGATCAAATAATGGAAAGACTTAAAAAAGCTTTGTACATTTCAGAAGGAAATAATGGAGAAATAGACTTTCTTTAGGAGGAAAATATGTTCAATATAACGCTACTTTTAAGCCATTTAATTGGTGATTTTGCTTTCACAAATGTTTTTTCAGAAAAAACAAACCAAAAAAGAAATACTATTTACCATACAATATGGATTATCCTTGTATTTTTTGGGTTTAATTTTGATTTTTTAAACTCTATAAAAACTATATCAATAATAATATTTAGTATTTTACTACATATTTTTTGGGACTTTTACAGAAAAAAAAGAGGATCAACCCCTTTAAATGAATTGGGAATATCTTTACTCTTTTTAATAATTAGTTTTATCAGTAGAAATCTTTTTATCGATTCATATTTGAGTATAAAATTTCAATACTACTTACTTGGTTTGATATTAGTTACAGGTATAGCAACATATCTATTTAGATATTTCAAAATATTTCCTTTAGAACAAAAGGATACAACAGGTATGACAGAAAGAATGGTTCTTTTTATTTTTATAGTAAATCAAATGTATCTTTATGCAATAATAACAGTAATTGTAGGAGTTACTTATAAATATCTTTTTGAAAAATTTAGAAAAAAAGAAATATTTTTATCACCAATAATAGGTTTTATTTTTCCACTTTTATGGTTTTTATTATTAAAAAATATATAAGGATTGATTATTTATGAGAAAAAGAGATGTATATTATTGGCAAGAGAGAAGCATTTTACAGAATTTAGATCAAGAATGGAAAGAACACCTTGTTTTTAAAATTATAGATAATGAAGGTATAGAAGGAATAGGTGCAGCAACTCCAAACAACCAATTTGGAGAAACTTTCAAAACTTCGATGGCTATAGTTGAATCTTTGAGAAAAATAACAGAAAACTTTGAAAATATGAATGATATAATCGAATTTGAAAACAATGTACACTCTATAATAAAAAAAGACATGTCTGCTAAGGCAACTGTTTTTTTATCTGTTTATGATTACATATCAAATAAAAATAACATTAAACTTGAAAACTACTATTTTGATTTAAACAACAACCATAAAAAGGATTATTTTGAAAGAATATTTATTGATAAAAATCTTAAAACTTTGAATCTTGAAAATGATAACATAAAATTAGACATTAGAAAATATACAAACCCAGATGATCTTATAAATATAATTAAAAAATATTCTAATAAAAATCTAATAATTGATTTTTCTGGGTTATATAACTCCTTTGAGTTGGACTATATTCTAAAGAATACTAAAAATATTAATATTATAGCTTTAGAACAACCTTTTGAATTTGGTCAAGAACATCAAGCTAAAAAATATATTAACAAAGGATATAAAATATATTGGGATGAATCTTTTCATAATTTGATTGATTTTGATAGAATAAATAAATATTCAACAGGTTTTGTTTTTTCTATCAGTAAAATGTCCAGCTTATGGAATATTTCTTCTTTATTGAAATATATAAATGCAAAGGGATTTGAAACTGTCATTAGTTCTGAAATAGAACATCCGACGAACCTTAAGTGGTCAGAAAAAATTAGTCAAGCCTTTGATATAATAGATCTTAATTTTTCAAAATATATAAAAGCAACTAATAAATAAGGGGATTTATATGAAAATAAAAATATTAAAAGTTAAATCTGAAAAAGGAAATTATAAAGCTTTTTTAGAAAATAACCCTCTATATCCAGATGGAAAAGGTGGACAGTTAGGGGATAGAGGTAAAATACAAAATACCAACATAATTTTTGTAGGTAAAGACTATATATTAACTGATGACCACATTGAAACTGGTGAGTTAGAAGTAGAGTTGGATTTTAAAAATAAAAAAGATATTGAAAAACAACATACAGCCCAACATCTACTTTCAGCGATTTTAAAAGATGAACATGACTTAAACACTGTGGGTTTTAGAATGTCTGAAAACTATTCAACAATAGACATTGATAAAAGGGTATCTACAAAAATAATTGAAGATGTAGAAGCTAAGTCAAATCAAACAATATACGATAGTCTAAAAGTTTATGAGAAAACATATTCTAAAAATGAAACTCAAAATCTAAATTTAAGAAAAGATATATCCGAAAAAATTACCGATGATGTAAGGGTTATATATATTGATAAATTAGATGCATCTGCTTGTGGTGGTTTTCATGTTAATAATACCCTTGAAATAAACATGATTAAAATTATAAAAACGGATAATATTAAAAATGGTTATATGAGAATCTATTACTTAGCTGGTGAAAGAGTTTTTAATTATTTGAAAGAAATAGAAAATATTACTGATAACTTAGGTAATATTTTGAAAACCAATAAAGAAGATTTTACCACAAAAGTTTCAAAAATAATCGAAGAAAACGATAGACAAAAGAAAGAACTTGAAACCCTTTACTCATATAAAGCAGAAAATATATTATCCTCTTTAGAACCTATAAAA
>CAZRTN010000074.1:5849-7547 GCA_964603015.1 uncultured Thermotogaceae bacterium | reverse complement strand
GATGTAGGATCTTGGAAAACTATTTGAACATTTCTTCTAAAATTCATTCTTTTCTTTTTTATATCTTTCATCATGTAATCATAGAACTTATTTTCTCCATTATCAAAATAATATTTATAGTATTGGTTTTCATGTTCTTCTGTATTTGCAATTACTCCATCAACTGATTTATATTTTTTCTTAAGTTCTTCAGCTTTTTGAACATATTCTCTTTTTAAAAAATCTATTGCTTCTCTTTTCTTCATGAAAAGATGAGATGTTTCTTTATCATCAATCATGATTTTACCTGCTGACGGATCATGAAGTCTAAGTATTGTTTTACCTATAGTGGTTTTACCACAACCAGACTCACCAACTAACCCGTAAGTTTCTCCTCTTTCAAGATGAAGACTTACGTCATCAACAGCTTTTACATGTCCTACTGTTTTTTCTATTACAAAACCGTGCTTAACGGGAAAGTATTTTTTTAAGTTCTTAACTCTTAATAACATTATTTATCCTCCTCCGTTTTTGCAACTTTGTCTCCATCGCTTACTTTATCTGCATTATAAGGATTGAAACATCTTAATAAATGTCCTTCTTCTACTTCTACCAATTCTGGCCATTCTTTTCTACATCTTTCAGTAGCTTTTGGACATCTTGGTAAAAATGGACATAAAGCAGGAGGATTTAACATGATTGGTGGTTGACCTTTAATAGGACTCAACTCATCTTTTTTAATATCATGTCTTGGAATACAAGATAAAAGAGCATGTGTATACGGATGCATAGGTTTATCAAAAATAGTGTATACATCAGCCATTTCCATTTGGTTTCCACCATACATAACTAAAACTTTGTCAGCAATTTCTGCTACAACTGATAAATCATGTGTGATATAAACCATTGCAGTGTTAAATTCATTTTGCAGATCTTTCATCAATTCAAGAATTTGCGCTTGAATTGTAACGTCCAAAGCAGTTGTAGGTTCATCAGCAATTAATACTTCTGGATTACAAGATAGACTAATAGCTATAATAATTCTCTGTCTTTGTCCTCCAGAGAATTGAAAAGGATAATCGTCTAATCTTTCTTCAGCATTTGGCAAACCAACTGTTGTGAGCAAATCAATTGCTCTTTTTCTAGCTTCTTCAATAGTAACGTCTTGATGATAAACTATAGTTTCTATCATCTGATCTGCTACTGTATACATAGGATTTAATGATGCCATCGGATCTTGGAAAACCATTCCGATATGTTTACCTCTTATCCTTGTAAAAGCTTTTTTATTTATTTTTGCCAAATTTACATATTCTTTTTCTCCGTTTTTTGAAAATTCATCGGTTTTAAAAAGAATTTGTGTGCCTTCTCCCAAGTATCCAGGTTTCTTAATCATACCCATTACGGATTTCATTGTTACTGATTTACCCGAACCCGTTTCTCCAACTACCCCTAGTGCTTCGTTCATGTTGAGCTCAAAAGATACTCCATTAACAGCTTTAACTGTTCCTTCAGCTATGTCGAAGTAAGTTTTAAGATCCTTCACAATCAAAACTGGTTCGTTCAATATTCTCACCCCAATGTATTAAATTCATCTAAGATATATTATAATAAATATGAAGATTAAATGTCAAGTGTTAAATTATTTGTTAAACTTGAATATATCCTGTAGACTCAGAATAATTAGATTTATTGAAAAATATTTCATTAATTTAAAAA
>CAZRTN010000074.1:0-5749 GCA_964603015.1 uncultured Thermotogaceae bacterium | reverse complement strand
TCTGATTTCAAGATAGTTAAAGAAGATTTTAAAGAAGGGGAATAACCCCTTCTTTTTAATATTTTTTCAACCATGACCAGATTTTTTTTATTCTCTCTCCAATCTTTTTTTCTAAACCATTGTTTCCAGGTTCATAAAATTTTATATTTTGATAATTGCCAGGCATATATTTTTCTTTAACATAGCCACCAAAATCATGGGGATATTTATAATTATCGCCATAACCCTGTTTTTTCATGTTTTTATTTAAAGCATTCATTAAATGCATAGGAATTTTAAAATTATTACTTTTTATAAATTCTTTTGCTTTTAAATATGCTTTATACGAATTATTTGATTTTGGTGCTGCAGCTAAATAAACAGTTGCTTCTGTAAGCGGAATAAAACATTCAGGATACCCGATTTGTTCTGTAGCTGTCATTGCAGAAACTGCGATATTTAATGCATTAGGATCAGCTAACCCTATATCTTCTCCCGCCAACAAAACTATTCTTCTCGCTAGATACATAGGGTCTTCTCCATTCTCGAGCATATAACTGAGATATAATAAAGCAGCGTCAGGGTCACTTCCTCTCACACTTTTTATGAAGGCTGAAATGTAAGAATATTTATCATCTACATCGTAATGCATAGTTTTACCTGTAAAATCATCAACTTCTTTTAGATCAATATTCTTTGTTCCACTTTCTACAATTGCCTCGACAAAATTAATAATTCTTCTCAAATCTCCATTCGAATAATTTATAATTTCTCTTTTAGCTTTATGCTCTATTTTAATTCCTTCATAAAATTTTTCGATTCGTTCAAATACAATTTCATATTCTTCTTCTTCAAATTCTTTTATTTTAAAGAGATTAACTCTAGATAATAGCGCTGGGTTTAATCTAACAGCTGGATTCTCTGTTGTAGCCCCAAAAAGAATTACATCTCCATTTTCTACATTTAATAGTAAAGTGTCTTGTTCTGCTCTGTTCAATCTGTGGATTTCATCTACAAAAAGAATTTTTTGTTTTGAAAAAAGATTATCCTCTTTGTTAACTATCGATTTTAAAGTTTTAGCACCTTCTAAAGCTCCTGATATCTGATAAATTTCATAATTAGATTCTATTTCATTTATTATAGCTTTGATAAAAGTAGATTTTCCTGATCCTGGTGGTCCATAAACTACAAAAGACCTCATAGATTCGTTATCTATCCACTTTCTAAATATTGTTTTTAATTTTTCATTGCCTATTATTTCTTCAATTTTTTTTGGTCTTAAGATTTCTGATAAAGGATTAGCTGATTTCATTTTTTACTCTCCTTTTTTTAGTATACATAATAATAATATCATAAAATTTATATAAAAAAAGGAGAGATTAAATTCTCTCCAAATAAAATTTTGTTTCTTCCTCTAAGTCTTGTATAGAAAAATTTCTTACCCATCTATTCAATTCTTGATCTTCATGTTCAATTATAAGTACTGGAACTGCGAATATTAATTTTTGTGCTGCTATATCGGGTTGTTTTTTTGTATCTACAATTTCCATCTCAATGTTATATTTTTCTGCTATATTCATAACTTTGGGTAATATAGCTTTACAAACTCCACAACCATCGTGCTTAAAATATTGAAATCTCATATATACCCCTCCTCTGTATTTTTTAATTATAATATATTAATATGAATAAAAAATGTATTAATTCTTTCAAGTATGTATGTTATAATTGATTTATATTTATTTGGGAGGTGTGAAAATGGCAGAATATGAAGTTTTTAATCCTGAAGAAAACGAAAATCAGGAACCTAAGAGAAATAAAACTCCTCATATTAAGACCATAATATCCATTATAATTCTAATCTTAATTGGAATTTATTTATCAACTGGTGTGTATCAAGTTGGATCCTCAGAAGTAGCTTTGGTAAAAACTTTTGGTAAATATCAAACTACACAAGGTCCAGGAATACATATTCATGCACCAATTCCTTTTCAATCACATGTAATTGTTGACACAAGAAGTGTTAAAAAAGTTGAAATAGGTTTTAGAACAACAAGAGGTGGTTCTAATCCTTCTTATTCAGTTTTAGATCAAGAATCTAATATGATAACAGGTGACGAAAACATTCTACACATCGAAGCTGTTGTTCAATATAGAATAAGAAATCCAGAAAAAGCAGCTTTTAGAATCATTGATGATTATAATCTAGTTAAATTCACTACAGAAAGCATTTTAAGAGAAAGAGTAGCACTTTCAGGAATTGATGATGTATTAACTGCTGAAAGAGATTCAATTGCTATGAAAACAGCTGAAATAGTTCAAGAAACACTTGATTCTTACGACTCAGGTATTATGGTGGAAAGTGTTTTCTTACAAGATGTTACACCACCAGATCCAGTTGTAGCCTCATTTGATGATGTTAACAACGCTAAACAAGATAATCAAAAAATTATCAATGAAGCAAATAGATATTCTAACGACATTATCCCTAAGGCAGAAGGTGAAGCAGAACAAATTCTTAGAGAAGCAGAAAGTTACGCTTTTGAACAAGTCGCAGGTGCTGAAGGTGAAACACAAAGATTCCTTTCTATTCTTGAAGAATATAAAAATTCTGAAAATGTAACTAGAAAAAGACTTATTCTTGATGCTATAAACACAATGCTTCAAAACTCAAAAATTAAAGTTATTTCTGAAAATGATAGTACTTTAAAGCTTTTAAATTTAGATCAAATATTGGGTGGTGATTCTAAATGAAAAAAATAGGGACTTTAATAACTTTAGGAATTATCGCCATTTTAGTAATAGTTTTTCTTTCAACATCCTTAGTTATATTAGATGAAACAAAACAAGGAGCTATTGTAAGATTTGGTGATATAAGAAAAATAATTACTGAACCTGGGCTTTATTTTAAAACTCCATTTGTAGATAATGTTTTAAAATTTGAGAAAAGAATAATGCTTTATGATATAGACACTGAAAGAGTAATAACACAAGATAAAAAAACAATTGTTGTTGACACTTATTCTATTTGGAGAATTTCAAATCCACAAACATTTATTGAAAGTATGAGAACTACCAATAACGCCTTGACAAGAATAGATGACGTTGTTTATTCTCATGTTAGAGATGTTATAGCTAAATATTCTTTTGATGAAATATTATCAAGAAAAAGACTTGAACTATTAGAAGAAATAAAAGTTAGAAGTGAAAAATCTTTAGAGGAATATGGTATAAACATTGTTGATGTTAGGGTTAAAAGAACCGATCTTCCTGATGATAACAGAAAAGCCGTATATGAAAGAATGAACGCTGAAAGATATTCAATTGCAGCTCAAATAAGAGCTGAAGGTGAAAAAGAAGGGCAGAAAATTCGAGCTGAAGCAGATAAACAAAAACAAATTATTTTATCTCAAGCAAATAGAGATGCAAAAATCATAAGAGGTACTGCTGATGCTAGTGCGTTGAATATATACGCAGATGCTTATAACGAAGATTCTGAATTTTATGAATTACAAAGAATCACAAATATATATAAAGAATCGTTGAATAATTCTGTAATATCAATACCTTTGGATTCTCCATTAATGAAATATTTTGATGAGGTGGAATAAATGAAAAAATTAATGGGGTTATTGATACTTCTAACTCTATTTATTTTTACATCTTGCTCAAATCAAGAAAAAGACAGGATAGTAAATATAGAACAGATAAGAGTTTCTCCAAACAAAAGTTTAAATTTTAATACTAATTTTAACTATGAAAAATATGATATTTTAATAAACGAATCACCGGTGAATGCACAAAGTTCACCGGGTTCGTTTTTTATAAATGATGCTGATTATGGTGAAAATAGATTAACTTTAAAATTTTATGATGAATCAAGTAATTTAATAACAGACTATTCAACTTCAATATTTTTTGACAATCAAGGTCCTGAAATAAATGATTTTAGTATTTTTATAGAAAAAAGTATTTTAAACATTACCTTTGAAACAGAATCCGATGATTATTTGTATAGTGTTTTAAATATAAACGATACAAAGACTTCTTCAACTAATAATACTTCTTTCTATGAAAATATCAGAAAAAATTCAGGTGAAAAATATATCTCTTTAAAATTTTATGATGAAACAGATAATATAACTAACTATTCAACAACTCTCAATACTAATACAGATAAAAAACCTAATATTATTTCCGATACTCTAAGTATTAATCTTTTTTCTGAATATGATTTAGAGTTTTCTGATGATTGGGACAAAGAACTAAATATATTTATAACAGATAATGGAATTAACAGTTTTTTTTATCCTTACAAAATATTAGAAACAGAATTATCTACAGCTACAATAAATGCATTTGATTCTTCTAATAATTTTGATATAAAAAAAATAGATATTTCTAAAGATAACAGTATACCTAAAAGTCCTATTATAAATTCTAGACTTATATCATCTGACTCAGGATTTTTTTCCTGGGTACCTGAGGGAGATAATTCTAAATATGCCATAGAAATTTTTGATAATGATTACGGGTGGTATTCAAAATATGAAACGGATTCATCATTTTTTGAAATAAAAGAAGAAAATCTCAGTTTTATAAGAAAAGTCTCTAAAAATAATACAAAAGGATTTCCATCACCACCTATTATAAAATTCACCGAAAATTTGAAACCTTATGCTTCTGGTATTTTAGAAAACATCAATGAAAATTCTATTTTAAACCAAATTAATTCTCCTTTTATAGTTGCTTCTGACATTTTAATAGATGAAGGGGTAAATTTATTTATTGAGTCTGGAACAGTTTTAAGATTTTTTGCTGATTCAAGATTAATTATTAGAGGTAATTTATTTATTATGCCTGGTTTAGTTGATAGTGAAATAATAGGTAATGGGATAATAGTAATGGATGGGGGAAATCTAATAGTTTCCGATACAAAAATTGAAAATATCGCTATTAATGGCGACGAAGGTAATTTAATATTTTTAGAAGATATTAATTTCAAAAATAATTCAAATTTTAATGTTGAAAATATTTTTAGAGTACAGCTTTATAATGTAGAAAAGAATTTTGGTTCTAATATATTTAAAAATATTTCTGGATTATATATAAAAAATAGTATATTTGACAACGCAAACATCATTAATTCAAATGAAGCATTAATAATAAACTCTACAATTAACGATTTAACCCAAAGCTTTAGAACAAGATCTATAATTGAAAATTCTAATATAAACTTTTTGCATAATACTGACTTTAGTTACATTTACTCTATAAAATCAGAAATTGGTGAAGTTAATAATGAGAATTTTTCACTATTTCTAAATAATCTAAACTCTTTTTAGGAGAATGGAATAATGAATATTGAAAATATTTTTAGGAATTTAAGTTTAAAAACATCATCTAATACACATTTACCCAATTCAGCTTCTGTTTTTCTTGCTAATATAAGTTCTGAAATGGTGAAGAATAAAATGAATGTTCTCGAAATCGGTTCTGGAATAGGTCATGTTAGTCTAGTTTTATCAAAAATATTCAAAAATGCTAATTTCTTTGGTTTTGAAATTCAAAAAGATTTATATGATTTATCCCTTGAAAATAAAATTACTAATAATGTAAAAAATGTAGAATTCGTAAATGATGATGTGACCAATATTTCGAGCCATTATGATAATGAGTTTTTTGACTTAATAATTAGTAATCCTCCTCACTATGTTTCTGGGAAAACTAGCAATATTAAGGACAGAAGAACTGCTAGAACATTTGATGA
>CAZRTN010000073.1:0-7549 GCA_964603015.1 uncultured Thermotogaceae bacterium | reverse complement strand
AATAGCTTACCTGTTGATTTAGTTGCATGTAAACTACATTTATTAAAAACTTCTTTCCATTCTTTAGCAAACATAACTAAATCTAATTTTTTCTTGTCATGAGCTATTAAAGCTACATCTATTTTATTATCTTTCATTTTATTACATCTCTTTGTTTGCAACAGCTTTTATCATTTTTACCGTGTTCAATACGTCTTCGTATGAGACCATTTCGTGTGGTGAATGAATATATCTTGTAGCTATTGAAATTGTACAAACAGGAATTCCAGATTTTGTTCTTTGGTATCCCATTGCATTTGTTCCTCCACCAAATAAAACTTCAAATTGATAAGGGATTTTTTCTTCTACTGCAGCATTTTTTATAAAATCTACAACATTTCTATCTGAAATAGTTGCATTATCTTTTATTTTTATACAAGGGCCATCTCCTAATTTCATACTCATTCTTCTTATTCCTTTTGGAGTATCAAGTGCCATTGTAACGTCTATTGCTATAGCCATGTCAACATCGTAATCATAAGATGCAACTGACGCACCAACTATTCCGACTTCTTCTTGTACTGTGAATGCAAAAATTACATTGTTTTTTGGTTTATCCATTTCTTTTATTGCTTGAATCATTGTAGCACAAGCAACTCTATCATCCATTGCTTTTGATACTATATGATCTCCCATATCATGAAACCCTGTTGCATATGTTCCAAAAGTTCCTATAGGAGCTTTTTCCATTGCTTCTTCTCTTGTTTTTGCACCTATATCTACAAACAGAACATCTAAGTTTAAATGCGTTGAATTTTCTCTTAAATCTTTTACTGTTTCTCCTTCAATTCCAACTACACCTATACTTCCATTGAATTGGAATTGTGTTCCTATTAAATTTAAAGGATTTTGACCGCCAACAGCGTCTACTTTTAAAAAACCATTATCAGTGATATGAGTTACAACTAGACCTATTTCATCCATATGGCCATCGAATAATACAGTTTTGTCTGATGTACCTTTTTTAATAGCGATTAAATTCCCTAATTTGTCTACCTTTATTTCGTCTACATTATCTTTTATTTCTGAAGTTATAAATTCTCTTATCTCATCTTCTCTACCACTTGGTGAGTATATTTCAGTTATTTTTTTGATTAATTCTTTCATTCTGCAATCATCCTCCCATCAATTAACAATTTCTCAGTTATTTTATATACACTGTCATAATCGTTCAGATTGATTATTGTATTTGGTGAATGTAAATATCTACAAGGAACAGAAATAACGCCAGCAGGAATGCCTCCTAAGCTTCTAGCAAGTCTTGCTGCATCTGTTCCACCAGCAGTTCTCATTTTATATTGATATTTAATATCCATTTCTTTTGCTGTTGAAACTATATTTTCAAATATTTTTCTTTCAAGTACAACTCCAGAATGCATGAATGTCAAAACAGGTCCATCACCAAGATGTGTTGCCCATTTTTCCGGTTCATTTTCTGGATTGTCTCCGGCAGTAGTTCCTTCTAAAATCAAAGCAGCATCTGGATCTATGTATTCTGCAGCAACTCCACTACCTCTTAACCCTGTTTCTTCTTGTACTACAAAAGCAAAATATGTATCGTATTCAGGTTTAGTGTTATTCTCTTTGAAGCTTTCAAGTACATTCATCATTACTGTACAACCTGCTCTATCATCAAAAGCTTTCGATAAAGCATATTCTCCGTTTTCGTGATATTCAACATCAAAAGTAACCATGTCTCCAAGATTTACTTTTTCTTTTGCATCTTCATCTTTTTTAAAACCACATTCGATTTTTAGAGAATCGTATTTTGCTACTGATGACGTTTCTTTTTCAAGATGTATCGGTTTTGAATTTACTACAGCAGGTATCTCATCATTAATAAGTAGTCTTTGAGATTTTACAACTCTAGGGTCTACTCCTCCAACCATCGAAATACCTAGTTTACCGTCTTTATGGATTTTAGTAACTAAAAATCCCACTTCATCCATATGAGCAGCAACCATTATTTTTTTTGAGCTATTTTTCCCTTTTTTCAAAACAATCATATTTCCCATTACATCTTCATATATATCATCGTATAGTCCATCGATTTTTTCTTTTATAAATTCTTTAACTTTTTCTTCGTGCCCGGATACTCCCATTAGTTCTGTCATTTCTTTTAAATATTTTCTCATTTCTTTTCACCTTCTTCATATGCATATAAAGCAAGAAGTTTTGCTGTTAGATCAATATCTTTTTCATTAACTACTTCAACAGGTGAATGCATATTGTAAATTGGTATTGATAAAACACCAGTTTTAACTCCTGTTTTAACCAATTGAACAACATCTGTTTCTGTTCCTGTTCTCATAGGTAATACTTCTATTTGATGATCTATGTTTTCATTTTTAGCAATATCTTTTAATTTTTTATATACTTCTTTATTTATAGCTGCACCTATTCCAATAGCAGGACCTTTTCCAATTTTCATAGTTTCCATATTTGAAGGGAGGTCTTCTGCAAAAGTAACGTCAACTATTATTGCATTATCTGGATGAATATCATAAGCCATACCTTTAGCTCCAACAAGGCCTACTTCTTCTCCTTTGTTGAAAGAAAGGTATAATGTTCCATCGAATTTGAATTTTTTCAAGTATTCTAAAGCTTTTATAATAGAGACAACTCCTGCTCTATTATCTATTGCTTTTCCAGATATATTTTTATTTTTTAATTCTTTTGATTTAGATTCAACTACACCAATATCTCCAACATTTATGTCATCAGTTCCTCCGGAGATTGAAAAATCTATAAACAGTTCATCAAAAGATGGAGATTGCCCTCTTTTGTCTTTATCTTGTAAATGTGGAGCAAGCATTCCTATCACACCAAGTTTATCACCATTTTCTGTCTTAAACATTACTCTTTTTGCTATTAAAGTTCTCGGATCCACTCCGCCAACCATTTCAACTCTAGCAAAGTCTTTATCTACTATTTTAGATACTGCTATACCGATTTCATCTATATGTGCAAAAAAGGCTATTTTTTTGTCTCCATTTCCATATTTTGCAACTAGACTTCCTGTACCTCTTTTCGATATTTCTATATTTGAATCCATCTCTTTTAAAGTTTCTTCAACTATAGAGTATGTGTTATGTTCCCAAGAACTAACTCCAAAACTATCTGATAGTTTTTTTAATATCTCAGAAATATCCATTACAAAACCTCCTTGTATTAAAGTTCTAAAGATTCTACAAGAGCTTTATCATTCTCTACTCTTATAGAAACTGGAGAATCAGGCCATTCGTAATTGAAAAACGGAATTTCAGCAATCTCGATTAACGAAGATTCCATTTTTGAAGCAATTATGAAGGCATTTCTCTTGTTTGTGAGACCTGCTCTAATCACGCCAAAAACTTTTCCGTATACAATTACGCTTCCTCCAGCATTTACTTCAGCATTTGCGTTGACATTGCCAAATACAATAATATCACCCGGATTATCTATAACCTGTCCGGATCTTACGTGTTTTCTATATATTTTTGTGCTTGAAAGGTCAAGTTCTTTTTTCTCACTCTTTGAAGGAGGTAATTCCCCAAAATAAGCTCCTGCTAATTTAAGATCAAGAGTTTTTGCAAACTTTGCAATTTTAGGGAGAAGATTGTATTGACTTTCGTCTTTTAAATAAATGTAAAAACTGTCCCCAAACTTGAAAAAGTTTTTCATCATGTTTAACTTTTTTTGAAAATATTCTAACAAATCTTTCTGAGTGTAACCCTCTTCAAAGTAAAATACGATGTCACCATCAACGATTTTAGCAAAAATAAAATCTTCCATATTGTCACTCCCCCCAACAAACTTCTTTCTCTAATATAATACCACAAAATGTTTTCTCATTAATATAGGAAATAAAGAAAAGAGAGTCAATTAGCGTGAAATTTTTTTCATTATGTAACTAAAATACTATTATAATAAGCATTTATGAATTTGTATTATTACGAATATTATTGTAAAATAAAAATGTATATATTAAATATTTTTTGGGGGTGCAATAATGGCACATAATGATGACTTTGAAAAAATCGTCGAACAGAAAAAAGATTGGGAAAAGAATCAAGTAGAAAAAACTACAAAAAGATTTCCTGAAAGAAAAGAAGAGTTCAAAGGTACTTTTGATGAAGAAATAAAAAGATTGTACACACCTGATGATACAAAAGATATTGATTATTTAAACGATTTAGGTTTTCCAGGAGAATACCCTTTCACTAGAGGTGTACAACCAACTATGTACAGAGGTAGATTTTGGACTATGAGACAGTATGCTGGTTTTGCTACAGCTGAAGAATCAAATAAGAGATACAAATATTTATTAGAACAAGGACAAACCGGTTTGTCTGTAGCTTTTGATTTACCAACACAAATTGGTTACGATTCTGATGATGAAATGTCTGATGGAGAAGTTGGTAAAGTTGGTGTTGCTATTGATTCTTTAGCTGATATGGAAATTTTATTCGATGAAATTCCTTTGGATAAAGTTAGTGTTTCAATGACAATCAATTCAACTGCTTCTATTTTGCTTGCTATGTTAATAGCTGTCGCTGAAAAGCAAGGTGTTTCAAAAGACAAAATTAGAGGAACTATACAAAACGACATTTTAAAAGAATATATTGCAAGGGGAACATACATCTTCCCACCTGAACCTTCTATGAAAGTAATTGTAGATATTTTTGAGTATGGTTCAAAAAATCTACCAAAATTCAATACAATAAGTATTAGTGGATATCACATAAGAGAAGCAGGGGCTAATGCAGCTCAGGAAATAGCATTTACTCTTTCAGATGGTATAGCTTATGTTGATGCTGCAATAAAAGCTGGACAAGATGTAAATGTTTTTGGTAAGAATCTATCTTTCTTCTTCAATGCTCATAACAATTTCTTAGAAGAAATTTCTAAATTCAGAGCAGCAAGAAAAATTTGGGCTAATATTATGAAAGAAAGATTCAAAGCTACAAATGAAAAATCTATGAAACTTAAGTTCCATACACAAACAGCAGGTTCAACATTAACCGCACAACAACCTAGAAACAACATTGTGAGAGTTACTTTACAAGCTCTTGCAGCTGTTATGGGCGGAACACAATCATTACATACAAATTCATATGATGAAGCTTTAGGGCTTCCAACAGAAGAATCTGCAACTATAGCTCTTAGAACACAACAAATGATTGCTTATGAATCAGGAGTTACTGATACAATTGATCCTTTTGCTGGTTCTTATGCAGTTGAAGCTTTAACAAAACAAATCGAAGAAAAAGCTTTAGAATATATTGAAAAAATAGATGAACAAGGTGGTATGGTTAAAGCTATAGAAAATGGATATGTACAAAAGGAAATTTTAAATACTGCTTATGATACACAGTTGAAAATTGAAAACAAAAAAGATGTTATTGTAGGGGTAAATAAATTCTCAACAGAAAAAGAAGAACCAAGAGAATTGTTAAAGTTAGATCCTAAGGTTGAAGAAAGACAAAAAGATAAAATCAAAAAATTAAAAGAGAATAGAGATAATGAAAAAGTTGAAGAAACTTTGAAATCTCTTAGAAACGCTGCAGAAAATGACAAAAACCTAATGCCATTCATCATAGATGCTGTTCAAACTTATGCAACTCTTGGTGAAATTGCAAATGTTTTAAGAGATGTATATGGAGAATTCAACGAATCAGTTATTCTGTAAAAAAATTATAATTGTTTTTCATTAAGGAGGAAAGCAAAATGAAAGAGAGAATTAGAGTAGTTATAGGAAAACCAGGATTGGACGGACACGATAGAGGAGCAAAAGTAGTATCAAGAGCTTTAAGAGATGCTGGAATGGAAGTTATTTATACAGGTATTAGACAAACCCCTTCAGAAATAGTGGAAACCGCTATAGAAGAAGATGCTGATATAATTGGATTATCTATTCTTTCAGGAGCGCATATTAGATTGAGTAGTAAATTAATCGATAAAATGAAAGAAAAAAATGTAGAAAATATTCCTGTTTTCTTAGGAGGAATAATTCCTGAAGATGATATCCCTGAATTAAAAGATATTGGAATAACTGAAGTATTTGGTCCAGGAACTCCACTTGAAATTATTATACAGAAGGTGAAAGATATTGTCTTGGGCAAAAAAGTATGATCAAATAATCGAAGGATTTAAAAATCAAGAAAAATATGCTCTGGCAAAAATGATTACTTTGGTTGAAAATAATCCAGATGATGCTTGGGAGATTATAGAAAATCTACCAAACCCAAAAAATCAAGCTCATGTAATTGGAATAACTGGTAGTCCCGGTGCAGGAAAAAGCACTTTGACTTCTAAACTGGTAAAAGATTTATCTAAGGATCATAAAATTGGTATTATTGCCGTTGATCCAAGCAGTCCTTTTTCTGGTGGTGCTTTTTTAGGAGATAGAATAAGAATGCGCCATCTTTCTGGAGAGAATGTTTACATAAGAAGTGTAGCTTCTCGAGGTAGTGTTGGAGGATTGTGTGATTCGATTTTTGATATTGTAGATGTTATGAACAGTTTTGGTTTTGAGAAAATTATAATTGAAACAGTTGGTGCTGGGCAATCAGAAATCGAAGTTGTTTACGTTGCTGATACTATCTTACTGGTTATGTCACCTGATTCTGGTGATGAAGTACAGATGTTTAAAGCTGGAATTATGGAAATAGCAGATATTTATGTTGTTAATAAAAATGATTTGCCTGAAGCTTCTGGTTTTTTAGCACAACTTAAAAATACACTTACACTAGAATATGAAGAAAAATCTAAAAGAAAGATATTCAGTATTAGTGCATTAAAAAATGATGGTTTAAATGAGTTAATGGAACATTTATTAAATCATAAAAATAAATTAATAGAAGAAGGCCTTTTAAAAGATAGAATCTTAAGGAGAAGAAAGAGAAGAGCGAGAAGTAATGTTATAAGAAAAATTGATATGTTTGTTAAAGATTATGATCCTGATGAAAAAGATTTATTTTCAATAAAAAAAGATATCGTTAATGAGATCGGCAAGGAGGAGTTTAATGAAGGGTAAAATAGATCACATTGGAATTGCAGTAAATTCCATTGAAGAATCTGTAAAACTTTACAGCGAATTACTTGGTGTTAAACCATCTGGAGAAGAAATTTTAGAAGATAGAGGATTAAAAGTTGCTTTTTTAGACATGGGAGATACTAGAATTGAACTACTTGAACCTATTCAAGAAAATTCTCAAATTTCCAAATTTCTAGCGAAAAAAGGTCCTGGTTTTCACCATATGGCTTATGAAGTTGAAAATGTTGAAGAGAGTATTGAAAAAGCAAAAGAACTAGGTTTTAAACCTTTAACTGATGAAGGACAGCCTGGAGCCCACAATACTACTATTGTATTTTTACATCCTAAATCTGCTAATGGAATACTTACAGAATTAGTTCAACACAACAAATAGGAGGCTTATAATATGTCTGATGAAAAATTTAACAATTTGTTAAATGATTTTCGCGAAAAAGATGAGGCTTTAAACTATGGCGGTGGAAAAGAAAAAAT
>CAZRTN010000072.1:6035-7572 GCA_964603015.1 uncultured Thermotogaceae bacterium | reverse complement strand
TAAAATTAAATGAAAGATTATCAAGAAGCGATATGAAATCTATTGAAAAAATTGAAACTATAAGAAAAATGCTTCTTGCAATGTCTACAGATATAAGAGTCATTGTCGTAAAATTATCTGATAGACTTCATAACATGAGAACTTTGGACTGGGTGAAGAGAGACAAACAAATTGTTAAATCACAAGAAACTCTTAAAATATACGCGCCTATAGCTCATAGGTTAGGTATTAATAAAATAAAAGCTGAATTAGAAGATTTGTCTTTTAAATATCTTCATCCTGATATTTATTCAGACTTAAATCAAAAATTGAAAACAAGACTTTCAAATAGACAAAAAAGTATAGATGAATATGCAGAAACAATAAAAAATGAATTAAAACATCATAGAATAAAAGTTGATGTTTCAGGAAGATCTAAACATTTATATAGTATATGGAATAAAATGCTTAATAAAGGGAAGACTTTTGATGATATCTACGACATAATTGCATTGAGGATAATAACTGAAAATCAAAATCAATGTTATGCATCATTGGGTATTGTACATTCTATGTGGTCTCCAATGCCTGGTAGAATTAAAGATTATATAGCCACACCAAAATTTAATGGTTATAAGTCTTTGCATACTACTGTAATTACAAATAAAGGGGAACCTTTAGAAATACAAATCAGAGATTGGAATATGCATGAAGAAGCTGAATTTGGTTTAGCTGCTCATTGGGCATACAAACAAGGTGTTAGCTCACAAAAAGTCAAGTTTTTAAAAAATTTAATGGAGTTGCATAAAGATATTGCCCAAAGTGCTTTTGATATAAAAGATATTGAAACTAATCTTTTATCGAAAGAAATTTTTGTTTTTACTCCACAAGGAGAAATAATACATTTACCAACTGGAGCCACTCCAATTGATTTTGCTTATGCTATTCATACAGACATAGGAAATCATTTTGCTGGGGCTAAAATTAACAGTAGAATAGTTCCTTTATCTTATGAACTTCAAAATTCAGATGTGGTTGAAATAATTGTTAATAGAAATTTTAATGGCCCTAGTATAGATTGGCTTAAACATGCAAAATCACCAAGAACTGCAAGCAAAATTAAAAAATATTATAGACAAAAAAATGAAAAAATACTTATAGATAGAGGGAAAGATAAATTTAGAGATTTATCAAAAAAACTAAATATATCTATAGATGATATGCTTGATAAATTAAAAGATAATGCGTTCTTTATAAAGTATAATATTAAAAATGAAGAAGATTTATTTATAAAAATAGAATTAGAAGAAGTTAATATTCAAACTATAAGATCTTTTTTTGTGGAAGAAGATGAAGAGAATAAAAAAGAAACCAAAATATCAAAAACTAAATCGCCATCTAAACCATCAGTAATAGTTGACGGAGTGGAAGGTGTTGCTACACATTTTGCAAAATGTTGTACACCAGTTCCTGGTGATGATATAATAGGAATAATAGGAAGAAGGGGTATTGGAATTCATAGAACAAATTGTAAAAATATTAGAGGAGTTAAAGAAGA
>CAZRTN010000072.1:0-5935 GCA_964603015.1 uncultured Thermotogaceae bacterium | reverse complement strand
ATTTATAGCGTAAGGAGGATGTAATTTGAGAGCTGTTATTCAAAGAGTTACAAAATCAAAAGTGACAGTGGAAAATAAAGTAATGGGTAATATCGATAAAGGATTAATGGTTTTATTGGGAGTAGGAGAAAATGATACTGAAAAAGATATTAAATGGCTTGGAGACAAAATAATAAATTTAAGAATTTTTGAAGATTCAGATGATAAAATGAATTTAAGTCTTTTAGATGTTGAAGGAGATTTATTGATTGTTCCTCAATTTACTCTATATGGAGACTGTAGGAAAGGCAGAAGACCATCATTTGGAACGTCTGCTGAACCACTAAAAGGTGAAGAATTCTTTAAAAAACTAACTTCTTATATAGAACAAAAATATAATATAAATGTACAAAAAGGAAAGTTTCAAAGTCATATGGTGGTAGATATTCAAAACGACGGTCCTGTGACTTTATTATTAGATTCAGAAAAAAATTTTTAGGGGGTGTTTTTATGAAAGAAATCGAAATTACAGTTTTTGTTTATAGTGAAGAACCTTTTGATGCACATATTGCTGAAGAAGGATCTGAATATGGAGTTAACCAATCAAATGTACACAAAATATTTACAGGTTATGAAAAACCACCTAAAGGAACTGTAGTGAAATTCAAGATGCCTGATGGAGAAAAGAAGTATGTTAGACCTTAAATACAAAAGCAGAGCTTAAGCTCTGCTTTTTTTATTTAAAAGTATTATATTCAATTTCATCAATAATAGAATATACATCAAAAGGTGTTATATCTTTCATTTCAGTTTTTAAACCAAAAAATGCTTTTCTAAAATTTTCATTTGAATTTCCGCTTCTAATTTCATTCGAGCACTCAATGAGAGCTGATAGTAAGTCAGCAGTTCGAACAAATCTTCCATATTCTCCTTTAAAAGGATTTATTATCAAAGGTAATATATCATTTACTACATTATTAACATGTTTGTTTTTTAAAGCCCAGTTTAATACATAGTCTTTTTCAATTTGAGTTATAATACCATCTAATTTTTTCACTTTTCTTTTTGTTGGGCTAATTACATCACCAGTAAATGCTTCGGGCAAGTCATGAAATAATGAAGAGGTTATTATTTTGAATAATAAATCGTTATCAACATTTTGTGATATTGAAAGAATATAAGCTGTGAACATTACATAATAAGAATGTGCTGATACTGAGCTATTAATGTTTCTATGCATTTTATTCCATCTTTTTAAATGAGTTAATTTGATTATTATATCAAATAAAGATTGATTGTAATCATCTATTTTTTCTTTTAGTTCTTTTTTTAAATTGAGATTGTGAAGAGTTTTTTCATTTTCTAAGTCAGGTTCATTATAAAACTCTTCGAAAACTCTTTTGTTTATATCAATTTCATTTTTTGCTGTTATCAATCTGAGATATTTTTCAGTTTTTAATAAAGTATCATTTAATTCATATTCTTTTGTTATACTTTTTTGAATGTTTTCATCCTCAATAAAACCTTTTAATTCTTCTTTTGATTTATCTAAAACCTGGTTCCATACATTTGAATCTTTTTCAATAATCTTTTTCTTTGTATTTAAAGGTATATCTGACAAAATAATTTTAGGAATGTTTTCAACTATTTTATTATGCATCAGTTTTAATAAGTCATTCCTATCTTCTTCATAAAAAGTAAAGTAACCAAGCATTGCATTAGAAAAAGAACTATCTGCTTCATTAAATCTTACAATAGCAGGTAAATTACTCCATCTGTAAATAGTGAAAAGATCAGACATTTTTATAAAAAACTTTCCTAACCCCATATAATCGACCTCCTTGCATTTAATCAAATTATAATATAATATTTGAAAATAATCAATTAAAAATGATTATTAGTGAATATTATGAGGTTTGTTTTTTTTTGATATTTATATTATATTATAGAGAGACTATTAGGGGGTATTCTATATGAAAAAATATATTGGCTCAATTGATCAAGGTACTACAAGCTCAAGGTTTATTATTTTTGATAATGATGCAAACATCATTTCAAAAGATCAGCTGGAGCATGAACAGATTTATCCTAAATCAGGGTGGGTTGAACACGATCCAATTGAAATATGGGAAAAAACTCAAAAGGTTATCATCGGTGGAATATCTAAGTCTGGAATATTTCCAAATGATTTAGAAACTGTAGGTATTACAAATCAGAGAGAAACAACTATTGTGTGGAATAAACACACAGGAAAACCTTATTATAATGCCATTGTATGGCAAGACGTAAGAACTAAAAATATTTGTAAATCAATATCAGAAAACTATGGAGATATAATTAACAAAAAAACAGGATTAAAAGTAAATACTTATTTTTCTGCAAGTAAAATAAAATGGATATTAGATAACATAAAAGGCGTTAGGGAAGATGCTGAAAAAGGAGAAGCTATTTTTGGTACTATAGATACTTGGATTCTTTGGAATTTAACTGGTGGGGTAAGAAACGGAAAACATATAACAGAACCATCAAATGCATCTAGAACATTACTAATGAATATAGATACTCTTGAATGGGATGAAGAGTTATTGGAAATATTTGATATACCAAAACAGATGTTGCCAGAAATAAAATCTTCTTCAGAAGTTTATGGGAAATGTAGAGGTGTTTTAGAGAATATTCCAATAGGTGGAATGCTTGGAGATCAACAATCAGCTCTTTTTGGTCAAACATGTTTTGAAAAAGGTGATGCAAAGAATACTTATGGTACAGGTTGTTTTTTATTAACAAACACAGGGAACGAAAAGATATTATCAGAAAACGGGCTCCTAACAACTGTTGCTTATAAAATAGGAAATCAAAATGTTAACTATGCATTAGAGGGATCAATAGCTATAGCTGGTGCATTGGTTCAATGGCTAAGAGATAATTTAGGAATTATTGAAAAATCATCACAAATAGAAGACTTAGCAGAAAAAGTAGAGGATAATTCTGGAGTATTTTTTGTTCCTGCTTTTAGCGGTTTATTTGCACCATATTGGGAAGATAGTGCAAGAGGTACAATAGTTGGTATGACAAGATATACAAATAAAAATCATATTGCAAGAGCTGCTTTGGAATCTACAGCGTTTCAAACTAGAGATGTTTTAGAAGTTATGGAAAAAGAAACTGGTGTGAAAATAAAAGAATTAAAAGTAGACGGAGGTATGGTTGTAAATAATTTATTAATGCAATTTCAGTCTGATATTTTAAATATTCCCGTTATAAAACCAAAGGTAACTGAAACTACAGCATTAGGTGCAGCTTACGCAGCTGGTCTTGCTGTAAAAGTATGGAGAAGTACAGATGAACTTAAAAAACATTGGTCAATAGATAAATCATATAAATCAAAAATGAAAACATATGAAAGAGAAAATCTATATAAATGTTGGAAAAAAGCAGTTAATAAAAGTATAGGATGGATAGATTAAACAAAAAAGAAGGATTAAAATTTTATTTTAATCCTTCTTTTTTATAATTAATTTTTATTTTTATTTGGTATTATTATATTAGCAATAAGCCCTATTATAGCCGCTAAAGCGACACCTTGGAACTCTACATTCCCAAATTTAATTGAAGCTCCTCCTAATCCCAATATAAGCATAAGAGAAACAATGGAAAGATTTTTTGAATTAGTTAAGTCTACTTTTTCATTTACTAATGTTCTAATACCTACCGATGCAATCATTCCAAAAAGAACTATACTAACTCCACCTATTACTGATTCTGGAATCGTTCTTAATATAACCCCAAATTTTGAAAGAAAGGAAAATAATATAGCTAATAAAGCAGCACCTCTTATAATTGCAGGATTATAGTTCTTAGTTAGGGCTAATACTCCAGTATTTTCACTATAAGTTGTATTCGCAGGAGCACCAACAAATCCAGCAAAAGCAGTAGCAAGTCCATCTCCCATCAACGTCTTATGTAATCCAGGCTTTTTAACGAAATTTTTCCCCACAACCGCTCCATTTGTTGTTATATCTCCTATATGCTCCATAAAAGTTGCAAAAACTACAGGTACAGTAACTGATATAGCATATATTGAAAACTTAGGCAACATAAATTCTGGTAAAGCTACCCAATTACTATTATTTACCGCGGTAAAGTCTACATTTCCAGTTAGAGAAGCAACTAAATAGCCTACAAACACTCCAATTAATACTGGTATCATACTTAAAAATCCTTTGAAAAAAGTTGAGAAAATAACAACAGTAAGAAGTGTTGAAAGGGCAATAAACCAATTTGAAGAAGCCATATCAATAGCCGTCGGTGCGAGTGTTAATCCAATAATAATAATCATAGTGCCTGTCACAACTGTCGGGAAAAGTTTTCTGAGAACATTATATCCAATTAATTTAACTACTAAAGAAAATATTAAATAAGTTAATCCAGATATCATAATTGCTCCTGAAGCATAAGATAAATCTCCAGTAGCTTCTTTAACCATTAATACTGGAGCTATAAATGCGAAACTAGATCCAAGAAAAACAGGAACTATAAAACCAGTTAAGTAATGGAAAAGTAATGTGCCTATTCCAGCAGCGAAGAGTGTTACCAAAGGATCAAAACCTGTAAGTAATGGAACTAATATTGTAGCTCCAAACATAGCAATGAAGTGTTGTAAAGATAATATAAATTTCTTTGCAGTAATACCTCTTAAACTAAAACCTTCCTTAAAATCGATGGTTTTTTCATAATCATTCATATTATTTTCCTCCTTTATAGCCTCACAGGACTATTATTAAAAGTTCCTAAATTTGAGAATACACTAATAGTTTTAAAGTAAATAAACAAAAATGTTAAAACTAATAGAATTTTATTATTTAATTTTGGTGAAAAATGATATCATACTTTTCATTATTTTTTAGGAAGATATCAAAAAAATTTGGATCGAAATGTTTATAATGATTTTGCATTTGAATCATTTTTTCTAATGTTTCGTTATGTGATAAGTCTTCTTTATAAACTTTTTTGCCTCTAATAGAGTCATAAACGTCTATAATAGATACAATTCTTGCTGAAATTGGTATTTTATCTCCTGATATTGAAAATGGGTATCCACCACCACCAAATCTTTCGTGATGATATAGAGCAATTTCCCATGCTGTTTTTAACCAATCGATACCTTGTAGTATTTCTGCTCCATAAAGAACATGCTTTTTTATGATTTCATATTCTTCACGATTTAATTTTCCTGGTTTATTAAGTATGTTTGAAGGTACTAAAGATTTTCCTATATCATGGAGAGGCGCATATAAACCAATTTCATATGAAAATTTTTCATTTAATCCTATATCCAAAGCTAATTGTTTTGATAAGTTTCCAATTCTTCTTGTATGACCCTCTCTACCACAATCAAATTTATCGGATAATATTCTGAGTTTTGAAATAAATTGAATTTTTGATAGTTTTACCTCTCTTCTAATCTCATTTTCTTTATACAATTTTCTTTGATAGTCTCCATAGAGTTTTAATATATAGCTTATATAATTTTTTTCATCTAAACCCAAATTAGATTTGTTATTTTTTACATATACTTTATAATAGGAATTGTTATCTAAATCTATTAACTGATATGCTGAATCAATACTTTCTTCTTTTTCACTTATAATAACATCTTCTGAATTTGTTTCACTTTTAATTAAGTTTTTAAGATGTTTTATAGTATCTTGTGTTTTAATATTTTTATATATTTTATCTTTGTTTGAATTCTTTTTTATAAGATAAATGTTAAAAAATATATACAAGATTAAAATTAATATGATGTATAATCTATTTATAGGTATAAATAAAAGTAAACCTACGATTAAAGATAATATTAAATTATATATAAATATTTTAGACACCAAAAAAACCCCCGCAATAATGAATATATTTATATTATAATTTATTTTAACAAAATAAGCAAGAAGAGGTG
>CAZRTN010000071.1:5115-7639 GCA_964603015.1 uncultured Thermotogaceae bacterium | reverse complement strand
AGAAACAGTAGAAAAAGGAGGAGAAATTTTGAAAAAATGAAATCAAAAATTTTTACTGAAAAATATAGACCGGAAAGATTGAGTGAGATGGTCGGTGAAGAAAAGGGTATTATTTTGAATCATATTAAAAATCCTGATGAAATGCAACATTTACTTTTTTATTCAAAAACACCGGGTAGTGGTAAAAGTACAGCAGCTAAAGCTATAATAAAAGAACTTGATACTGATTTTTTGATTTTAAATTCTTCTAATGATAGAAAAATAGAAACTGTGCGTGAAAAAATTAATGAGTTTGTTAAAACTAAATCAAGCAAAGATGGTAAAAGACGTATAGTTTTTCTTGATGAAGCTGATGGTATGAATAAATATTCGCAAGATGCTTTAAGAAATTTAATGGAAACTTATGCGTCTAATGCGATTTTTATTCTAACTTGTAATATTATTAAAAATATTATAGATCCTATCAAGTCTAGATGTAGTGTTATAGAATTTAAAAATCCTGATAAAAAAGAATTAAAAAATTATCTTGAAATGATTTGTAAGAATGAGAATATTGAATATACAGATGAAGGTATGATTGATTTAATAGAAAAAAATTATCCAAGTGTTAGAGATTGTGTTAAAACATTACAGTTTTTTTATACACAAGGGAAATCTGTAATAAAAGAAGAAAATAAGGATGTTAATAGTGAGTTTAATATACTTTATAAAGAAATAATTGAAAAAAAAGATTGGGAAAAAGTGCGTGATTACTTATTTGAAAATTATGTCGAAATAAGGCAATTAAATAAGTTTTTTTGGTATAAGGCAGTACAGTCATCAAATATTAAGATGATACAAATAACAGCAGCTAATGAAGAGAAAATAAGCAGAGGCGGGGAGGATGTTGTTATTTTTGTATCATCTTTACTTAATATGGTAAAATGAATATATATAAAATTTTGCATAATTTATTTTGTAATCCTAAGTCAGATTGGATTTTAAGTTTAGATGATAAAAAAATATCTACTAAGTTAGTACACGATTATTTAAGTATGTATCCTAAATCTATTATACAAGCGTCAATACTTAATAAATATTTGTATTCGTTGCCACCAAAGATGTATTTAAGTGGTATGTGGAGTGTTTTATTTTTTAATGGAAAAAAATTAGTAAAAATACCTTTCATTAAATATAAGGGTAAGAAAAAAGAAAAGCAAAAATTTTATTTCATGTACGAGAAAATTCAAAGACATTTAAAAATGTCTGATAATGAGATTAAGTTTAATAAAGATATAATAGACAAAGAATTGGATAACAATAAAGTCAAATGGTTTAGTTTTTATGGAATAAATAAGAATTATTGGAATCATTTTAATATTGATTATAATCTTATGAAAAAATATAAAGATAGAGGTGCAAAGAAAAAAGATTTATTTTCTTTTACATAAAAAAAATGGTTAATGAAAAAATAGAAGAGTTGGAAAGAGACTTAGTTAATTGTCGTGATTTTGATGATATTAAACTTATAATGGAAAAAGTATTGTTTGAAATTAAAAAAATAAATAATGATATTGAATATAATAAAGTTCATAGAAGATGGTATTGAAAATAAATGATTGTGAAAAAAAGATAATGAAAGAGATGTATATAGGACAAACTATATACTATATTAATTTTTCATTGGAAGGTTACGAAGATAAGATTGATGATGTAGCAGAGTTTGCGTCAAGTTTCAAAAGAATTTTATTGGATGGTGAAGTGTTCGAACAAAATGATGATGTGTCTGAATTATGTAAAAAAATTCAAAAAAATAATCCATACAATCATGTTATAATTAAAGTGGATGGTACTAGACGACCTGTAAAATTTAATGCAATAAAAAATTGCGAGTTCTTGGTATGTTTACAATTGAAAAAATCAGGAGTAGAATATAACAAAAGAATAAATGAAAAAGCTATTGAATGGTTTAATAAAGTTGATGCTAAGTATGTTTTTAATGTTAGTGATAATGATGATTTGGATGAGGTTGATTTGATTGTTAGTAATTATTTAATCAACAAAAGTCAAGTTTTTATTGATAATGAGTGTGATAATTTTAAGGAAGTGAATGAAAAAATTTTTATGAAAAATTATAATTATTTAATAAAATTAGAAAGTGATTTGTTTTGAAAAATAATATAAACATTTTGTCTAATCTTATACGAAAAAAACACACTTTACATATAAAATTAGATAAAAAGGAAATATCAAGGAAAGAATTTGAAAAAAAAGTCAAGGACATAGAAAAAAAAATCAAAGATATTAATTCTGATAAAGTTAAAACAATAATTAAGAGTGAGAATATTAAACAAAGTAAACCTGTTAAACAAAAAACTCCTAGAGAGTTTAGTGCAAGAAATTTTATTATATCGTCGTTAAAGAATAAAAAAATTAAAACAGAGAAAGGAACTGTTAGAGATATAATAAAAAATAAGTATGGTTATTCGAGAATAAATGATAAAGATTTGATAAAAAAAACTACTAGCCAGTTAAGAAATTTTAT
>CAZRTN010000071.1:0-5015 GCA_964603015.1 uncultured Thermotogaceae bacterium | reverse complement strand
AATGTGATAAACTTTATGTTAATGTGACAGCGACTTTGGAAATTGAAGATAATGAATATACATTTATTGAATGTGAAGAAGAGAAAGATAATTATTGGTTTTGTGAGTGTTCTGATAATTATGATTTGGTTATGAATTTAAACATAACAACAATTAACAATTATACTTTGTATATGGAAGTTTTTACAAAAAAAGAAAGTTCAAAGTCTTTTTCTAGTAGTAGTGGTGGTTTTAGTGAAAGAGGTTATGAGATATTTTATAATAGATTAAAAGACAGAGAAAACGAAACAAACATTATAAACAGTAATGACAATGAAACAAACATTATAAACAGTAATGACAATGAAACAAACATTACAAACAATGAAAGTAACGACGATAAAAATGAAGATTATGATAATGAAAATAAAGAAAAACAAGAATTTGATGATGAGCAAAGTAGTGATAAACAGGATCAAGAATCAATAAAAAAAGACAAAGATATAATAAAAAAAGACAAAAAAAATTTAGATAATGATACAAGTTATGAAACAAAAACTAAGAACAATGATAATGTTGAGAAAGTTTTATGGATTCTTATATTTATCTGTTCTGTGAGTATTGTGTTCGTAGTATATAGAATTGTGTCATCTTCTAAAAAAATAAACGGAGGAAAAAATGGAGAGTAAAAAAATATTTGGAATACCAATCACATTCCTTGTTATAGGTATGATGATTATAGGTGGTGCAACAGCAACTTTAGTAGGTTATTTGAGTAATACAATATCAGCGGATGTGACTGTGGATAGTCCTATTCTTTTAAATGATGGTAATTCTGATTTTACAGTTGATATTGATAATGGTGGAGAATATGATATGGCTTTAATCAAGGTAGAAAACAAGGCAGATGTACCTGTTTATGGAAATTTAAAAATTATTTTTAGTGATGTTACAGGTTGGCACACAGCAGTGAGTGAAGATATTACATATTGTTTTAATGGGCAAGGTGATACAACAAATGTTGATAATTGTGCAGATGATTATAAACAATGGGTAAAGGATAACCCTGAATGGATGGATTGGGTAGCAGATTCAGATTATAATAGTAGTGTTTATGAAGCTAATTATGTTATTAATCATGGAGAAAATAGTTTTACAAATTTAGGATATGATGATAATAGTCTTGTTATGCCTATAACTGAAGAAAATGCAATCCCAGCAGGTGAAATTATTTATGGTGTTGTATATTTTGACACAGAATTAGGTTTAGATGTTGAAGAAAATTTTGATATTGATATTAAAATAACCATTTAAATTTTTTTTAATTTTTTTTTATTTTTACAATGTTGAATAATAAAAAATCACAATTAAATGATCCTGACTCTTTTAGTTTGATTAATCCTGTTTTCATAATAGGAGTGATTGTGTTTTGTTCCCCTATAATTTATAATTTGTATAATGAAATGAGTAGTTTGTTAAGTTTAATTATTAAAATTATTGGTATAATATTGATATTTGGTGGGTTTTTAATAATGATGATGGATAGGAAGGAGATGGTTGATTATGGTTACTAAAAAAGAAATTAATGATATTAAAAAAGAAGTAAAACAACTCAATGAAAAAATAAAAGTTGTAAAACAAGTTTTAAATACAGAAATGTACATTAAAAATAGTAAACTAAAACAAGATAATAAAAGAATGAAAAAAATTTTTTATTTTCAAGGTTTAGCTTTTTTGGTTTTTTTATTGAGTATGATTATTTTAAAATTTGATGATTTTTTTGGTTTAATAATTTTTATGGTTAGTGTTTTCTGTTGGTCTATTTCAGCAGGATTAAGTTTGTTTTTTGAATAAATAAAAAAGGGTGAAAAAATGGGTTTAGATGGTTTTTCCGAAAACAATCATGATAGTATTTTGGTGTATGATACAGAAACAGAAGTTAAAGGTAATAGACCTAATGGTGAGAAAGATATATTAAAAATAATGGGTTATTTTTCTTATAAAGATAATGAATATAAAGTTTTACCTTACACTAAAAATAAAGAAATAAGAGAAAAAATAAACGAACATAAATTTCTAGTTGGTTTTAATAATGAAAGGTATGATAATCCTGTATTAAAAACAGCAAAGATTAATACAAGTTATAAAAGAATAATAGACTTGTATAAGATAATAAAAAATAGAGCTAATTCTATGATTACTAATAAAGGTATGCTTGGCGACGAACTTATAAGTTTTTCTTTGGATTTTATAACAAGGTTCTTAGACCTTGCTGATAATGATAGTGCTAAGGGTGATATTGATTATTCAGTTTTCAAGAAAAATTATTGGACTCCTGAAGAAATTAAACAAATAAAATTTTATACTAAAAGGGATGTTGAACTTACAAAAAAGTTGTATGAATGGTTAGAAAATTATTTTGTAAGTTTCAAGGATTTTATTTCTGATAGTGATATTAATGGTAAATATTATTTGACTGATACTATTCCTAAGTTCGCTTATAAAGCTATTTGTTTTGCTTTGGATTGGGAACCTGATTATAATAAGGGTAATATAGAGATAGATGAGGATGAAAAGATAGCTGGTGGTTATGTTGCGTATCCTGCTGGAGAAAAATTTGAGGGTTTACTTTATCAGATGGATTTTTCATCATTATATCCTCATATTATGATACAATGTAATCTGTTTGGACGTGTTAATGAACATGATTCTAATAAATACTGGCATGGTGGTGATAAATGGGATGTTAAAGGTTATTATGATAAGGAAAAATTACATCCTATTTCTCAGTTATTAAAGACTTTGTATTATTTGCGTTTGTTTTATAAGCGTAAAAGTTTTCTTGTGGATGGTACACCTTTCAAGTTTAGTGAAGCTTCTAATCATATTGGTAAGAAATTCTTTAATATTCATAAAGATAATAACAAAAAAATGGAATTGTTCCATGATGACATAACAGAACAAAAAGCTAAATATTTAGAAAAGTTGGCTAAGCAAGGAAAAGACCCAAAGGAATATACAGTAAAGATTTTAATTAATATTTTTTATGGAATATTGAATAATAATTATTACAAACTTGTTGCAGATAATGTTGCTGGTGGTGATTGTACCAGAATAGGGCGACAATGGGTGAAATATGCAAGAAAAAGGTTTAGGGATGAAGGTTATAAAATATTGTACACAGATACCGATAGCTGGTATTTTGAGGATGTATATAATGATAAACAAAGATTTATTGATTTGAAGAATAAAGTTATACAAGAAATAAAAGAAACATTACCTTTCCCTCAATTTACTTTTGATTCTGATATTGATTCTGAAATGAAATATATGTATTTTTTCAAGGGAGAAAATTCAAGAGAGAATGATGAAGAGATGGACGAGGATGATATTAAAAATAAATCTAAAGGTTATATGAAAAAAAATTATATTTATGTTACTAATGATGATAAAGTTGTTATTAAAAACTTGGGAATAAAAAAGAAGAGTATAAGTGGAATATCAAAAAAAATATTTTGGGATTATATTGTACCTTTTTTAAAGCAAGGTAAACATAAATTTAGTAAAACAGAGATAGAAAACAAGATGATTGAATATTTGCAAGAAGATATAAGTCTAGCATATATGCGAAAAAATGTTAAAGATATAAGTGCTTATAATAATTCAAAGACAGGAATACAATATCAAATTGCAGAGAAATATGGGGAAGGGATACATTTCTTAGTACCTAATATTAGAGATAAAGGTGTTGGTAAAAAAATTAAATATTGTTCAAAGGAAGAGTTTGAAAAGTATGATATGTATGTTGGTGATGTAGATTTTACTAATTTTTGGAAAGAATTGAATTATTTTATTAAAGAAAAAAAACAATTAAATTTGTTCAATGTTATAGGTCAATGAAAATGAAAGAAAGTGTAAAAATTTTGAAAGAAAAAATGGAAGATAGATTATATGATAGAAGTAAAAATTCAGAAAAAATTAAGTTATATACAGATGAATGGGAGGAAAATCAAAAAATTATATTGTCCATAGGAGACACATTAAAAAAATTAGGTTTTGATTATAAAATAACTAAAAAAGAATATAAATTTTTGAATGGATATAGATATGAAGTTAAACTGAAACCGTTAAAAAAATAATTAACATAATATTTATATATTAGTTATTATTCATAAATGATATTTAATACAAAAGGTGGGAGAATGACAGATAAACAAAAAATAAGTCAAACAGTTACATTATTTTTAACTGAAGAAAGGTTAAGTAAAATTCTTGCTGCATTAACTTTAGTTAAAGATAACGACATAGAATTACGAGATTATTTACAGAAATCAGGTGAAAATATATTTAGATGGTGAAGATATGTTTGATATGATAAATAAATTAAATTTAGGAAAAATACGAATATGGATTCAAAGATTACAGGGATATTTAGGTTTAATTAATTTTTTAATGATTGGTTATGTATTTTTACAATCACCACCTTTCAATATTCAATGGTATTATTTTGTTATTTTAAGTATTATTTTTTTACCAATATTGATGTATATTGATATTATTTACATATTCCCACAAATGGGCAAATATTCATTCAATAAAAATCCAGAATTTGTTGATTTGAAAAATGAGTTAAAAAATATAAGAATAATGATAGAAAATGAAAAAAATTCAAAAATATAAGGAAATAAATGAAATAAAAAGAGATTGTTATTATTATAATTGGAATAACAATGAAAATTTGAAAAGTAATTTTAAGAAATATGGTGCAAAATGTAAATATTATGATATTTTTTTTAAAAGAAATTATTGTAATATGATAGAACCATTTTGTTATGAATGTAATCATTATAAAAAAAGAGAGGATTAATTGAAAAATGAATAAAGAAAATCTATATTATCAAAAAATAATTGAAAATCAAAAAAATAAAGAAATTGAAAAAGGATTAAAAAATGAAATTATAAATATAGTTTCAAAAGAATCAAATACTTTCAGAAAAATGTATTTTGATAATTTCTATAATAATATTGAAAAAGGA
>CAZRTN010000070.1:6336-7736 GCA_964603015.1 uncultured Thermotogaceae bacterium | reverse complement strand
CCTGGAACTAAAGACTCAATTTTTTCATACATACTATATGGTAAATAGCAATATTTTAGAATATCTTCTAATTTTGATAAATGTAGAATTAAAGGGTTATCAGAAGGTCTGCCTTTGGCTTTGTATATTTTTTTAATAGCAACGTCTGATAAACCATTTGCACCTAGACCATATACTGTTTCTGTAGGAAATATTACAGTATTATCTTTTTTTAAAGCATTTGCTGCCTTTTCAATAATATCCATATTTATATTAAAGATATCTAATTCATATATTTTACTCATATTCTACCTTCTTTCTTATATTGTTATATTATATTTTAACAGATAAAAAAAACAAAAACATGAAAATTTATTATAAATAAAAAATTGTTTTTAATAAAACAAGAAAAAAATTTCATTATATACATCTTATTGCTTTAGAAGTATCATAACCCCATTAAATCAAGTTTGAAAAATATTTCATAAATGATAAAATTTTCATATAAGAAAAAGTATTAGGAGGGATTATATGAATTTAAGAAAATATGATGGAGATTTATCAAGTGTAGATTTTTTAGATATGATGATGATTGATATATCGGGAAATATGAGACATGTATCTCTTGCAAAAGGATATATTACAGATAAAATATTTGAGGAAGGAATAGGTTTTGATGCCTCAAATTTAGGATTTGCAAAAGTTACAAAATCTGATATGGTAGCTATTCCTGATTTGGATAAAGCATTTATTGAAATAAAAGATGAATTTAAAATTCTACATGTTTTTTGTGATGTAGTTGATCCCTTTGATAACGAAAGAGTTTTTGAGCAATATCCTAGAAATGTTGTTAAAAATACATGTGAGTATTTAAAAGAAACTGGAATAGCAGATACAGCTAAAATGCTTGTTGAATTAGAATTTCATGTTTTTGATGAGGTAAGATATTCTTCAGCACATAATCATTCTTATTATTCTTTAAACTCTTCTGAAGGTATTGGGGAAACATTTGGTTCATTACCTAGAATGCCTCATGACTCTGGTTATCATAAGATTTACCCAGAAGAAAAATATTTTACATTTAGAAATAGTGTTGTTAGCGTTTTAGAAGGATTAGATATACCTGTAAAATACCATCATCATGAAGTAGGAATCGCTCAATTAGAAATTGAATTGAATTTTATGAGCTTAGAAGATGTAGCTGACAATATAAGTATAGCAAAATGGGTAATTAAAAATATAGCTAATGAAATGGAATTATATGTAACTTTTATGCCTAAGCCAATATATAGAATGCCTGGAAATGGTATGCATGTACATCAATATTTGGAAAAAGATGGAAAATCTCTTTTTATTGGAGAAAAAGAACATGGTTTAAGCGATATGGGGTTACATTATACATGTGGAATATTAGATCATGC
>CAZRTN010000070.1:0-6236 GCA_964603015.1 uncultured Thermotogaceae bacterium | reverse complement strand
GAAAGAGGTTATAACTCTTCAGAAAATATTAAAGAAAAAACATTCCCGTTAGATTTGGATGCAGTTTTAGATGGGTTGAAAAAAGATTTTGATTATTTACGCAAAGTATTCCCAGAATCATTGATTGATGAATGGATTATTATTAAAAAGAAAGAAGCAAACTACGTTTATAATGCACCCACTCCTCAAGAGTATGAGCTATATTTCTAAAAAGTAAGAGGACTGATAAATCAGTCCTCTTCTTTTTTATTTATATACATTTTTTGGGCAATTTCATCAATTTCTTTAATATCATGTTTTTTCATTGCAAAATCAAATTCTTCTTTTTTTCTCAACTTAAGTTTATCCAAAATATCTTTGTCCATTTTCTTTTTTAAATATGCCTCTCTTGCTTTATCTTCTTCTAAAATTGCATTTTGATATACTCTAACTTGTAAATCTCTTTTATTTTTTAGAGATTGCCTATATCTTATCATTTCTTGTATTTTTGCTGATGTAATTTTAGATTTTAAATATTGATCAAAATGTTCGTTATATTCTTTAATCTCTTTATTTATTCTATCTAATCTATTTTCTTCAATTAGTCTTTGCTGTATTTTTTTACCAAGTTCTTCTTTAGCACTTTCTTCTAATTTTTCTCTTAAGTTTTGCACTTTTTGGAGAGAAAATTTAAATCTCATAAATATCGCCTTCTATTATTTAATTCCGTATCTATCTAATTTATAATATAAATTTCTTACTGTTAAACCTAATTTCTTTGAAGCCTCAGTTTTATTTCCATGGCATACTTCCAAAATTTCCATTATAATTCTTTTCTCATAATCTTCAACTAATTCTTTTAAAGTACCAGAATTTTTTTCTTTATTTTCTATTATTTCAGGTATATGAGAAGAAGTAATAATAGAATCGTTATTTTCTAGGTTAAGTATGGATCTATCAATAACATTTTCTAATTCTCTTATATTTCCGTTCCAAGAATAATCCTTTAGTTTAGATATAGCATCGTCTGTGAAGTCATAAATTACCCTGCCATATTTTTGATTTAATGAATGCAATATCTGCCTTGCTAATTTTGGAATGTCTTTTGTTCTTTGTCTAAGAGGAGGTATATCTATAGTTACAACGGATATTTTATAATATATTTCTTTTGAAAATTTACCTAAACTAATTAAAGTTTTTAAATCTTCAGTAGTTGAAAAGATAAATCTAACATCAGGCTTTATATCAAAAAATTCACTTTCAAAGTCATTATCTCTTATTAATTTTAAGAGTTTATCTAGAATTTCCTCGGAGGCTTCATGTATATTTTCTATAAACAAAGTTCCTTTATCTGCTAAAGCTATATAACTTTTTTCTCCAAATAACATCTCTTCTTGTTTATTCTTTTGAATCATTGAAAGATTTATTTTTAAATAAGTATTATCTTTTCTATCAGAATAATTATGTATAGATTGAGCAAGAATTTCTTTTCCTACACCATATTCACCTTGTATAAGTATATTAACTTTAGTTTGTGAAGCTTTTTGTGCCTGTTTTATAACATTTTTCATTTCATTGGATTCACTTACAATATCATCAAATGAATATCTTGCTTTTTCTTTTTTGAGCATTCTTTTAGTTGCCTCTAATTCATTCATTAATCTTTGTATTTCTGAGATATCATGAATAACTGCAACAGAACCTTTAAATTCATTTTTGACAAAATATGGTGTGACAGATGCTAATACATCTTTTTTGCTTCCAGCAACTTTTTTTCTAACATTAAAAATAGGTTTTTTCTCTCTGGCACATTTAATATGCAAACTTTCTCCTTCTTCAATATCAATTGAAGCTGGTTTCCCTATTACTTCTCTAGGAGTCAAACCTGTTATTTTTGTATATGCCCTATTAACCATTACAACTCTTCCTTCTTGATCTGCTACAGATATAGCATCTGTTGTAGAATCAATGATAGAGGTTAACATAGCTTCTATTTCTCTCAAGTTAGTTACTTCTTCTGCAAGCTTTTGAACAGTAGTAACATCTCTAAAAACAGCAGCTGAAGCAATAGTTTCATTATTATCATTCTTAATAGGAAACCTAGAAGTTATAATTACTTTATTCCCTAAATTTTGCAATCTATCTAATTCTGATTCTCCTGTTCTTAATATAATATGTAATCTTGTGTTAGGAACTGTTTCAACTACATTTTTGTCTAAAACGGAACTTCGTTCTAGATCTAATATTCTGCAAGCAGAGTCATTTATGAAAAAAAGGTTTTCATGTTCATCGATGGCAATTACTCCCTCTTGCAACTGATCCAGAATCGATTTTATTAATTCATCGTTGTTCATTTCCCTCACCCCAATAAGATTTTAATTTATGATGTTGAATCCAACCATTACTTAGTTCTAATTCCCCCATATATTCAACAACTTCTTCATACTCTTCTTTGTATAAAAACCTATTTAATTTTGGATATTTTTTAACTTCATTTACTGGAACATATTGATCCATAAGGCTAATATGTATTTTCTCAGATAAGTCATATTTAATAAATTTAAGTGCTTCTTTTGCTTGATTAATGTGATTTGGAAGAACTAATATTCGTATTATCATACCTCTTTGAAGTATTCCATCTTCATCAGTATGAAAAATATTTCCAATTTGATTATACATCATTTTAATAGATTTTTTTGCGTTATCCCAATACTTCTTAACATTGGAATATCTTTTACCAAAAATATTACTAGTATATCTAATATCTGGTAAATATATATCAACTACATCCTCTAGAAATGAAATTATTTCAGGATTTTCATATGAACTTGTATTCCAAACAATAGGTAGCCTGAATCCTTTCTCTATTGCTAAAATTAAAGCATCAAAAATGAAAGGTAAGTAAGGTGTAGCAGTAATAAGATCTAAGTTTTTCGCTTTTTTAACATTTTGAATATTTAAGTATATATCTGCTAATTCTTCAACTGATCTGAATTTACCATTGCCTTTTTGTGAAAAAAGAAAATTTTGACAGTAAACGCATTTCATACTACAGTTGCTAAAAAAGACACCTCCAGCACCAGTATCCCCAGTCAATGGTGGTTCTTCTCCTGGATATAGAACAAATTCAGAAATTTTTATTTTATCGTCTGCTCCACACACACCGGAATTCATGGTTCTATTAGCATTGCATTTGATAGGACATAATGTACAATTATTTATGTGATTGTATAATTCATCTCTTCTTTTGTGTAATTCTCCAGAATTATATAACTTTATATATGATGGTTCTTGCATATGTAATTCCTCCAAAAAATTTTAATTTGATAAAGCACAACATTGATAAGAATATTTAATAATATAGTTATTATTTTCAGCAGTTTTAATAGTGTTGCTAATTGGTTGTACTATTTTATCCATGTATCTTAATGACAACTCTTGTAAATTTTTCTTATAAGATCCTTTAGGTTGCATGCAACCAAGGGTTAACTTTATTTTAGGGAATTCATTTCTATAAGTTTTCATTATTTTTTCAACAGAATTTAACTCTGGCGATTTTCTATTTTCAAAAAAAGTATTTTTAGTTGGTATAAAAACTATAAATATTAATTCATCCAATTTATCAATTGCATTTTTAAAAATTTTTAGAGCTTCATATTCATGACTAATTTCCCCACCATTTAAACCAATAGTAAGGTGAGGTTTTATATTAAAATTATTATTTAAAAGAGTATAAAAACTAGAAAGCATCTCTTTATAGTATTTATTACCGTAAACATTTTTATAAACTGATTCACTCCCTACAATATCAAAAGAAATAGAATCATGTAAACTATATAGTTTTGACAAATATTCATCATCATTATCAATAATTCCTGTATGTATATTGTATTTTAAATTGAATTTCTGTTTTAAATTTAACAATTTATCATAATACTGTATAATTGGGACTTCAATTTTGGAATTCATTCCCCCACTAATCAAAAAAGAATTATATCCTTGATTAGCTAGTTTTTCAATATCTTCTATCGAATTCATTCCATTTAAATAGTATTTATTGCAATGCTTACAGTTTAAATAACAATATGTATTAGTTGTAGATATAGACTTTGTTTCTTTTAATTTTACAAATTCAATATTTTTCACTTGTTTTCTTTCCTTTTAATAATTTTTCACATGCTTGTTTAGCAGCTAATTGTTCCGCTATTTTCTTAGAATGTCCTTCGCCTATACCTAATATTTCTTCATTGATTTTTACAGCTATTTTGTAATATTTAATGTGTGAAGGTCCATGAGCATTTACAACTTCATATTCAGGTAATGCTTTATAAATATCCTGCGTGATTTCTTGTAATTTTGTTTTATGATCTAAAAATAGCTCTCCCTTAACAGCTTTTTTAATGTAAGGAGTTAATCTTTTTAATACATAATCCTTTGTATAATCATATCCCAAAGATAGATATATCGAAGCAAATAAAGATTCTGTTGCATCTGCTAGTATTGAGTGTTTTTCTCTTCCACCATGTTTATCTTCACCAGTTCCCAAAAGTATATATTTATTTAAATTAATTTTCTTAGCAACTTCTGTCAATATTAACTCTGATGCAACTGTAGCTCTAATCTTCGACATATCTCCCTCTGAAAGACTAAATTTATTAAAAAGGAACTCGGAGATTATGAGTTCTAAAACTGAATCTCCGAGAAATTCCAATCTTTCATTTGATTTTAATTTTCTACCTTTATTTTCTTTTTCAAACACAAAAGAAGTATGGCATAAAGCATTAAACAAAATATCTTTATCCATTTCACTTGGAAGTTTTAGTGTTTTTATAGCTTTTTCAACGTTTTTCAATTCTTTTTTAGTCATAGTACTGCTTTGATTCATCAATATAACTCCTTAATCATGTTTGAAATACTAACAACATCTAAGTTATTTTGTTTTTTTATTAAATCGGAAGATCCAGAAGCAGCGTAATCATTATAACCCAAGTTAATTAATTCTTTAACTGAAACTCCATTTTTAATTAATGTTTTAGATATTTCATTTGCAATTCCATTATTTACATTATGATCTTCTAAAGTGATTACAGTTTTATCTTTTAAATATGGTATTAATTTTTTTTCATCAAATTCTAAAGGAGTTGGAATACCAATAACGTTAATATTAATATTTTCCTTTTTTAATGCATCTGAAGCTTTAACAGCTATATTTGTATATGTCCCGTAGGATACTAAAGTAATGTCTTCTCCATTGCGGAGTATATCAATATTTCCATATTCAAATTCATAATCATCACCATAAAAAATATTCCCGTTTTCATCTAAAATTATATCTAATTTTGACCTACCCATCGTTATAACTACATTTCCTTCTTCTTTAGCAGCATATCTAACAACTCTATCAGTTTGATTTGGGTCATTAGGTACTATCAATTTTGTATTGTAAAGACTTCTAGTTAGTCCGATATAATTAACTTCTTGATGAGTTTTACCATCTTCACCCACATCAGTACCAGAATGGGTAATTGCGGTTTTTAGATTAGTATGATTAATATCGTTTAATCTTTGTTGGTTGAATGGTTCGTCTAATCCAAAAACTCCAAAATCAGCAAAGAAAGTTAAAACTCCAGATGTTGACATAGAACCAGCTATAGTTGCTGCATTATGTTCTTGAATTCCAATTTGAATGTATCCTTCTGGATTAACTTCTTTAAATTTAGCTAATTTTACTGACGGTAATAGATCACAATCTAGAGCAGCTACAGGAAATTTATGTTTATTGATTTTTGCTAAATCAGCTACTGCGTTACCAAAAGCTGATCTATTATCAATTTTTTTGTCTTTGTTATAAATAATAGGAGTTCCTAATTCAACATCTAATTTTATATTTGGATAAGAAACTTTAACTTTTTTCAAACTTAAATTTTCTCTCATTGTTTTATATTTTTCTATGTTATTTTCGATATTTAGTTCTTTCAATGCTTTTTCTAGTTCTTCATCAGATAAAGCAGCACCATGATATTCATGTCTATTTTCCATGAAAGATACACCTTTACCAATTATTGTGTTAGCAATAATAACTGTAGGTCCTAGTTTATTCTTTTCTGCGATTTCTAATGCTTCATTAATTTGATTTAAATTATGTCCGTCTACTTCTAATATATTCCAACCAGCAGATTTATATTCTTCTTTTATATTTACCGGTAATACATCTCTTGCTCTTCCAGAAATTTGTATATCATTGTAATCAACTAAAA
>CAZRTN010000069.1:0-7773 GCA_964603015.1 uncultured Thermotogaceae bacterium | reverse complement strand
ATGATTTTCGCGAAAAAGATGAGGCTTTAAACTATGGCGGTGGAAAAGAAAAAATAGAAAAACAACATAAAAGAGATAAATTAACAGCAAGAGAAAGAATTGATCTTTTATTAGATGAAGACTCTTTTGAAGAAATAGATAAATTCGTAAAACACAGAAGTACGTATTTTGGACTTGATAAAAAATCTTTCCCATATGATGGAGTTGTAACTGGTTTTGGTACTATTAATGGAGAAAAAGTCGCTGTGTTTTCACAAGATTTTACAGTTCAAGGTGGTTCTCTTGGAGAAATGCATGCAAACAAAATTATGAAAATTCAAGATTTAGCCATGAAATATGGTATGCCAGTAATAGGCATTAATGATTCTGGTGGAGCTAGAATTCAAGAAGCCATAGACGCTTTATATGGATATGGTGGAATTTTCTACAGAAACACTATTGCATCAGGAGTTATCCCTCAAATAACTGTTATAGCTGGACCTTGTGCAGGGGGAGCTGTTTATTCACCTGCAATAACAGATTTTATAATAATGGTTGATAAAACTTCTCAAATGTTTATCACTGGACCGCAAGTTATAAAAGCTGTTACTGGAGAGAATGTGGACAAAGAAAAACTTGGTGGTGCATTAGTTCATAATTCAAAAAGTGGTGTTGCCCACTTGATTGCTAAGGATGATGAACATGCTATGGAACTTTCAAGAAGGTTAATGTCTTATATCCCTCAAAATAATTTAGATCCTAAACCTGATATAGATTTTGAAGATTTTGATGTGAGTGAAAAAATATATGATATTGTTTCTCCAAATTCAAAAAAATCATATGATGTAAGAGAAGTTATTGATACTGTATTTGATAAAGATTCATTCTTTGAAATTCAACCTCATTTTGCAAAAAATATGGTCGTTGGATTTTCAAGACTTGGAGGAAAATCAGTTGGTATTGTTGCTAATCAGCCAAATATTTTAGCTGGTGCTTTAGACATAAATGCCTCAGATAAAGCATCAAGATTCATTAGATTCTGTGATGCATTTAATATTCCTGTCGTTACACTTGTTGATACTCCAGGATTTTTACCTGGTGTCGGACAAGAACATGGAGGAATAATAAGACATGGTGCTAAGTTATTATATGCTTATTCAGAAGCAAGTGTACCAAAAATTTCTCTAATTTTAAGAAAATCATATGGTGGTGCATATATTGCAATGTCATCACAACATTTAGGTGCTGATTTTGTTTTCGCTTGGCCAACTGCTGAAATTGCTGTTATGGGTCCAGAAGGAGCTGCTAACATTATTTTTGCAAGAGAAATTAAAAACTCTGAAACTCCTGAAGAAACAAGACAAGAAAGAATAGAAGAATATAAAGATAGATTTGCTAACCCATATGAGGCTGCTTCTAGAGGTTATATTGAAGATGTAATAGATCCTATAGAATCTAGAAGAAAATTAATGAATGCCTTAACTATGGCTGAAAATAAAGCAGAAGCAAAACCTGCTAAAAAGCACGGAAACATACCTTTATAATATGGAGGTTATTAAATGAATAATGTTGGATTGATCACTGTAACTGGTATTTTTACTGTTTTTACTGTTCTAATTTTATTGATGGTAATTTATTATCTTTTTGGCTTTTTTGCAAATAGAAGTAATAAAAAAAATTCAAATAAAAAGAATTTTCCATCTCCAAAAAAAATAAAAGAGATACCAGAACTTAAAAAAGAAGATGATAAAAGTGAAAATGATGAAGAAATAGCTGCAATTACAGCTGCATTATATACTTTTATTGATGGTTCAAAATATAGAATTAAAAATATTAAAAAGAGTTCTAACACTAAAAAAATGAAAACAGTTTCAAGATGGGGATCTGTTTCCCCAGTTAATACTTGGAGAACAAATAGATAACGGAGGGATATAAATTGTCTAGAATATTTAAAGTGAAAGTTAATGGCAAATCATATGATGTAGAAGTAGAAGAAATCGGATCAAATAATACCACTCAAGAAGTTGTTCAAGAAAAAACTTCACAACCAGAAACAAAAAAAGAACAACCTAAACCTACACCAAAACCTGAAAAAAATGAACAACCTAAACCAGCTCCAAAAGTTGAAACTACTAGTGATGGAGATAAAGAAATATTAGCTCCTTTACCTGGTGTGGTAATAGATATAAAAGTTAAAGTTGGAGATCAGGTCAATCCTGGAGACAAATTAATGATTATTGAAGCTATGAAAATGGAAAATGAAATCCCTTCAGAATTTTCAGGTATTGTTGATAAAATTTTAGTTAATAAAGGTGACAATGTTGATGGTGATGAACCAGTTATAATTTTAAAATAATTAATAAAAAAACTGGGAATAGATTTCTATTCCCAGTTTTTTATATTTATTTCATAGTTTTTATTGGTTTTTTTATGAAAAAACTCAACAATAATCCCAAGACAAAACTCCAAACTGCTGCAAGCGTAATTTGCCATTCAGTTGGTAGAGAAAAAGTAATTGTATGGGCTGGTATCCAGAACCATATTAAAGTTAATAAAGCTCCTTTTATTCCTTCTGTTGGTATTTTGATTTTGAATAAAAATAAATTATCTAAAAACCTATGACCTATAACTAGCCATGGGCCAAACATTAAATTAGTAAACAAAGATTTGAAAAAGGCACTGTACACTTTCCCCTCTGGTAAATAACCTAATGCGGTAACATATTCTACAAAACCTGTAAACCCAGCAAAAATAAATTTAATGATAATTCCTAAGATTCCCCAAACAAATATTGATCCTATAATCTTTTTTGGAGAAATTTCTTTCTTGGATAATAACTTAGATACTATTTCACCAAGAGTTCCTAAAATAGCAAATTGAACAAAAGCTGATAAAAATGGATTTTCAAAAAACATTCTCTATCTCCTTTCTAAAACAATTTTTTTTAGTTTTTCTATTTTTTCTTCTTCACCAAGAACTATCAACACATCTCCCTTTTTCACTTGTGTTTCAGCTCTTGGATTAAATATATTTTTGTTTTCTTTTTTTTGTATTGATATAACAATTAAATTTACTAAAGAAGGGAGCGATATTTCTTTAAGTGTTTTATTAGCCATCCATGATTTTTCTGGAATTTCCACTTCTTCTAATTGTAGTTCTTTATTAGCTGTTCTTGTAACTGTTTCCAAAAAAGAAACCACGTTTGGTTGAGTTGCCATATAGGCTAATCTGTTTCCAGATATTTCAGATTCTACAAGAATTCTATCTATTCCTGCATATTGTAATTTTTTTACAGATTCTGGCTCATTTGCTTTTGCTATAACTTTTATATCGTTGTTGATTGTTTTTGCAGTTAAAACTGCAAACAAATTATCTACATCAGAAGGTAAAGTCAATATTACTGTTGATGCATTTGCCATTCCAGCACTAAGCATTACGTTTTCATCTTTTATATCTCCTTGATAATATAAAAATTCTTCTCCCAATTCATTTTTTAATTGATCTAATCTATTCATATCTTTATCTATAACAACAAAATCTTTATGTGTCTTTAATAAATTTCTACAGACAAAAGCTCCTGTTTTACCAGCTCCAATTACAATAAAATGTTTATTTAAATTAGATATTTTTTTCATTCTTTTTCTTACCCCCATTATGTTTTTTATTTCACCTTCTACAATAAAAGAAGTTAATTGAGATAGAGCATACAAGCCTACTGTAATCCCACCTAATATCAAAAAGATAGTAAATATTTTTGTAGTAACAGATATCCCCTCTGGAATAGTGTAACCAACTGTACTCAAAGTAATTATCGTTAGAAATATTGATTCAGTAAAATTCCAATCTTCAAGTATCATATATCCAGAAGTCCCTATAAGAACAACTAGAAATAAGACTATTAGCGAAAAAATAAATTTTCTTAACTTTTGTATATAAATATGCATTTTAATCATTCCTTATTATGATTTTATCAATAATATTATAATATATATAGTTGAAAAAAGATAGTAATAAAAAACTAAATTATATTTTTATTAACCTTTGTTATTTTTTGGTTAATAGTTAAAAACGTAAGAGTTTTTTTGTTATAATAGTTAAGGTATTTCCCCGCTCAGAAATGGGCTAAATCCAAGGGAGGAGGTGCGACATATGGCAAGAGAAAGATTCTATGAAACAATGATAGTTATAAAACCAACACTTTCTGATGAAGAAAGAACTAAACTAACAGAAGAAGTAAAAGGTTGGATAACTGATATCGTTGATGGAACTATTGAAGAAGAAAAAAGATGGGGTTTAAGAAAATTCGCTTACAGAACTCAAAAAGAAAATTTAGCTGAAGGTGATTTTACTTACTTTATTTATAAAGCAGATCCTGAAAAAGTTAATTCTTTAGACGAAAGATTCCACATCACACAAGATATCGTTAGACATTTAACTATCAGAAGAGAAGATTTAGATAAAAAAGCTAAATCAAAAGAATCAAAAATTACTGTAGAAGAACCAGTATCAGAAGAAAAATCAGCGGAGTGATTATAAATGTCTATTGCATATAACAAAATAATTCTAATTGGAAGATTGACAAGAGATCCAGAGATAAGATCTACTGTTAGTGGCTCAAATGTAGCTAACTTTTCATTGGCTGTTGACAGGCAATCGAAAAATAATAATGATGTTGATTTTATCAATATTGTTGCATTTGGTAGACAAGCTGACTTTGCTAGTAACTATTTAGGAAAAGGAAAGCTTATTCTTGTTGAAGGACAATTAAGAATTAATAAGTGGACAGATAGAAATGATGTTAAAAGAGAATCTGCTGAAATTTGGGCAAATAGAATGACTTTTATGGAAACAAAAAAAGCACAAATGGAAAATCAATCTTATAACAATATGGATATAAAAGTTGAAGAAGGCTATTCTAACAAACAAAATAAAAAGAATGCAATAAAAGATATAGACGACGATTCGTTTTCAGATGAAATGCCTGGTTTCGACGAAGATCCATTTGAAGATATTGAGAGCGACTTAAGCTCTGATGAAAATCCATTAGGCTAATGGAGGTGAACTTTAATGGCATTCAGAAGAAAGAGAAGAAGAATTAAAAAATGTAAATTATGTTCAATGAAAGTAAATTATATCGATTATAAAGATTTAAATTTATTATCTGATTATATAAATGAAAAAGGTAAAATATTACCAAAAAGAGTTACAGGTAACTGTTCAAAACATCAAAGATTATTAAGACAGGCTATACATAGATCAAGACATGTAATGTTATTACCTTACACAACAGATCAATAATAATATGCGGGAGGCTAAAGCCTCCCGTTTGTATTAGTTACACTCATATGGTAAAATATTTATGGAGGTGTTTGTATGAAAGTTCTACTACTAAAAGACGTTAAAAAAATTGGAAATAAAAATGAAATAGTTGATGTTTCAGATGGTTATGCTAGAAATTATCTCTTACCAAGAGGTCTTGCTACTGAAGCAGGTTCGGGGAAAATCAAACACATAAAAGATATGAAAAAAGTCGAAAAGAAGAAAAAAGACAATCAAAGAAAAACTTCTGAAGACTTATTAGAAAAATTACAAGAGCATACTTATGAAATAAAAGCTAATTCTGGTGAAAACGGAAAACTTTTTGGAGCAATTACTTCAAAAGATATCATAAAAAGAATTAGAGAAGTTGCTGGAATTGATTTCAACAAAAAATGGTTTAACGAAAAAATCAATATTAAGGATTTGGGAAAACATATTATACGTGTAAAACTACCCCAAAACGTTAAAGGTGAGATTAAAATAAACGTTATTCCAATTAAATAAACGGTGGTTTAATACCACCGCATTTTTTTAGGAGTGAACAATTTTGGAATTTATTATAAAGTCTAAAGCTTTATATTCTACATGGGTTTTTTATAAACCTGATAGGTTATTATTTGACTGTGGAGAAGGAATAAGCGCAAAATTGGGTAATAAAATTTATGGTATAGAAAAAATCTTTTTAAGTCATTCCCACATAGATCATATTGCAGGTTTGTGGGGACTTATAAATACAAGAAATAATGCAATGGGGTCGAGAGAAAAGGATCTTACTATTTATTATCCTGAAAATTCAAATCAAATCAAATCTTATTTAGATTTTATTATGAAATCAAATAAGTATCTTAGATATAATTTAGAGATTATTCCTTTGAGTCTTTTTGATAAAATAGAATTAAAAAACAACAGATATATTGAACCTTTTAAAACTCTACATTCTCCAGCAGAAAGATCTTACGGATATAGAATAATGGAAAAAAGAAATAAGTTAAAAGAAAAATATCAATCTTTATCTCAAAATGAAATTATAAATGTTATAAAAGAACACGGTAGAGAAGAATTAAATGATCCCTACGAGGCAAATATTTTAACTGTTAGCGGTGATTCTCTTCCTATTTCTCCTGAAATTGCTAATGATGCTGAAACTTTAGTACACGAATGCACTTTTATAAAAGATGATGACAGAAAAATTAGAAATCATACTTCTTTAAACGAATTAAAAGAATTGATTAAAAAAAGTAATCCAAAAAGAGTTATAATTTATCATGTATCCAGTAGATATAATTCTATGATTAGGAATACAGAAAAAAATTTAAGAGAAGAATTTCCTGATATTAAGATCCATTTAATTCATCCGGAAAGAACACAAAGACTATAACATATTAAATTTTTTCTTCATAAAGGAGGGAGTATTATGCCGCAATGGGCTTTTTGGATAATACTGGCAGTAATTTTTGGTTTTGTTGAAATAATTTCACCCACATTTTTCTTTTTCTGGTTTGCTATAGGATCTTTGGTAACTGGTATTTTATCTTTATTCATTGGTTCTTTTACAATAAATATTGCTATATTTGTAATAGTATCATTGATTTTATGGTTATCAACAAGAAAAATCGTTTCAAAATGGTATAAAAATTCTGCTCCTAATAAATTATATTTAGACACTATTGAGGGAAGAGAGGGAGTTATAAAATCAATAGATTCCGAAGGAAAAATGATAATTAATATCAAAGGTGAACAATGGAGAGGATATAAAAATAAAGATAATGAAACAGTTATTGTTGGGGATAAAGTAAAAGTTGTTAAAAAATCTGGGAATATTATTTATGTTGAAAAAATAGAAGAGGGGGAATAAAATATGTCAATGTACGTTTTAATTATTATTGCGTTATTTTTAATTTTTATTGTTTCTGGAAGTTTAAAAATTGTAAGACCTTATGAAAAAGGACTAGTTGAAAGATTGGGAAGATATCATAGAACTGTAGAATCAGGATTGAATTTCATTGTTCCTTTTGTTGAGAGAATGACAAAAATAGATATAAGAGAAACAGTTATTGATGTACCACCTCAAGAAGTAATAACAAATGATAATGTTATAGTTACAGTAGATGCTGTTATATATTATGAAATTACAGATGTTTATAGAGTTATTTATAACGTAGGAGATTTTTCTTCTGCTGCAGTAAAACTCGCACAAACAAATTTAAGAAATGTTATTGGTGAACTTGAATTAGACCAAACTCTTACATCAAGAGAAAGAATAAATACAAAGTTAAGAGAAGTACTCGATGATGCCACAGATAAATGGGGAGTAAAAGTAACAAGAGTCGAAATTAAAAAAATTGATCCACCTGATGATATTATGGAAGCTATGAGTAGACAAATGAAAGCTGAAAGAATGAAAAGAGCTGCAATTCTTGAATCTGAAGGTTATAAACAATCAGAAATTAAAAAAGCTGAAGGTGACAAAACTGC
>CAZRTN010000068.1:4902-7951 GCA_964603015.1 uncultured Thermotogaceae bacterium | reverse complement strand
ACCGGATAATTATATATACAATATATAACTAATCATAATAAAACACTGAATATAATATGTACTATACATTATATTCAGTGTTTGTAATTTAATTCGTTGTATAATTATAAATACAATACATAAAAATAGAATTTTGAAATTATAACAAAATATTTTATTATGTGTGTAATATCAAAATGTTATAATTATTTTTGAAAGTTATGAAAATAAAAAAATAATAAATATTTATAGATCTAATTATTTTGACTAAATTTCAAAGATAGTGTCGGAAAACCTAAGTTTTCCGACGTATATAAACTTAATAAGATTAAGAGGCTCTATAACCCGCTAATAATAGCTCTTATAAAGGGGTCTTTTTATATGCCTTTATATGGTAATTGATTATTTAATATGATTAATCACATTACAGATAAAATATAAATGTCAAATACGTCAAATATAGAAGAGGTCATAATACAATTATTATATACATAAGCATCGTATAAAATATAATATACTATAAAAATGAATATAAATAGTATAGAATAAAATATTAAAATATATTATAAGAATAAAAAAATACATAGTATAATAATATATACACTATATAAAGAGAGGATTATCATAAAAATGAAAAAGACTACTGAAAAAAGAGTTGAAAAATTAATTAATATTTCAAAAGCTGAATTATTAGAAAAAGGGATTTCTGGATTTAGTTTTGACAAAGCAATTTCTTCAACCAGTTTAAGTAAAGCAACAGTTTATAAAATATTTGGAAATAAAGAAGGTTTTATAAAAGAAGTTATAAAATGTGCACTTGAAGATATGATACCCCCTTTCAAAATATTATTAGATAAATATAATTCATTATCTGAGGTATTAGATGATTTAGAAAAAATAAATTTTGATGTGAAGTCTATTATTAAACAATATCCAATAGAAGATCTTATCGACCACAAAGAATACACTTCTTATATAAATAAATTTTACTATGAAAATTTTGGTTCTATTATTATTGACAAGATTAAAGAGTTTCAGGCTACCGGTGAAATAAGAAAAGATATAAACGCACATTACATCTTTGAATTTATTACATCAGTTACTAAAGGAATGGGAAACTTGTTAATAGATAAAGATTTTAAGGATGTTGTCAACAATTATAATAAATTGATAAAAAATGGATTAAAAGGAAAAGGAGAAATATAATGTATTTACTATTAGCGAACACTTCTTTAGGTTTGGAAAAAATATTAAAACAAGAGTTAAAGGATAATGGTTTTAAAATTAAAGATGTTAAAAGAGGAATGGTTTATTGTTTAATTGAAGAGGAAAATATTCATAAGATTAAAGAGATCAGAACAGCAGAAAGAATATATATGATAATGAAAGAGTTTAAATTCAAAAAACTAGATGACTATTTTGATAATATTTATAGTATAGATTGGAATGAATATTTTGATATAAAAGATAAAATAATTATTGATAAGGTTATTTTAAACAGTAAGTATCATAAGTCAGCTAAGACATTTCAATCATTAACTCAAAAATCAATCTATAAAAAGATGATGGATAAATATGGAATAGATTTTATGATGGAAAGTAATAACAATTTTAAACTTAGGGTTTTCATCTTTGGTATTAAAGCTGTAATTGCATTAGATTTATCAGGTGATCCTTTACACAAAAGAAATTATAAAAAATTCATATCAAAAGCTCCATTGAAAGAACATATAGCTTCATCTTTAGTTTTATTTTCAAATTGGGATAAAAATAGTCCTTTAATTGACCCATTTTGTGGAAGTGGAACTATTCCTTTAGAAGCAGGTTTAATAGCTGCAAATATTCCTGCTGGGTTTATGAGAGAATATGATTATGAAAATATGCTTAAATTCTCTGAATATACCAAAGAAAATTATGTTGATATTGATAATCCGGAAATTTTAGGAACAGATAAAGAAGATGATATGATCGAAACATCTTTAAAAAACTATGAAAACATAAAATATGATTTGAATATATCTTTTTATAAATCTAGTATGGAAAAGGTTAAAAATAATTTTTCTAAAAAAGGAAGCATAATAACTAACCCACCATATGGAGTTAGATTAGAAGACAAAAAACAAGCTATAAAATTAGTAGAGCAAATGAGATATCTCAAGAAAGAATTCAAAGGATGGGAGTTAACTGTAATAACAAGCTTAAAAGATTTTGAAAAATATTTTGATGATAGATCATCTGAAAAAATAGAAATTATAAATGGAAAAATCAAATCCTATATTTTTAATTATAAGGAGATTTAAAATGAATAGTAAAAAAATATTTTTACTTTTTTTTATGACTTTAAATCTAATAATCTTTTCAGCAGATGGTTATTATTATAACTATAAACCGAAAACTGAACCGAAAAATGTTTATGTAAATGAAGATAATAAAGTATTGAAAGATAAAATAAACGAAACAATCAAAGATAAAAATTTCTTTATAGGAGTTGAAATTAGAAATCTAAAAAATGAACAACTTTTTGATTTTAATTCTGATAAATATTTTAGACCAGCTTCTACAACCAAGTTAATTACTACTTATTTATCATTAAAAGAATTCGGGATTGATAAAAAATTTAATACTCATATTTTTTTAGAAGAATCACCAAGTTCTGAATTTAATTCAGATGTTTATATAAAAGGTTATGGAGATCCATTTTTAACAGTTAATGAATACAAATTTCTATTAAAAAAACTAAAATTAAGTGGTATAAATACCATTTATGGAGATTTAATTTTTGATTTTTCATTTTATGATATGAAAGGTTATGGTGAAGGTTGGTTATGGAATGACCCGCAACCTCAAATTTTACCTCTCAATATATGGACTAACAATAATGCTTTATCTAAGGAAATTACTTATCAAAATCAAAAAGATAGAATAAAATACCTAACAGTATATTTATTAGATGAATTAGGTATAAATTTCCAGGGTGAAATATATGAAGAAAAAGTAGCTTCAAATTTAAATCCGTATTTTACAAATAAATCAGAATCTTTAGAAGATATATTAGAGTTTATGAACAGAG
>CAZRTN010000068.1:3557-4802 GCA_964603015.1 uncultured Thermotogaceae bacterium | reverse complement strand
TATTTTACAAATAAATCAGAATCTTTAGAAGATATATTAGAGTTTATGAACAGAGAAAGTGATAATTTTATATCTGAACATCTTTTTAGAAATCTATTAAAAAATTGGGAATTAAATGATAAAAATGATTACAAAGATATTTCAAGAACTATAAATAACAAAATATTATTTACAGAAGATGATATAATAATTACTGATGGCACTGGTCTTTCAACTTATAATTTGGTAACTCCTAATATAATGAATGAATTTATAATCGAATTAATAAATGAGTTTTCATTAGAAAAAATTAAAGATCTTTTAACTACTTCATACGAAAAAGGAATATTTTATGATAGATATAATAAATCTAATGTATGGGTTAAAACAGGTACTTTATACACTGATTCCGCTATTTCTGGAATATTAGAAAGCAAAAGTGGGAATTATTATATTTTTACTATTCTCATAAATAACGCAGTTGAAGATATTAAAAATATAAAAGATCTTGAAATAAAAATAATAGAAACTATATATGATAATATAAAATAAGAATCGGCATAGCCGATTCTTATTTTATTGATATATTTTTAATTTTAAATAATCAGGAACTCCATTTTTAAATGGTGGATAAAACTCTCCATTTATCAATGGTTTGCAGTATTCTAAAAAGTCATTAGTAACATATAATCCATCATCAGTGATAAATTCTTTTGGTAAGTATTTTGTACCATTGGCTATTTTATCTAATGTAGCAAGCTTATATTCTATATTATAAGGATTGTTAGAAAGTCTTTCAAAAGTAACCATGTATCCACTTATTCCATTTGTTGCAAATTCAACAGCTTTTTCACCAGCTTTTATTGCTTCATTTACATCGGTAAGAGAAGATAAATGTCTTCCACTTCTTTGTAAATAATCTGGTATTGCTGTATGCACTTTTAATTTTAATTCATTATGAATTAAATCTGATATAACTTTACCTGCATATCCCAACTGTTTGTTACCAAAATTATCTTTATAACCAAGATCAGATATGAAATTACCGTTAGAATATTTAATACCTTCTGAAACAGCTATAGAACAATAACCATCGTCTTTAATCGCATCATTTATCTTTGATAAAAACTTATCTTTATTGAAAGAAACTTCTGGTAGAAGAATAACGTGTGGACCGAATTTATTGTTTATGTTGGCCATTGCTGTAGATGCAGCTAACCAACCTGCGTGTCTCCCCATAGTTTCCATAACAAATACTTTTGTTGA
>CAZRTN010000068.1:0-3457 GCA_964603015.1 uncultured Thermotogaceae bacterium | reverse complement strand
GAAGGAGTATATTTTAATAGCTCTATTTCTTTTTCTGGTAAATCGTTCATATTCATTAAGTGTTCATTTATTATTCCGTTAATACCATTTACCGCAATATAAACATTTTCTATATTAGAAGAATTTAAAGAACTTCTTATAACTCCGTATGCTGAAGCATTAATAACACTTGTTACTCCTCCTGATTGTGCATAAACTACATTTTTTTTCATTAAAAATCCCCCTTTATCTAAGTGCTATATTTTCTTCTTCACTAGATTGAGTGGTATAATTATCTTTATCAGCTGGAATAACCATTCCAAAACCTTGAGCATTTTTAGCTCCAAGACCAGAATTAAGAGTTAATTTTATTAATTCTTTATCACCTTTAAGTTTAAAATATCCTGTCCATCCTTTTATTATTATTCCTTTATAAAATAATAATTTTTCATTTTTTTCTGTTATTCCATAAGGTTCTATTGTTATAGATTTATCATCTGTATTAATTCCTAAAGCGTTAGCTTTTCTTTTTAAATTTTCTTCAACTAATTTTTTGAAATCAGATGAATAAGGAGAAAAATAATGAGTATATCTATTACCATTAGGAAGTACAATTGTAGAATAAGTAGTTATTGGTGATAAAGTTTTCACTAGTAGAGAATCATCAGAATTTTCAATAACCATTTCAGTCTTTTTTAAAGTAAAATAATTTTTTTCAACTCTGAAAACTTCTTCAGATTCAATAGATTTAAAAATAGCATCAATTATTTCTTGCATAGGTGATGCAAAATAAACTATAAAAGAACCATCAAACTTCATTCTCTTATGCTCAACTTTAAAAGAACTTAAAGGATAAATCCTTGAGAAAGTAAATAATTTTAACTTTTTATTGTCTATTACCGTACCATCATCATGATAGTCAGGAATAGCATCTGACATCAAACTATAAAACATCCCCTGTAAAGGCCTGTTATAATGAACAGGTAAATCTACAATTTCATTTTGTACAGGCTTAAATTCTAATTTTAATACCATATAAATCCCCCCAAACAAAAGATCTGTATATTAAATATATATTTAATAATAGCATAATTATTATATCAAAAACAGACCCATAATAAAACTATATTTTTAAATTAAAAATAAACCCGGCAATACCGGGTTTATTTAAAGTTATAACAAATTAAAATATTGCTTCTTCTGTTTCTTTATCAAAGGCATGCATAGCATTCATATCAAACACTAGTTCCATTTCTTGCATTGCTTCTGCTTCTGTTCTTGGAGTAACTTTTGCAGTAAATGATTGATCTGCAATTTTAGCATGTAATAAAGTTTCAGCACCCAAAGGTTCTACAACTTCTATTTTAGTATTTAATACGTTTCCTTCATGTGTACCTTCTTTTTCTTCATAAAGAGCTTTATCATATATATCTTCTGGTCTTATTCCAAATAATAATTCTTTATCAATGTAATCTTCAAAATGTTCTTCAAATTTTTCAGGAACTTTTAAATTTATACCTTCATGTTTAAGCCATATTCCATCTTCTTTATAAACTTTAACATTCATAAAATTCATAGCAGGAGTACCAATGAAACCAGCTACAAATACATTTCTTGGTTGATGGTAAACTTCATTAGGACTTCCTATTTGTTGAACCCAACCATCTTTAAGAATAACTATTTTATCAGCCATTGTCATAGCTTCAACTTGGTCATGAGTAACGTATGCTATTGTTGCGTTTAGTCTTAAATGTAATTTTTTAAGTTCTGCTCTCATTTGAACTCTTAATTTTGCATCTAAGTTAGAAAGAGGTTCATCAAATAAGAAAACTTTAGGATCTCTTACAATTGCTCTACCAACAGCAACTCTTTGTCTTTGACCACCAGAAAGTTGTTTAGGTTTATTTTCTAATAAATGTTCAATATCTAATATTTTTGCTGCATTTCTAACTCTTTGTTCGATTTCATCTTTTGGCATTTTTCTAAGTTTTAAGCCAAAAGCCATGTTATCATAAACTGACATATGTGGATACAAAGCATAGTTTTGGAAAACCATAGCAATATCTCTATCTTTTGGTTCAACGTCATTAATGATTTTATCATCGATTTTAATTGTACCTTGTGAAATGTCTTCTAAGCCTGCAATCATTCTTAAAGTAGTAGTTTTCCCACAGCCTGAAGGACCCAATAATACAACAAATTCTTTGTCTTTAATAGTAAATTCTGCGTCTTTTACGGCGTGAAAGCCATTAGGATAAAATTTGTTTACTTTAGTTAATAATACGTCTCCCATTTTTGCACCTCCGAGTTATAAATCAAAATCTTTAAAAAATTTTTTAAAATTTTTATATTCTTCTATATCCTCTATTTCAAGTAATGATAAATCTTTTATTTCATCTATAAATTTTAAAATATTGTTGTATTTCTCATAGTTGACTAACATAGCTTCGGGTTTCCCATTTTTTGTTATAATAATATCAGATTTTTTAGAATTTTCTATAACTTGTGAAAACTTAGCTTTTGCTTGTGCTACGCTATAAAAATTAATTTCATCTAAGTTCATATATCCACCCCTTGACTACAATTATAGTCATATTGATTAAGCGTGTCAAATAATAATAATATTCTATATATTAGAATATGGTTGATAATTACGGATAAACAGCCCTAATAATAAATAAATAACATTATCCGCTTTTATCAATTTTTTTCCTTCTCAACCCTTCTTGAACATTATAATAACCTTTTTTTATAGCGTTTTTTCCTTTTTGTATATTCATTTGATCACTTTTTAAATTTTTTAATTTTTCTTCAATAATATTCTTTCTGATTTTATCTTTTTCAATTATTTTTTCTAATTTATTCTTAACTTGTTTTTCTTCGAAAAAGTTTTCTAATTTTTTGAATGTTCGCATTCTTGAATCCATTAATGAATTATACTTAATAAAATCTTCATTTTCTATAGCGTCGTCTAAATTATTTTCTATCAAGTCTAATTCAGAAAATATCTTTTCTAATTCTTTGCTTAATTCATCCATTATAATTCACCTCTTTTAATTCTGAGATAATTTTTTACTTTTTCTAGTTCTTTTTTTGATATACCTTTATCCCACCAATAAGGTATATAAGTATTATTAAGCAATAGAGGATCTATATTTTTTGGTAATTTTTCACTTTTTATAAGGTCATCATAATCTTTTGTTCCTGGTATGGGGGTATATTCGTTAATATTTGGGTTAATTCCAAGATCAAGACAAAAATCAATAGCTTCATAAAGTTCTTTTATTTTTTGACCGGGTAAATTTGAAATAATGTAAGCTCCTATATTTTTTAGATCAATACCAGATTTTTTAAAACAATTAACAGCATTTATCAAGTCAAGATTAGTAACCTTATTTCCAGTTTTTTTCTGTGTTTCCGGATTGGAAGTTTCATATCCTAATTTAATTATTTTAAATCCTGATTTTTTCAATTGATC
>CAZRTN010000067.1:0-7954 GCA_964603015.1 uncultured Thermotogaceae bacterium | reverse complement strand
ATTTTATTTATAGAGACTTATCTTTTTTTGATATTATTAAATCTTTTTCAGAAATACCAAATTTTTCTAATTCCCAATCAATATTTAATTTTTTATCCTTCCAATGAATTCCTGCTTCAAATTCTGGTTTATAGCAATTATCAACTTTATAATAAACAATATTTTCTTCTTCTAATGCTAAATATCCGTGAGCAAATCCCCTTGGGATAAATAATGATTTTTCAATGCTGTCTAAAATGTATTTACCATATTTCATATATGTTTTTGAATCTTTTCTTAAATCGACAAAAACGTCTAATATTTTTCCTTTTATACAACTTATTATTTTAGCTTGAGAAAATTCTTTTTGAAAATGAAGCCCCCTTAAAACATATTTTTTTGAAAAAGCAAAGTTATCTTGAATTGTATTAAAAGCTAATTCAGATCTATATTTTTCTATAAAAAATCCTCTTTTATCTTCATACTTGGTATTTTCTAGTATTTTAACTTCAGGTATTTCTTTATGATTTATAACCTTCATTTTATCGCCTCTTTCATTTTTTTTAATTATATCATAAGTAATTTTCTATATATGGAATATTGTCGATTAAAATCAATGAGCCTTGATTTATTTGATTTCCTTTAAGAAATCTGATTTTATATGAAATTTAATTTAATTATGTTTAATGATATAATACAATTGAGAGAGTGAAAAAATTTTCATACTCTCATTTGTGCTTTAAATAAAGGATACAGAAAATAATTAGTTAGGAATGAAAATTATCTCAGATTAAAGAGGTGGAATATATGGAAGTTATTAATGCAAAAAAAGCAGCGGATTTAATTACAAATAATTCTTCTTTGATGATTGGTGGTTTTTTGGGAGTTGGTACACCTGAAAACATCATAGCTGAAATCATAGAGTTAAAAAGAGAAGGATTAGTTGTGATTGGAAACGATACATCTTTTGTAGATAAAGGAATAGGAAGATTAATCGCTGAAAAACTAGTAAAAAAAGTTATCACATCACATATTGGAACAAATCCAGAAACACAAAAACAAATGATATCTGATGAATGCGAAGTAGAATTGACTCCTCAAGGTACATTGGCAGAAAAAATCAGAGCTGCTGGTGTGGGTTTAGGGGGTATATATACTCCAACTGGTGTTGGAACAACAGTGGAAGATGGAAAAGAAGTAAGAGAAATTGATGGAGTTAAATATTTGTTTGAAAGTCCTTTAAGTGCTGATTTTGCACTTTTAAAAGCAAAAAGAGCGGATTATAAAGGTAATTTAGAGTACAACCTCACAGCAAGGAACTTCAACCCTATAATGGCTCTTGCAGGAAAGACTGTGATCGTAGAAGTTGAAGAAATAGTCCCTATTGGAAGTATTGATCCTAATAACGTTCATACTCCAAGCGTTTTGGTTGATTATATAGTTGTTGGGGGGAATAAATAATGGATAACAAAATAAAAATTGCACAAAGAGTTGCTCAAGAATTAAAAGATGGAGATTTGGTTAATTTGGGAATTGGACTTCCTACTCTTGTTACTAATTATATCCCCGATGGAGTCGAAGTAACATTTCAATCAGAAAATGGAATGGTTGGAATGGGAAGATCTCCAGAAGAAGGTTTTGAAAATAAAGATCTTACAAATGCAGGCGGAATGTATGCTACTGCAAATCCAGGTGCGATGTATTTTGATAGTGCATTTTCTTTTGCTTTAATAAGAGGAGGGCACCTCGATATTACTGTTTTAGGTGGTTTACAAGTAGATGAAAAAGGCCATTTGGCTAATTGGATGGTTCCTGGTAAAAAAATTCCTGGGATGGGCGGAGCTATGGATCTAGTTACAGGAGCAAAAAAAGTTATTGTTTCTATGACTCACACTGCAAAAGGGACTCCTAAAATTGTTAAAGAATGTGATTTGCCTTTGACTTCAATAAGAAAAGTTGATCTTATAGTAACTGAAATGTGCGTTATAGAACCAACTGATGAAGGGCTTGTTTTAAAAGAAATCGCAGCTGATTATACTGTTGATGATGTTAAAAATAATACTGCAGCACATTTGATAATTCCTGAAGATGTAAAGATGATGGGGGAATAAGAGAATTTGTTTGAAAATTTACAATTATAAAGAGGGAGGTTTTAATAATGAATGAAGTCATGATTAGAGTTAGAATGTCACAAGCAGAAGCCCATTATGGTGGTAACTTAGTCGATGGAGCTAAAATGCTTCAATATTTTGGAGATGTAGCTACTGAATTATTAATTAGGAATGATGGAGATGAAGGTCTTTTTAGAGCTTATGATAGCGTGGAATTTTTAGCTCCTGTTTACGCAGGTGATTATATAGAAGTTGTTGGGAAAATAGTAAAAAAAGGTAATACATCAAGAAAAATGGAGTTTGAAGCAAGAAAAGTTATTAAACCAAGACCAGATATTTCTGATTCAGCTGCAGAAGTTTTAGAAAAACCTATTATCGTTGCAAAAGCTTCTGGAACTTGTGTAGTACCTTTAGATAAACAAAGAGGTGTTTAAATTGGAAAAACTTATCATAACTGCAGCAGTAACAGGTGCAGAAGTTACCAGAGATTTGCAACCAAATCTTCCTTTAACACCTGAAGAAATAGCAGAAGAAGCTTATAATTGTTATAAAGCAGGTGCATCTATTATACATGTACATGCAAGAGATGAAGAAGGTAAACCAACTCAGGGTTATGAATATTATAAAAAGATTAAAGAAGCTATAGAAAATAAATGTAATGTTATTTTTCAACCATCTACAGGTGGTGCAACTTGGCATTCTTTTGAAGAAAGAATGCAACCCTTGAAATTAAATCCTGAAATGGCAACATTATCAGCTGGTACCAGCAATTTCGGTGATGATGTTTTTATGAACACTAATGAATACATTGGAAAATTTGCACAAGAAATGCTTAATAGAAAAGTTAAACCTGAAATAGAAGTTTTTGAAAGAGGTATGATCAAAAATGCTTTGACTTTTGTGAAAAAAGGTTTATTGAAAACTCCTCTTCATTTTGATTTTGTTTTAGGTGTACCAGGTGCGTGTCCTGGCGAAATTGAAGATTTAGTATATATGGTTGATAAAATTCCATCTGATGCAACTTGGACTGTTGCTGGAATAGGAAGATATGAACTACCTCTTGCAATGCATGCTATTGCAATGGGGGGACATGTTAGAGTGGGGTTTGAAGATAATATATATTTTAAAAAAGGTGAAAAAGCAAAATCAAATGCTCAACTAGTTGAAAGGATAGCTAATTTAGCAAAAGAATATGGAAGAGAAATAGCAACACCAGATGAAGCAAGAAAAATTCTTAATATTTGAAGTATAAGGGAGGAAAATAAATGAAAAAAGGAAATCCATTTGGAACTCATAGAGTTATTCAGCCTGAAGGTGCTTTACCTCAACCAGCAAAAAAAATTGACAACACCATGGAAATCTATTCAAATGAAATCTTAATAGATGTTCAAACATTAAACGTGGATTCAGCAAGTTTCACGCAGATCAAAAATGCATGTGATTCTGATGAAACAAAAATAGCAAATATGATAAATGATATTGTAAGCGAAAAGGGGAAATTACAAAATCCAGTTACAGGTTCTGGAGGAATGCTTATTGGAACAATTAAAGAAATTGGTCCAGATTTCCCAGACCAAAGTTTAAAGGTTGGAGATAAAATCGCTACTTTAGTTTCTCTTTCTTTGACACCTTTAAAAATAGATGAAATAGTTAAAGTGAATAAAGGTACTGACCAAGTAGACATCAAAGGTCAAGCTATCTTATTTGAAAGTGGTCTTTATGCAGTTTTACCTGAAGATATTTCAGAAAAACTGGCTCTAGCTGTACTTGATGTAGCGGGAGCACCTGCCCAAGTAGACAAGCTAGTGAAAAAAGATCAATCAGTTTGTATTATAGGTGGTGGAGGTAAGTCAGGGATTCTATGTACTTATCAAGCGAAGAAAAAAGCAGGACCAGATGGAAAGGTAATTGTAATTGAATATTCCGAAGAAAATGCTAAGAGAATAGAAAATATGGGTATTGCTGATGAAGTTATTATTGCGAACGCTACAAAACCTGTAACTATTTATGAAAAAATAAATGATATCACAAATGGAGATTTATGTGATGTTGTTATAAATAATGTGAATGTTGAAGAAACAGAGATGTCTTCAATTTTAATAACTAAAGATGAGGGTATTGTTTACTTCTTTTCTATGGCGACATCTTTCACAAGAGCAGCTCTTGGAGCTGAAGGTGTTGGAAAAGATATTAATATGATCATTGGTAATGGATATACTAAAGGACATGCTGATTTGAGTTTACAAATAATAAGAGAATCAAAACAAATCAGAGAATTATTTGAAAAATTGTATATATAATATAGGAGGTTTTTTGATTGAGAAGTTTTAAAGATATACCTTTATATAAAGATGTAACTCAAGAACAATGGAATGATTGGAAATGGCAATTACAAAATAGAATCACAGATGTTGAAACTCTAAAAAAAGTAATAAATCTAACTGATGAAGAAGAAGAGGGAATAAGAAACACTCTGAAAACTTTAAGAATGGCAATTACTCCTTATTATGCATCTTTAATAGATCCTAATGATCCTAAAGATCCTATAAGAAGACAAGCTGTTCCAACAAGTAAAGAGTTAAAAGTAGATAGATGGGATATGTTAGATCCTCTTCACGAAGATGCTGATTCACCAGTTCCTGGATTAACTCATAGATATCCAGATAGAGTATTGTTTTTAATAACAGATATGTGTTCTATGTATTGTAGACATTGTACAAGAAGAAGATTTGCAGGACAAAAAGATGGTGCAAGAACAAGAGCAGAAATAGATAAAGCAATTGAATATATTAGAGAAACTCCACAAGTTAGAGATGTTCTTCTTTCAGGGGGAGATGCGTTATTAGCAGGAACTCCGATGTTAGATTATATTTTAACTGAACTTAGGAAGATAGAACATGTTGAAATAATTAGAATAGGAAGTAGAGCACCAGTTGTTATGCCTCAAATAGTTACAGATGAATTATTAGATGTTTTGAAAAAACATCATCCTATTTGGATCAATACTCATTTTAACCATCCAAATGAAATAACACCTGAATCGACTGAAGCATGTGAAAAAATGGCAAATATAGGAATACCTCTTGGTAATCAAAGTGTTTTATTAAAAGGGGTAAATGATAGTCCTTATTTAATGATGGAATTAGTTCACCAATTAACAAAAATAAGAGTTAGACCATATTATATTTACCAATGTGATCTTTCACAGGGTATAGCACATTTTAGAACTTCTGTTAGAAAGGGACTTGGTATTATGGAAAGCCTTATAGGACATACATCAGGTTACGCAGTTCCAACATTCGTTGTAGATGCACCCGGTGGAGGTGGAAAAATAAGATTAATGCCTCAATATCTTGTTTCTGAATCAGATGGAGCTGTTATTTTAAGAAACTACGAAGGAGTTATAACAACATATCATGAGCCTGAAGATGTTAAAACAGATGTGGATGATGAAAAATACAGAAAGAAATATCAATTAAAAGGTGTTGCAGGTCTTTTTGAAGGCGGTCAAGTTAGTATGGAACCAGAAAGCCTTGAAAGAGGAGAAAGAATTAAAGAATGGAAAGAAAAACATAAGGAAGACTTAAAAGAATTATAATGAATTTTATAGATAGTTTGATTAATTTTGAGACTCTTTCTGTAGTTGGACTTGAAAAAAATACTGGAAAAACTGAAACGATGAATTATATTATTAGTCATCTTTATGACAATGTTAAACTAGGAATTACCTCTATTGGAGTAGATGGGGAAACTTCAGATATAGTAACTAAAACAAAAAAACCTGAAATCACTGTTTATGAAAATATGTATTTTGCAACTACAGAAAAACATTTTAAACTCAAAAAAATCAACGCTGAAATATTTTATTTAAGTAGAAGAGAAACACCACTTGGAAGAATTTTAATTGCTAAATCTAATGAAAAGGGGCGGATATTGTTATCCGGCCCTTCTACATCAGTTTGGTTAAAAGATATAATGAAAGAGATGAATAAGGTTGATAAGATGAAAATAATTGTAGATGGAGCTTTATCAAGAGTTTCTTCTTCTTCTCCATCTATTACAGAATCAGTTATTCTTTCTACTGGAGCAGCTTTATCTCTATCGGCAAAAAACATTATTGATAAAACTGTATATAAGATTAAACTTATGAAATTAGAAGAGGTTAATGATGCATTATTTGATGATTTAATAGATTTAGATGATGGAGTTTATTCTATAGATGAAAAAGTTAAAAAAATGCCTTTTAAAACCCTTTTGTCTATAAAGAATATAGATATCGATAAATATGGGTATAATTATTATATAACTGGTGTTTTAAATAATAATTTTGTCAAAAAGATATTGACAAAAAAACATGTGGAGAAATATACTATAATAGTGAAAGATTATACAAAAATTTTCTTAGATAAAAGTATATTTGAAAAGTTTACTAAGTTCGGAGGAAAAATAAAAGTCCTGCAAAAAATAGATTTAAAAGCAATTACTTATAATCCAATAAGCCCAGAAGGTTTCACAATTGAATCAAGACCGATTATGGAGAAGATCAAAAAGAAAACAGGCATGACAATTATAGATGTAAAAAAGGATTTGATTTTATGAGAGAGTTACTAAAAAAAACAAATGCTGATTATATTTTAAACCAGATGATTTTTTCTTCTAATATGGGTAAAAAATATTTTCAAAAAATTAAAAAAGGATTATCATTTAAAGAGGTTGAAGAACAAATTCAATTAACCGAAAAATTTTTTGACTTATTTGAAAAAGAAATTATTATTTCTATTAAATCAGCTATATCTCATATAAATGATATTGAAAACACCCTTTTTCATATTAATTCAAAAGAAGTATTAGATGAAATTGAGATGTTTGAAATCAAAAATTTTTTATATTTTTCTATGAGAGTACAAAAAAAACTTAATAAAGAATTTAATGAGATATATTTTGAAAATCCTACAGACATATTTTCTATATTGGATCCACAGAATAATGAATTGCATAGTTTTTTTATTTATGATGAGTATTCTGATAAATTGAAGAATATAAGAAATCAAAAAAAAGAGTTTCAAAAAAATAATTTAACGGAAAATTCTGAATATATTGATATTATTAAAAAAGAAAAAGAAGAAGAATTTAAAATAAAAATGGATTTAACCAAAAAATTGAAAAATCATACAACAACACTTTTAGAGATTTTTTATAAAATTGCTATTTTAGATTTTTTAATTGCCAAATCTGAAATAATAGAAAAGTATAATTTAATAAAACCTATTTTAACGAATAAAATAAAACTAGAAAAAATATTCAATCCAAAAGTATTGGATATTCATGTAAGTAATAAGAAAAGATATCAAAAGATAGACTTTGAATTAGAAGATAAACCAACTATTATAACCGGTTCCAACATGTCTGGGAAAACTTTATCTACTAAAACAATAGCTTTAATAGCTGTTCTTTTAAAACTTGGGTTTTACGTTCCTGCTGAAAAAGCTGAATTAAAATATTTTGAAAATATTTATTATTTATCAGGTGATCTGGGAGCTAATGATAAAGGCCTTTCAAGTTATGCTGGAGAGATTAAGTATATAAATAAAGCCTTTATTGAAGCAAAAAATGGCAATGAAATATTGATAATTTTAGATGAGCCTGCTAGAACAACTAATCCAAAAGAAGGGACTGCAATTATAGAAGCTTTGATTGATGAGCTATATTCAAAAAAATGTTCGCTTTTAATAACAACTCATTATCCAAATATAATAGCAGAAAATGCGAAAAAGATGAGAGTTAAAGGATTGATGAGAGAAAAAATTTCAGAAATTAATGAAAAAAATATTAATAATTTTATTGACTATTCTTTCATAGAAGAT
>CAZRTN010000066.1:6561-8049 GCA_964603015.1 uncultured Thermotogaceae bacterium | reverse complement strand
CAAATTTATGACCAAATTCATCATTAGCTATTTTAAAATCATCTATATCCAGCATAAGCAACGAATATTTTATTTTTTCATCTTTAATTTCCTTTAATTTTCTTTCTAAATACCTTCTATTAAAAAGATTGGTTAGAGGATCTACTATAGTTTCTTGATTAAGTATATTTATTTTACCAATTACCTCTGAAAAATTATTGTATAAATCTTTAACTTCTTGAGATTTTTTACTTTCTAAATCTACGTCGTAATTGCCTTTTTTCAACTTCAATAAAGAATAAGATATATTGTTAAAATGAAAGAAAATGTTATTTGTTATCAAATGTTGAATAATAAAAAACAATATTAAAGCAAATATTATCAAAAAAGCTATTTGAGATAACATGGGTTTTGTAATATCTTCTAAAGTTTTATCTGGAATTTCAGCCACTACCTTCCAGCCTGTTTTCTCTATTGTTGTAAAAGCATAATAAATTCCTTTTTCATTAGAAAAGGTAATACTTTTATCTGAGTTTATATTATTTAATACTTTCTCATTTTTTAAATTTGTCCAGACTTTTGAATACTGTGGATGGGCTATAATTTTGTTATCTTGATCTAAAATAAAAATACTCGCACCTTTCCCTATATTAATTTTCTTTAACATATTGGATAAAGTTTCCAAAGTCAAATCAACTGACCCTACTCCTATTATGGCACCATCAGAACCCCTATAAACTCTTGATGCAGTAACAACTAAAGAATTAGTAACTGCTTCTTCATAAGGTTGCGACCAAGCAACACCATAAGGATTTGAGTAAGCATTAATATACCAAGGTCTTTCAGTCATATCATAACCTGTAGGAGGAATCCATCTAGGTACAACATACATTTTATCGAATTTGGTAGCAAAATAAATATACCAGGCATCTCTATTAATCTGTCTATAGGTTTCCCATCTTCTTATGATTTTTGAATATTCAGTTATATTATAAAAATCATGTATAGAGATATCTGAAAATAAATAACCAAAATCCTGCTCTATTTTATTTATATATTCTTCAATATACAAATCACTTATGTTATTTACTATTTTTTGAGATTCAATTTTCATCTTTTCATCTGCAGTTTTTATCACCCCTTGATAATAAAAATAAATAAGCAATAAAAAAGGGATCAAAAGAAGCATTATATTTAGTCTTATTTTTGTTTTTAACGACATTTTCATATTATCTCTCCAATAATGGTATTTATACCATTATACACTATAAATTAAGTGAAATAATAATAAAATGCAACTAAATATATTGTTCCCAATAACATTGGAATCAATACAAATTTGTATGTAATTTTCAAATATTCTACAAAACCATAGTTATTACCAGTTTGTTTTTCAATCAAAGATAACCCGACAATATTCTGAACTGCACCAAGCGGCGTTAAATTCGTACCCAAATTAGCTCCAATTGCAAAAGCAAACCATAATTCATAAGGAGCTCCATTTGAAAT
>CAZRTN010000066.1:2876-6461 GCA_964603015.1 uncultured Thermotogaceae bacterium | reverse complement strand
AACTGATTTAATCATCAAGTTTTTATCTTGTATAGTTTTAGAAGCATCCATTTTCATCAATTTTTTCAACCTAAGGTTGAAACTTTTTATATCAAAATCATTTTGTTTTTTAAACAAAATAAAAGATGACACAAAAGACATCAAAGAAATCGGGAGCATTATTAAAAGAAATCTATTAAAATCGAGACCACCTATAGATCCTAAAACGATGTTCAAAGGGCTACCAATCAACGTGCTCATCCCACCAATGTTATCAACAATAATTGCAAAAATCATTAAAGGTGCAGGATTAATTTGAATAGTATCTGCTATTAGAAATATTATTGGGGCTACTAAAATTATCGTTACTAAATTATCTAAAAAGGCTGAAAAGAAAATAACAACTATCATCAATAAAAACATAACTGTCCAGAATTTCCCTTTACTTATTTTTATAACGTTAACAGCAACAAAGGTAAAAAATCCAGTTTCTTTCATTATCTCTACAATAATCATCATACCAAGCAAAATGCCCAGAGTTTCAAAGCTGATTATATCTCCTGTATTTTCAAAATTAAGACCTTGTACTGGCTTTAATATAAATAAAACAGTAGCTATAAAAAAAGTCATAATTGCTTTGTTTATCTTTTTGGAAAAAATTATAAAATAATAAGCCAACACTGTGCCAAGTAAAACAATAACTGCATTCATTGATATTCACCCCATTTAGATTTTTGCTAATATATATCTTAACGCTTTTAATATTTAATTTAGTTAATTTTTTATTAAATAAATCGATTTATATTAATTTAAGTAGATAGATTCTGTTTATTTTTGACTAAGGTGACTTTTTTATTCATATTTGATCCTTAGCAGATATTTCACAAAACAATATATTATAATCTTTTGTTAATTGATTGCATATTTAAAGGTGATATTTAGTAAATATCCTGTTAATTGATTTGTTAACAAAAACCTTTAAATTCTTTTTATATAAATATTGTGAATTTTTTTACTATATTTACACCTGATTCTCGTTAACTTTCTGTTTATTATATTGGTACATTACTGTATCTCAAAACATAAATAATTTTCCTCATATTTACTTAAATTAATTCATTTTATAGTATACTTTTTAGGGATTATTTCACGAGAGGTGAAAATATGTTTGAAAATATTCAAAAAAAGTTATCTTCAGCGGTTAAAAATTTATCCGGTAAAGGTAAAATCACAGAAAAAAATATACAAGATGCTGTAAGACAAGTTAAAATGTCTTTGTTAGAAGCTGACGTTAATTATAAAGTCGTGAAAGACTTTATAGCAAAAGTTAAAGAAGAGGCGATGGGTCAAGCTGTTTTAGAAAGCCTTTCACCAGACCAAGAATTCATAAGAGTTGTAAAAAATAATCTCATTGAATTGATGGGTGGAGAACAACCTGAAAAAATCATTGTATCCAGAAACCCTGGATTTATAATGATGGCCGGGTTACAAGGTAGTGGTAAAACGACCACAGCAGCGAAACTCGCAAACATGTACCAAAAAGATGGTAAAAAACCGCTTCTTATAGCAGCAGATACCTATAGACCTGCAGCTATTGATCAGCTTGAGCAACTTGGTGAACAAATTGGAGTTCCAGTCTTCACTGGCGATAAAAAAAACGCCGTGAAAATTGTAAAACAAGGTAAAAAACATGCAGAAAAACTACTACATGATATTGTAATAGTTGATACTGCGGGAAGACTTCATATCGATGAAAAAATGATGGAAGAGCTTGATCAAGTAAAAGAAACCATCAGACCAGAAGAAATATTGATGGTTGTAGATGCTATGATGGGTCAAGATGCTGTTAATGCAGCAAAAGAGTTCAACAACAGACTAGAATTAACTGGTCTTGTAGTAACAAAGTTAGATGGTGACTCACGTGGTGGAGTTATTATCTCTACAAGAAAAGTAACAGAAAAGCCTATTAAAATGGTTGGTGTAGGAGAAAAAATAGATGACATTGAACCTTTCTATGCCGATAGATACGCAGGAAGAATACTTGGTATGGGAGATGTTTTATCCCTTATTGAAAAAGCTGAACTAGAAATCGACCAACAACAAGCTGAACAAGATGCCAAGAAAATGATGGAAGGTAAGTTTGATTTAGATGATTTTTTAAAACAAATCAAACAAATAAGAAAAATGGGACCTTTAGGAAAAATATTAGAAATGGTTCCAGGAATGCCTAAAGAAGATGTAGATCTTTCAAAAGGTGAATCTGAAATGAACAAAATGGAAGCAGTAATAAGTTCCATGACTTTAAAAGAAAGAAGAAATCCAAAAATCCTAAACTATTCAAGAAAACAAAGAATAGCAAAAGGTAGTGGAACAACTCTCCAATCTATAAATAGATTGTTGAAACAATACGATCAATTAAAGAAAACTATGAAGCAATTCAAAAAAATGGGAAAGAAAAAGTTTTTAGGAAAAAATCAAATGCCGTTTAAAATGTAATTAATTTATATAAAAAATTCAGGAGGTGTACATTTAGTATGGTAAAAATAAGATTAAACAGAATGGGTAGAAGACATCAACCTTTCTACAGAATAGTAGTGGTAGATTCAAGAGTAAAAAGAAGTGGTAAATACATCGAATCATTAGGTTATTACAATCCAATTGACGATAATGACAGATACAAATTAGACACAGAAAAAGCATTAGAATGGTTATTAAAAGGTGCTCAACCAACAAAAACTGCAAGAAATATTTTATCTGAAGCAGGAGTTATGAAAAAATTAGATGAAAATAAATATGAAGCTAGAAAAGCAAAAAAAGAAGGAAATAATTAATGAAAGAATTGCTTGAAAGCATTCTCAAAAAAATTGTTAAGCACCCTAAGGATGTAGCCATTGCAGAATTTGAAGAAGATGGAAATGTTATTTTTGAAATTGTTGTTCATTCAGATGACGTTGGACAAATCATAGGTAAGGACGGAAGAACTATAAAATCTATCAATACAATTTTAAATGCTGCTAAAGGGGACAATGATAAAAAGTTCGTTCTTAAAGTTATAAGGTGATTATATGAAAAGATTAGATAATTTATTAGATAACAAAATATCCATAGGAAGAATTGTAAATAACCATGGATTAGACGGACTTGTAAAATTCATGCCATTTACCAATATAGGTGAAATGGTCTTCAACTTAGAAGAAGTTACTTTATACAATCCAGAAAACAAAAAATTCTTTATGTCAAAAGTTGAAGAAGTTAAACCTTTAAACAGATTTTTTGTTTTAAAACTTAGTGGTTTGAAATCCATAGAAGATGCAAAAAAGATGATGGGATTTCAAGTTTATGTACCTTATGAAGATTTACCTGAACTTGATGAAGATGAATACTATATATTCCAGCTTATGAACAGTGAAGTTTACTATGAAGATGGTGAATATATAGGCGTTGTTGAAGATATCTTGGAAACTGGAGCAAACGACGTAATCCAAATCACAGCAAAAGATGGTGAAGAGGTACTTATTCCATTAGTAAAAGACTATATTGTTGACTATGACTTAGATAATAAAAAAATAACAACAAGAAGACTTGAGTATTATGAAGAAGATTGAA
>CAZRTN010000066.1:1481-2776 GCA_964603015.1 uncultured Thermotogaceae bacterium | reverse complement strand
AAATACCTGAAGTTCTTTTAAGTGGAGACCACAAAAAAATAGAAAATTTTCAAAAAAAACAGTCTTTACTAAATACAGCCTTGAAAAGACCTGATCTTTTTTTAAAAAAAGAATTAGATAATCAAGATAAAAAATTGATTCTTGAAATAATACAGGAGCTGCAAAATAATGCTGAATAAATTATATGTTGGGTTAGTTCATTACCCAGTGCTGGGAAGAAAAGGACAAATCATTTCTACAGCTGTTACAAATTTTGATGTTCATGATATTTCAAGAACCTGTAGAACTTATAATATCAATAAATTTTTCTTAATAACTAATTTACCAGCACAAAGAAAAATTGTTGACAAGGTTATAAGCTATTGGAGAGACGGATTTGGTAGTGGATATAACCCTAATAGAAAAGATGCACTTTCAGTTTTTGAATTGAAATCTTATCTGGAAGATGCTATAGAAGAAATTGAAAAAATAGAAGGGCAAAAACCTTTAATTGTTTTCACTTCAGCAAAGCCAAGAGATAAAGAAATATCTTTTGATGAGATGTCTGAAGAAATAGTAAAAAGAGATGAACCAATTCTTATACTATACGGAACAGGTTGGGGAATGCCTGAAGAAATAAGAGAAATTTGTGATTACGATTTAGCTCCTATCAGAGGGAAAACTGATTTCAATCATTTATCAGTAAGAGCAGCTGTTGCTATCTCTTTAGATAGGCTAATAGGAGAAAAAATATAATATAAAATATAGGAGGGATAACAAAATGGATTCCTTAATAAGATCAGTAGAGAGTAGTTTTATGAGAGAAGACGTACCTGAATTCAGACCTGGTGACACAGTAAGAGTATGGGTAAAGGTTATTGAAGCAGGAAGAGAAAGACAACAAGCTTACGAAGGCGTTGTTATTAAAGTAAGAGGTGGAGGTATGGGAAAAACTTTCACTGTTAGAAAAATTGGTGCAGACAGAATCGGTGTTGAAAGAGTATTCCCAATCAATTCAACACAAATTACTAAAATTGAAGTAGTAAGAAAAGGTAAAGTAAGAAGAGCTAAATTATACTACTTAAGAAATGTGAAAGGTAAGATAAGAATTAAACAAAGAAGGGACTGAGCCCTTTGAAAAAAGAAGTCAAGGATAAGATAAAATACGAAACCTTGGACTGGTTAAAAGCTATAATATATGCAGTAATCTTTGGTACTATAATAAGACTTTTTGTATTTGAGACAATGATGGTCCCGACTCCTTCTATGGTTCCAGCCATACAGGAGCAGGACCGTATGTTTGTTGAAAAAATTAC
>CAZRTN010000066.1:0-1381 GCA_964603015.1 uncultured Thermotogaceae bacterium | reverse complement strand
GTAACTCCAGATGATTTTAAAAATATATATTACACAAAAGATGCTATTTTTGATGATGATGATTTCTGGAAATATATGGCTTATCCTACAAAATATTCAAGAGAAATATATAATTCAGACTTAAGCATGGTTTATAAAGGTAACTTTCAAAATGAGACGATAATACAAAATGTAGATTTATCTCTGAACTTCTTTGAAAGCTATAATAATGCTTTTGCTTATGAAGAAACTTATGATGAATTATATTCTAATATGAATTTAGATGAATATGTTTATACTGAAAACGGACAAGTATATTTGAAAGTTCCTGAAGGTTTTTACTTTTTCATGGGAGATAATTCTATGGAAAGCTTGGATTCTAGATTTTTTGGATTTGTACCAAAAGAAAATATTATAGGATCTTTATTTTTGAGAATATTTCCATTCGATAGATTTGGAAAAATAAATTAAAAAAAACCGCCTTAAAAGGCGGTTTTTACTATGGCGGAGACGGTGGGACTCGAACCCACACGGGGCGTAAACCCCATCGGTTTTCAAGACCGACGCCTTGCCAATTAGACTACGTCTCCAGCTCAAAGCCATAAAGATTTTATCATAAAAGGAGTATGTTGTCAATGAATAATGAGAATTCTTTTGTAAAGGTTATGGAAAAATATTCTCTTGAATTTAAAAATGATGTTAAAAATAAGCTAATGAAATATATTGATCTACTTTTAAACTATCCTGTGAACCTCACCGCTATCAAAGATTTTGAAGAAGCTTATGAAAATCACATAGTAGATGTTATTTTACCATTAAAAAAATATGATTTTTTAAAAGGAATAAATCATCTTGTAGATGTAGGAAGCGGTGGCGGAGTACCAGGAATAATTTGGGCTATCCTTTACCCTAATATAAAAATCAACCTCGTTGAAAGCGTTGGTAAAAAAACAAAAGCTTTAGATTACTTCAAAAAAGAATTAGAACTAAAAAATGTTTATATACATAACTCCAGAATAGAGGATTTCGGACAAAAGAATAGAAATAAATTTGATATAGCAACTTGTAGAGCATTAGCAAGAACTGATATCGCACTTGAATACACAATTCCTCTGATAAATAAAAATGGTAAGGTTATATTATTCAAGGGTAAAAATTATGACGAGGAAAAAGTTTATGAAAAAAGAGCTCTTGAATTATTGAATTCAAATATAGAAAAAACTCTTGATTATACTTATTCAACAGAGAAAGAAGAAAAACAAAGAATAATTATAGTGTATAATAAGACTGAAAACAACATAAAAGATTATCCAAGAAAAAATGGAATACCTACTAAAAAACCTTTAGGAGAGATTTAGATGATAAGGCTTATACTCGATAGTTATCACATGGGTGAATGGAA
>CAZRTN010000065.1:0-8086 GCA_964603015.1 uncultured Thermotogaceae bacterium | reverse complement strand
TTTATATCTGATGCGATGGGATCATATGCATATATTCTGCCTATTTTATCAGTGTCTAATATAAAAAGGTTTTTATCAGTTATCAAAGGTTTTATTATGTTTTCGGTATTTGTATCGATATCAGTTTGTGTTGCATCCTCAGTTATTTCCATTGTTATATTGGGGGAATAACTGTTGATATAATAAATTCCCTTATCTGAGCTAAGATATATTCTATTTAAGTTACTATCCTTTGAAAGGTTATAAAATTTTTGATTTTCTGGTAATCGAATCCATTTTTCTCCTTGATTAGAACTTTTAAAGATTAAATTATTTTCTGAATCAAGTATATATAAATTGGAATTAAAAACTAAAGAATCATTTATTGTGTAGTATTTTTCAAAACTTTCTATGATATTTTCTTGATTATCAATTTCATAAAAAGTAGGTGTTGAATAATTTGAAATTGAAAAATCTTCAAGAGAATTAATAAAATTTTCTAAAGTTTCTGCTTCTTGATTTGTTCCAGAAAACAAAAAAATATTTTGTAAGTCTTCATAGGCTTTATCTAATCTCCCAAGTTGTGTATCAAGCTTAGCTGCATAATACCAAAACTTTGGGATATCTTCAATATAAACTTCTCCAGACATAGCTTCATTTAACTTCAGTCTGGCTTCATATTTTTGTTCAGAAAACAACAACTCCAAACTTTCAGAAAAAAGTTCTCTTGATTTTTGTTCACCCTCCGAAAGTTGAGCAGAAAACCCTATTAAAATAATTAAAAAAGATAAAAATAATAAAAAGAATTTTTTCATTTCTTAAACCCCTTGGATAATATTTTTAAAATGTCAGTAACCGTTTCTTCTCCATTGAGAATTTTTTTGACATTTTTTTTATGTTTCCATAGGCTCAATAAGAATAATATGGTTAGGATCAAACCTGTTTGAAAGTTAAAAATGAATCCAATTAGTCCTCCTGCAAGAAGTCCTACTAAAGAAGCAAGAGAAACATATTTGAACATGTAGTTAACTGGGAACCAAATCATAAAAAATATTATTCCCAATAAAGGATTTAAGGCAAAAAAACCGCCAACAGTTGAAGCAACACCCTTACCCCCTTTAAATCTAAGCCATATAGGGAAATCGTGACCTATAACAGCAGCTAAAAGGGTTAAATGTGGGATCCAGGAATCTCCACCAAGGGTAATTAAAGCGATAAGTGTAGGTATAAAAGCTTTGAAAAAGTCTAAGAGCATACAACTGATGCCTATAACAGGCCCCATACTTCTTAGAACATTTGTTCCTCCAACATTTCCACTACCTATTTTGCTAACATCAATACCTTTTATTTTTGGAACTAAATAAGAAAAAGGAATTGAGCCAGCTAAATATCCAATAATTAACCATTCTATCAACATATTAAATTCCCCCTCATTTTCTTCTTTCTTCGAATTTTAAGAATAAGGGTGATCCCTCAAATGGATCTATATATTTTCTTATCATGTTTCTAAGACTTTGTTTATATGAATTTGATATCTCTTTTGGTTGATTTGTGTAAAAAGTGAAAACAGGTGGTTTAACTCCAACTTGAGTTGCATAGTAAAATTTAATTCTTTTACCTTTTCTAACAGGTGGAGGTGATACCATTAAATGTCTTTCTAATGCAGAGTTAAGAACACTAGTTTGAATTTTTATTTCTCTTGATTGTTGAACTCTTTTTATTGAATCTACTAATTTTGATACTCCTGTTCCGTCTACTGCAGAAGTAAAAATCAAAGGACTATAATATATGAAATAAAGTTCTTTTTCAAAATTTTTCATAACAATGTTCATGTCAACTTTTGAATGGTCGACAAGGTCCCATTTGTTATAAGCAACTACAGTTCCTTTTCCCCTATTTTCTGCGATTCCAGCGATTTTTTTATCTTGTTGGGTAATACCTTCTAAAGCATCTACAAGAATAACAACAATATCTGACTTTTCAATTGTCCTAGTAGTTCTTATTATAGAATACATTTCAATAGATCCATACTGTACGTTCTTTTTTCTACGCATCCCAGCTGTGTCCATGAATTTGTATTTTTGTCCTTCTATTTCTACAATCTCATCAACAGCATCTCTTGTTGTCCCTGGGATTTCAGAAACAATTGCTTTTTCCATACCTAGAATTTTGTTGAAGAGAGATGATTTACCTGCGTTAGGTTTACCAATTATGGCAACTTTTATAACTTCATCCTCTTCTTCCAGCTCTTCATCTGTTAAATCAAAGCCTCTACTTTCTAGTCTTTCTGCTACTTCATCTAAAAGTTCATCCATATTACCGTTGTGTTCTGCTGAAACTGGAATTGGTTCTCCGAATCCAAATTCATATAAATCTGGTTTAATTTCCATTTTATATTTTTCATAAGATTCAGCTTTGTTTGCAACGATTAGTACATCTACTCCTGATTTTCTCAAAAACTCAGCTATATGAAAATCTTCTGAAGTTATTCCGTGTCTTCCATCCACAACAAAAACTACCAAAGAAGCTTCTTTGATAGAGTTTATAACAACGTCTTTTTGTTGTCTTGCTATTATTTCTTCCGGGTCTTCAAAAATACCACATGTATCAACTAAGGTAAAGGCACGCTTATCCCAGCGTGCCTCTCCATATATGTGATCTCTAGTTACACCCGGTTGATCTAATACAATTGATTTTTTTTCTCCAATGATTCTGTTAAATAGTGTTGATTTACCCACATTAGGCTTACCAACTATCAAAACTAATGGTTTTGACATGATGATCACTCCCGGTTATTCTAGTCTTCTATATCTTCGTTCATTTCTTGCATTGCTTGAATACTTTCTTCTTTTTCTTGTTCTTTTAATAAGTCGTATACTGAGATTATTAAATTTCCTCTTTTTGCGTCATTTTCAAATTCGATGTTTAATACTTTACCTTCTACTTCGTCTCCAACATTTAATTCTTCTTCAATGTCTTCAACTTTTTCTTCTGTAGCTCTTGCTCCAGGAAGGAATCCTTCAACATCGTACCCATCTATTAAAACAACGGCACCTTTACCTGCAAATCTTGTTATTTTACCTTTTAATATGTCCCCTACGTTTACTTCTTCAGAAACTTTTTTCCAAGGATTATCTTTTGCTTGTTTTATAGATAATTTTATTTTTTTATTTTCTTTATCAATGTTTAATATTTTTACTTTTTCTTTGTCGCCTTCTTTAAGAGCTTCTTCTACACTGTCTATAAAATTCCAAGAAAGTTCTGAAACATGTAAGAAACCTGTTAATCCTTCTTCTAATTTTATTATTGCTCCATTTGGAAGGATTTTTTCAACAGTTCCTGTTACTACATTGCCTTCATGGTATTTTTCATCTATATCTTCCCAAGGATTTCCAATAGCTTCTCTATAGCTTAAGCTCATTCTTCTATTTTCTTTATCAATATCGAGTACTTTAACTTCAACAACATCGTTTAAAGAAACAACATCTGTTATTTTACCTTTTCTTGCCCAAAAAACTTCTGACTCATGTACTAAACCTTCTATTCCATCATCTAATTTTACAGTGAATCCAAATGGGAATAATTTTGTAACTGTACCTTTGTGTATAGTACCTGCTGGGAATTTGTCTTCAATGTTTTCCCATGGGTCATCTTTCATTTGTTTTAATGAAATTGATATTTTTTTATTATCTTTATCAAGGTTGATTATTACCCCTCTTACTTTGTCGCCTTCAGATAGTAATTCGTGTATGTCGTTGACTTTATCCCAATTAATTTCGCTTCTTGGAATCAAAGCAGTAACATGTTCATTTAATTTTACAAAGGCACCAAAATCTTTAACTGATTCAACTACGCCTTCGACTACCATTTTTTCTTTGTATTCATCATATATTTCTTTTATGGCTTGTTCTTTAACGTCTCTTCTAGATACAACTAATTTTCTTCCTCTTTTAGAAATGACCTGTACCTTTAATTCGCCTTCTGGCATTGGGTCTTCTGGTCTTAATAAAGATAAAGAACCAGGAAGAAAAGCTCTAACTGCATCGTTAATTGTCATTCCATAACCTTTTTTGAGTCTTACGTTGAATTTAGCATTTACAATGCTACCTTCTTCTATATCATCAATTATTTTTTCTGCTTCAGCTCTTTTTTCTGATGCGGTATTGAAACCTTCTGCATCGTTGGTATTTACAACTTTTACAGTTATCTTGTCATCTGTTTTATATTCAGAAGCATCTTTTAAAAGTTCTTCGTTTCTAACAAAAACATCTCCTGTAGCACCTTCAAGTGCAACCCAGATTCCATCGTTATCTTTTTCAAAAACTGTACCTACCAATACCTTACCTTTTTTCAGTTCATTAATTTCTTCTTCTTGAAGTAATTCTTCAAAAGTCTTTTCGTTCATTAAGTGAAACCTCCTTATATATTAAGAAATATTGACTTCAATCTATTATTTCCACTGAATAATTATTTTCTAAATATTCAGTTAGTTCTTTCAGTGTCCACATTGCAGTGGAAGCACCAGTTAAGATCCCTATTTTTTCGAAGTTTAAATTTAGTTTATCCAACTCTTCTATTTCTTCTATGTGGAAAGTATTTTTGTTGTTGTTTTTTGATATATTCACCAGTTTTTTTGTATTAGAACTATTTTTACCTCCAAGGACTATAACAGCGTCAGCCCATTGGGATATTTCTTCTGCTTCAATTTCTCTTTTTGATGTTTCAATACAAATGGTGTTTTTTATAATTATATCAGAAAAATCGTTTATTTTTAGATATTTCAAATAGAAATCTTTAAATGATTTGTTATCCACAGTAGTTTGAGATGCGATGCAAACTTTTTTGAATGTTTCTTTTTTTATATCTTTTGTAATTTTAATTTTATTTTGATCTACAGATCCTTTTAAGCCTCTCATCTCTGGATGAGATTCTTTTCCAAAAACAACCACAAAAAAGCCTTCTTTTTGTTTTTCTCTTACAAAAGAAGTCATTCTGTTTACTATAGGACATGTCAAATCTATAATCTCTGTGAAATTATTTTCTAGAATTCTTCTTTCTTCAAGAGTTATTCCGTGTGCCCTTATAATAACTCTTGACTCTTTTGAATCATTAGGCAATTTATTAATGTTTTCAAAAATTTTAATTCCTTGTTTTTTTAAGCTGTTTACAACTAATTTGTTATGTACTAATTCACCAAATAAATATGTTTTTGCATTATTGTTTTGAAGCAATTTATTAGTTTTATCATAAGCTCTATTTACTCCATAGCAAAATCCAACTTTATTAGCTATTTTTACCTTCATCTTAATCACCGTCTATATGTTCCATTATTTCTTTTAAAACTTCTTCTATGTTTTTTGAAGTGGTATCTATTTCAATTGCATCTTTTGCTGGTTTTAAAGGGGCTATTTTTCTGTTCGAATCATTGTAATCTCTTTGCTGAATCTCTTTTAAGATCAAATCATAATCAACATTTTCGCCCTTTCCAATTAACTCATTATACCTTCTTTCTGCTCTTTCTTGAGCTGATGCTGTAAGAAAAAATTTATATTCAGCATCTGGAAGAACAACGGTTCCGATATCTCTTCCGTCTATAACTGTACTCATTTTGTCAGATATTTTTCTTAAAATTTCATTTACTTTATTTCTCACTTCTGGTATTTTAGCTACTATTGAAGCAAAATTACCAGATTCTGCTTTTCTAATTTGTTGGTTTATTTTTTCATCGTTTAAAATGTAGTGATTATCTTCTAAAGTTATTTCTATATCTTTTAGGTTTTCTTTAATAGTTGTTTCTTCTAGAGAATTAATAATTTCTTTAAAGTAATATCCTATTATTCTATACAAAGCACCACTATCTAAGTATTTTATGTTTAATTGATTTGCAACCTTTTTAGCTATGGTAGACTTGCCTGAGCCTGCAGGTCCATCTATTGCAATGTGTATCAAGATTTTCAATCCTTTCTATTAAATTTCTTCTATGGTGTCTTCCATTCTGATTATTTTGTCTAATTTTGTCATTTCAAAGATTTTCTTAATTTGTTTTTTTAGAGAAACAAGAACTATTTCTTTTTCAGATTTTTTTGATTCTTTTATCAAAGATACAATAGAACCTAAGCCTGCAGAATCGATATAAGAAACTTCGGACATATCCAAAACTATGTATTTTTTGTCGGTATTCACCATATGTTCCATAACTTTCTGTTTGAAAGTTGCAGAATGATATGCGTCTATATCTCCCGCTACTTTCACCACGAATGATTTTTCTATTTCTTCAAATGTTATAACAAAGTCCATAATTACCCCTCCTAAAAATTTTTATTTTATTACATGTCCAACTTAATACCAAGATCTTTAAGTTGATTTTCACCTAGCTTAGAAGGTGCTTCGCTCATAGGATCAGAGCCTGTCGCTGTTTTTGGGAAGGCTATAACTTCTTTTATTGAATCTTCTCCTGCTAGTACAGCTACTAATCTGTCCATTCCAAACGCAACTCCAGCGTGTGGTGGTGGCCCATATTTGAAAGCTTCTAATAAAAATCCAAATTTGTCCATAATTTCAGTTTCATCTAATCCTATAGTTTCAAATACTTTTTTCTGTATATCTTTTCTATGAATTCTTGAACTACCACTTGCCATTTCATAACCATTAACAACTAAATCATAAGATTCAGATTTTATTTTTAAAGGATCTGAATCACTATATTTTTCTAAATCTTCTAAGTTTGGCATGGTAAATGGATGATGTTCAGACTCAAGTCTGTTTTCTTCTTCGTTCCAAGAAAACATAGGAAAATCTGTAACCCAAAGTATGTCAAAACCATCTTGTTTATCTAACTCGTTTTTTATCAAATTAGCCCTCAAATGACCTAAGATTTTATTTGCTTTATTTTTCTCTCCAGCAACTATAAGCATAACTCCATCATCAGGAATTATATTATCTTCAATCATGGTTTCAATTTCTTTTGAAGCTAATTTTTTAATTGTTGATTTAATATCATTTTCTTTATTTGCTATCCAAATTAAACCAGAAGCTCCAAATTGTTTTGCTAAATCAGTTAATTCATCGTATTTTTTTCTTGAATATTCATTAGCTTTTCCGTCTATTACAAAGCCTTTTAAAACTCCACCATCATTGATGATTGATTTTAAAAAGTTTGCCTCTGTTTCTCTGAAATAGCCTGTTATATCTACAAGTTGCATTCCATATCTAGTGTCTGGTTTGTCACTTCCATACATATCCATCGCTTGTTGATAAGTCATTCTTTTAAAAGGAGTTTCTATTTCATCTCCAGTTGAAGCTTTTATTGCTTTTGAGATTAATTCTTCTCCCATTTTGAAAATGTCTTCTTTATCTGCAAAAGATTGTTCAATATCTATTTGTGTAAATTCAGGTTGTCTGTCTGCTCTGAAGTCTTCATCTCGAAAACATCTAGCTACTTGAAAATATCTATCCATACCTGAAACCATAAGTAATTGTTTGAAAATTTGTGGTGATTGAGGTAATGCATAAAAATTTCCTTTTTTAATTCTAGAAGGAACTACAAAATCTCTTGCTCCTTCTGGGGTTGATTTGGTAAGAAAAGGAGTTTCTATTTCCAAATAACCATTTTCAGATAAATACTCTCTTGAAGCTTGCATGAATTTATGTCTGATCATTAAATTTCTTTGCATTTTATCTTTTCTAAGGTCCAAATATCTGTATTTCAGCCTTAAATTTTCAGAAACTTCTTCTTCTTTGTTAACGTAGATTGGAGGAGTCTCTGATTCAGAAAGAATTACTAATTCTGTAGCAGAAATTTCTATTTCTCCTGTTTTCATGTTAGGATTAATGGCATCTTCTGGTCTGTTTCTGACAATGCCTTTTATAGCCACAGTATATTCATTTCCCAAGTTTAAAGCTTTATTATATAGCTCTTCATTTTCATTAGGGTCAAAAGATACTTGAGTTTTACCATATCTATCTCTTAAAAGAATAAATTTTATACCGCCCAAATCTCTTATTATATGAACCCATCCATTTAGAATAACTTCTTTTCCTGCATATTCTTTGTTGAGTTCTCCACATGTGTGTGATCTTTTCAAAAACACAAAAACACCTCCGGAAC
>CAZRTN010000064.1:0-8088 GCA_964603015.1 uncultured Thermotogaceae bacterium | reverse complement strand
TTTATGGATTTTTATGAAAATGGTTTTGATGAAGTTGAAAAAGCGATGAAGCCAAATCAAAAATTAATAGACGCAGTTAAAAACTCCAATCACAAATTAATTTTTGCATCCAATCCATTGTTTCCAAGAATTTGTGTTGAAAAAAGAATAGAAATGATTGATATGAACTTAAATGATTTTGTTTATATCTCAGATATGGAAAATTCTTATACAACAAAACCACATAAAGAATATTTTCAAAATATTATTGAAAAACTAAATATAAAACCAGAAGAAGCAATTATAATTGGAGATACAGATTTTGACAAAGCCGCAGAAAAAGTAGGGATCAAGTTTATCCATGTAGATAATGAAGACGAATGGGAAAATATAATTAAAGGCTGACATATAGTTGTCAGTTTTTTTTATGTATAATAAAAATGAATAATAACTAAAGGGGGATTTTTATGAATGAATCACAATTAAAATCAAAATTATTAGAACTTAAAAAAGTGGAATGGGATATAAAAGAAAATGTATATGAGTTAGCTTTAGAATCCTTAGAAAAAATTGGTTCGATTGATCCTGTATTAAGAGATGAATTGATTCTAGAGTTCCTTTTCAATCTGATTGTAGAAAAAAAATTAGAAAAAGAACAAATAAAAAAATTATTGAACAAGTGTCTTAGCAACGATTTTTTATTTTACAAAATAGAAGAAAAAACTGGAGATGGTGTATTTAAGAGATCATTTACTGTATTAATCTTAAGGGCTATAGTATATTACCAAAATGAATTAGATTCTTCTTTATTGTCAAAAGACGAGATTTTAGACGTTTATGAAAAATCAATAAAATATTTTAAACTAGAAAAAGATAAAAGAGGTTATGTTCCAGAAAAAGGGTGGGCTCATAGCCATGGTCATATAGGAGATTTATTAAGAACTTTAGCATTAAACACTGAGATAAGAGACAATCAATTGTTAGAAATCCTTTATACAATAAAAGACAAAATTTCTATAAGCGATTATGTTTTTATTAATGAGGAGGCAGAGAGATTAACCACTGCTGCTTGTTTTGCTATAGAGAGAAACGAGATAAAAAAACAAAATATAATAGACTGGATAGATTGTTTTGAAAAATTAGAACCTCCAAAAAATTATCCTGAAGCTCACTATTTCAAAGAAAATCTAAAAAATTTTCTTAGAAGTCTTTATTTTAGGTTGAAATTTAGAAAACACGAGTTTTACCTAGAAAATCTAGAAAAAACATTGAATCATCACAATACTTTTTTTAATAATTTAGACTTTTAAATTTTTATTTTATTTTAATTTATTATGATATGATATTTATGTATATTATAATAAAAGGAAGATATCATGAAAAGTATAGAAAATACTATTTTAGACATTAACCGTTATGGTTTTTTTGGAAGACCGATTCTTAATTATGAATATGAGAAAAAACAAGATCAAGACCTTATATTTTATCTAGAAGTTATGAACCTATACGGACAATTTAATCACGAACAAGTAATTAAAGTGCTCGATAGAAATATTGAGTACGTTTCTAATATGAGTATTTATTACTTGCTTTTAACTATAAAAATGTCTTCTTACTTTATACTAAATAACGAAAAATCAAAATCAATATTCAATACATTATATATAAATCTAGAAAAAATACCAGAACCTGCAAAAAAAATAGTAACAAATGCTCTAATAAGTGTGGATTCAAAATTATTAGAAAATAGCAAAAAAATACCTGAAGATTATCACACTAATAATTTTCTATATTCAAATCATATGATGGTTAAAGCCCGAAGTACTAATAACAAGAAACTTAAAAAAGATTTACACTTAAAATCTATTTTATCTGCAAAAAAAATCCCCAATCCTTCTTTAATTATAGCTAATTTATTAGATTGCTATAGAGCTTTTGATACTCCAATTCAAAGATATTGGATTCTTAGAACATCTCTATATTATTCTTCATATTATTTTTCTTCTGAAAACAGAACTATAAACATTTATGATGAATATCTTAAATACTTAAAAGAGAGAGATTATTTTAGATATATTACAGAACTTTTTATCCTAACAAAATCATTTTCTAAATTAAACATACTACAAGAAGCAGATGATGCAGAATTATTTGAACTAGATTTAAATAAAAAATATTATAGAAATACTTCAGAAGTTCAAGAACTTTTTAAAGACTACATAGATATTTTTGGAATAAACAAATTTTTAAAAAAATCAAAATTGGGAAAACGTTCAGTGCATAACATAATAAATGGAAAAGCAGACAGAGTTCAAGCCAAAACTTTATACGAGCTTTTTCAAGATGATTTTTTCAAAGATAAAATTTTTTGTGAAATAAGTGTGGAGAAGTTTAAAAATATTTTAGATAACAAAGTAGAAAAATCTATCCTAGAGGTAAGAAAGAAAAAAAGTAGAGATTTTTTAATAGACCTAATAACTATCATGATTACTGTGAAAAAAATAAATAAAAAATCATTCAATAATATTTATAATGTTATTTTACATAATGAAGAAATAAAATTAAACTACAATGAAAAAATGATTTTATATATAATTTATAAAGATTATAGTTCTATATTTCTAAAAGCAAAACAAACACTTTTAAAGAAAACTTTTGAAAATTTTGATGAAGCTAAATTGGTAATTTTTTACAATTTTTTCTTAGATAAAATAGATTTTAAAAATCGAACTATGCTTTCTATTTTATTAGAAAATATCTCACGTCTTCAAGAAATAGATATTGAAATAAAATCTGACTTGAGATTACAGGATAATAAATTTTTCAAAAAAAATAATGTTTTAAAAGCTCTTTGGTACTTTGATGAAAAACAAAGAAAAAAATTAATTCCTTTATACAAAAATATGATTGATGCATTATATTATAAAAAAGGAAGAGTTTAAAAAACTCTTCCTTTTATTATATATTTAAAATATTTTTATTCTACTTGAAAGACCTAAAACAATAACCATATCTTCTATTAAAACTATATTATCTCCAACTTCATTTTGAAATTGTATTCCAGCGTATAAATTTAACCCGTCAAAAATCCAAATTTTATTATAATAATGTTGAACTCCATAAAAAGAAAGCATATAATTATCTAAAGAAAAACTTTTATCAAATCCAAGTCCACCTTCAAGGTTTATATAGCTTTCAGAATTTTCTTCTTCTAAAATATTTAAACTGGTTTTTGCAAAAGCACCATAACTATTTTCTATTGAATTAGTTTCCGTTTCATAATTATAAGATCCTTCTTGATTGAAAATACCTCCAACATCAAAATAAATCAAATCATTTTCATAACCTATAGCGGATGTCACTGAAGAATAACTCATAAAATCACTTGAATAACCCAAACTGAATTTAACAGGAATGTCTTGTATATTGTTAAATCCTGCTTTAATATATCCACCATTATTAGATTGAGAAACTCCTGTTTCGATAAATCCAAAAAGTCCCCATCTAAGACCCCAACCTGGATTAAAAGTATCTATATAAATATGACCTTCTTCAACAATACCCGCTTCTGGTGTCAAATAAGAAACAGAAAAAACAGACATACTCAAAATCAATATTGTTGTTATTAATAACAAAACCTTTTTCATTTCCCACCACCTCCAATTATTTGTAGTGATATTATAAAACTAAAATATTAAAATAGAATATAAATATGATTTCATTAGAATGATTCAGAAACAATCTTTCCAGTAGTCAAAGCAAACTGAATATTATATCCTCCAGTATTTCCGTCCACATCCAATACTTCTCCTGCGAAATATAAGTTTTCAACTTTTTTTGACATCATTGTTTTTATATCCATTTCTTTTAAATCTACTCCACCTGCTGTAACCATAGCTTGATCATATCCAAAAATCTCTTCAACATAATATTCATGGTTCATAAGATAATCAACTATTTCATTTCTATTTTCTTTTTTTATATTTCCACAAAAAGATTTCTCAGAAATATCTAAATCGTTCAACAGTTTTAAAATAAACTTTTTGGTTAAATTATATTTTTTCAAAACTTTTAAAATAGAATCATTCTGAAATTTTTTTAATTTTGAATAAAAATCCTCTCTAAAAGTTTCTTTGTTTTTAAAATCCAGAAATGAAATCTGTAAAACATCATCATTTTCAATATACCTTGAAAAATCTATCACTGCTGGTCCAGAAAAACCTAAATGAGTTATAAGTAAATCATCTTTATTTTCAACATTTTTTCCTTTAATACTTACTTTGACATTACTGAAAGAGGTACCAGATAAAACCTGTAATTTAAAGTTTTTTATTTTAACTGGGGTTAAAGCAGGTTTAGGCTGAACAATATTATGCCCGAAATATTCAGCAAAATTATAACCATCACCACTTGTTCCAAGTCTTGGATAAGATTTGCCCCCTGTTGCAATCAAAACTGACTTTGCATTATACTCTTGATCTTTTGTAAAAATCCTAAAACTTTCACTTTTAGCCATTTTCACAACTTTTGAATCTGTCTTTATTTCATGTCCATTTTTAGAAATCTCACTCAGTAAAATATCCAAAACATCCTTTGCTTTCATAGACTTTGGAAAAAATTTACCGTTTTTATCTGCAACTAATTCTAAACCTCTATTCTCAAAGTATTCGATCACGTCTTCATTGGTAAACCTTTTTAAAATTTTTTTCATATAATTTTTTTTATCACCGTATTTATCAAAAAATTCATAAACCTTTCCTTCATGAGTCAAATTACATTGCCCAGTTCCAGAAATAAGTAATTTCTTCCCTACTTCTTTATTTTTTTCAAGTATTAAAACTTTTTTATCTTTTATATTTGCTGCAGCAAAAAGCCCTGCTGGGCCTGTCCCTATAATAATCAAATCGTAAATATTATCGCCTCCTTTTAAGATAACTACTTAAAAATAATTCCTCTATAAATTTTTTAGAGAGGATGTGCGTAGCACAGGGGTGTTTAGGATTTTCTCTTCCAACCTCGACCCTCCAACCGAAATCTTCGATTTCTATGATATAATAATAACATATAAGGTGATGGAGTTCACCTAAACCGCTTTCAAAGCTAATGACTCCTGTCTTGTACTATTATATTACAAGACAGGAGATTTTTATATATTAGGAGGAATAGACATGGCTTTTAGTTTAGCAGCAGTAATCGTATTGGGACTATTATTTAAATGGTTCTTTGAAAAAATAAAATTACCAGGAATACTAGGCATGCTAATTCTTGGAATGATAATGGGAAAATATGCTTTAGATTGGCTTAGTCCAGAACTTATGAATGTATCGTCTGATCTTAGAAAAATAGCTCTTATAATTATTTTGCTTAGAGCAGGACTTGGTATTTCAAAAAGTACACTTAAAAAAATTGGAAAACCAGCAATAAAATTATCTTTTATCCCGAATTTACTAGAAGGTTTTTCTATAACTTTCCTTTCTATGTGGATTTTTGACCTTTCTTTTATTGAAGGTGGAATACTTGGTTTTATAATCGCAGCTGTATCGCCTGCTGTAGTGGTTCCTTCTATGCTTAGACTTATGGAAAAAGGAAAAGGTGAGAAAAAAGCTATTCCCACAATGATTTTAGCTGGTGCTTCAGTAGACGATGTTATTGCAATAACTCTGTTTTCTACATTCTTAGGGTTATACGGAGGAGAAAACATTAATATTCCAGTAAAAATACTTGAAATTCCTTTTTCAATAGTTATTGGGATAGGCCTTGGAATAGTTTTAGGATTTATATTTGTCAAAATATTCAGTAAATATCATATCAGAGATACTAAAAAGGTTCTTTTTATTATAGCTACATCTATATTCTTAACCACATTAGAAGACTTATTATCTAATTATATTCAAGTAGCAAGTTTACTAGGAGTAATGACAATAGGTTTTATCCTTTTAGAAAAGAAACAAGCTGTTGCTCATAGACTGGCTAGAAAATTTGAAAAAATATGGGTATTTGCAGAAATACTTCTTTTTGTACTTGTTGGTGCACAGGTAAACATACAAGTTGCTTTAGATAGCGGATTAAAGGGGTTATTTTTGATAACTGTAGGTTTGATTTTTAGAAGTATGGGGGTTCTTTTCTCCCTTAGAAAGTCAGAATTAAACAAAAAAGAAAAAATATTTTCCATAGTAGGATATATTCCAAAAGCAACTGTTCAAGCTGCTATTGGAGCTATTCCTCTAGCTGCTGGAGTAGCAAGTGGAAATTTAATTCTTGCTCTAGCTGTTCTTTCCATAATATTCACAGCACCTTTAGGTGCTTTTGGTATAAAAATATTGGGAGATAAATTTTTAGAGTGATTAAATAAATAACATAGTTTAAACTATTATAGTCTAAACTATGTTATTTTTATAATATATCATTATCAAATAAAAATATATTATTTTCTTTTTTAGATAGTTCCAACAAATCCTTTTTAAACCCAGATTTCGAAAAAATAACATAAACCTTTTCTTTAGAAGAAACTATCTCTGCTTTATACTTCAGTTTATTCAAAACTTCTTTTCCTACCTTATTCTTTTGATATTTACATTCTCCAAAAAGAATAGGATTCTGTTTGGTATCCATCCCTAAAATATCTATTTCAAAATCATTGTTCCAAAAACGCCCAACCTTTACAATATCTCTATTAAAAAAATTATTTGCAGATAAATCTAAAACTTTTTTCCTACAAATGTCTTCATAAATAAAACTTACATGATTATCTATTAAATTATTTTCTATTTTTTCTAACACAAATGTCTTGTTATTCATTTCTATAAAACTTCTATAGGGATAAACGAAATTAAACCAGAAATTTATAAATTTATCCTTTATAAAATACAGCCCTTTTTTACTTTTTTGAGGATTTTTCTCAGTTATAGGAACATGTCTTTCAATAATGTCTAAATCTTGCAAAACGTTAATATAATATATTAATGAAGATTGTTTAATCTCAATATCAGCAGATATTTTAGAAAGTTTATGATTCCCAAAAGAAATGCTTTTTATAATAGAAAAAAAACTTCCTATTTCTTTTACTTCTTTACTCAGTAAAAATATGGGTTCTTCATATAAATAACTATTAACATTAATAATATTATCCTTTATGTTCTGAACTAAAGATTTCTCTAAATCAAAAGATTCAATATACTTTGGAACTCCACCAGTTACTGAATAAAAATCTATAATTTCTGATATATTTTTATTATCAAAAAAAATCTTATAATCTTCAAATGGTAATTCTTGTAATTTAATTTGTCCTGTTCTTCTGCCATATAACGGACTCGAAGAATTCAAAGTTTCGGAATACATCATATTTGTAAGAGAACCACTGAGAATAAGCATAACATTTTTATTCTTTAAAAATTCATCCCAAATTTTTTGAATTTTTGATGTAAAAGATTTATCTGTCATAGCCAAATATTGATATTCATCTATAACTATTATCCATTTTTCATCATTAACAAAATCAAACAAACTTTCCCAATTTATCTCATTATTCTCCGAATAAAAATTATTTTTTGTAATTTGAAAAATAGTATTTTGGAAATTTTTCCTATTCTCATTAATAGATTCTTCTGTAGCAAGGAAGTAAATAGCTTTTTTATTTTTTATAAAATTTTTAATAAGAGTGGTTTTACCAATTCTTCTTCTTCCATAAATAATAACCATAGAACTATCTTTATTATACTGTTCTTCCAAAAAACTCATTTCATTCTCTCTTCCAACAAAATTCATAAATTCACCTCCCTATAAAATTATAACATAGTTTAAACTATTATAGTCTAAACTATGTTATTTTTTCAATGATTTGATCTAGTGAAGAGTTCTATATATTTTTTATAGTTCTTAAAATATATTTAATAAATTTTAAATAGATAATTATCTTGTCATTCTGAACGACAGTTTTTGGAGCTGAAGAATCTAAAACATTTTTAATAAATATTTTTACATCCAAACTAATAAATAGATGTGATAAACTATTGAGAATTATAGTACATCATTAACATTCTATTTAATCATACATTAAAAAAAGAAGAGATAATTAATTATCTCTTCTTTTAAAGGCTCGCGAATATATTA
>CAZRTN010000063.1:6991-8116 GCA_964603015.1 uncultured Thermotogaceae bacterium | reverse complement strand
CTTACCTTTTCCTCGCTCCATAGCTCTAAATATCTGTTTTTTGTAAGAAATATAATTTATTAATATAAACAATGCAGGAACAATTGATGCCCATAAAGGATTATCAAAAAAAATCATTGCTATAATCCACCAATTGGCAACTCCAATATGTATAAATTTTCTTGAACCCTCGCCACTTATAATTCTTTTATTTGTTAATAATGTCGATATCCCAATTATTAAAAATATAAAAGCAAAAGATACTATAATCCCCCAAGTATTCATATTATTTCCCCCATTATGTTTTTATTTTAGAAATAATTTTCATTTTTTGAATATTATTTACGTAATTTTTTTTATTTAAACAGTCGTAGTCATTTTCTCTAACTGAATCTAATATTGCATTATAAAGTTTTGCTGAAGCTAAAACTGGTTTTTTAGAGTCTTCATCAAAATAATCAATAAAAGAATAAAAGTCATCATACATCTTCTGTGATTGTTCTGCTTCATATTCCCACATTTCTTTGAAATTATCATTTATTATTTTATTTTTAAGATCTTCTTTTGTATAATTATACTTTTTCATTATATCAACGGGTATATATATTCTTCCGTTTTCATAGTCTTCTCCAATATCTCTTAATATATTAGTGATTTGCATGGCTTCTCCAAGTTTTATTTTTTCAACATTTATTTTATTTATTTTTCTAGATGCCAATATAGGGAGGAGCATATTACCCACCGTTCCTGCTACATAATAACAATAATTTAAAAGATCTTTTTGTGTTTTTGGTTGAGAATATTCTATATCCATTTTTTGTCCTTCTATCATTTCATAAAAAGGCTTTGTTTCCATATTGAATTTTCCAAAAACATCTTCTAAAGCTCTCCATAACGGTTCATTAGGCACATTACCTTTCTCAAAATCTTTTAGTTGTTTTTCTAATCTTTGTAGCCTATCTGGAGAATTGTATATGTCAATTGAATCATCTACTACCCTACAAAATGCGTAAACTGCGTATACAGCATTAGCCTTTTCTTTATTAAGTAAAGAAAAGGCTTTATAAAATGTTTTTGAATTTTCTTTTATTATTTCCTGACAATATTTATAATCTTCTTTTAAACTCATATATTGCCCCTTAAATA
>CAZRTN010000063.1:0-6891 GCA_964603015.1 uncultured Thermotogaceae bacterium | reverse complement strand
ATTTCCTGACAATATTTATAATCTTCTTTTAAACTCATATATTGCCCCTTAAATAGATTTATCGTCTTTCATTAGTTCATCAGCTGCTAATTTAGCTGATGTTAATGCAATGGGTACTCCTGCACCAGGGTGAACTGAACTACCTGTGAAATAAAGGTTTTCTGAATATTTAAATTTATTCTGTGGTCTGAAATAATTACTTTGCATTAAAGTTGGGGCTAGGCCAAAAGTGGCTCCGTGCATGGCATTGAATTCGCTTTCAAAATTATTTGGCGTATAAATTTTTTCAACTTCTATCATATCTTCTATATTTTCTAATCCCTTTTTCATCTTTATTTTATCATATACTATCTTTTTATATTCATTTATTTCTTCTTGAGTCCATTTATGACCTCTTGTTTTTAGTTCTGGAACAGGCGCTAGAACATACATGGTTTCTTTTCCCAAAGGGGCAAGAGTTTTGTCTTCTTTAGTTGGAATATACATATAAATTGATGGATCTTTTGGATCATTTCCATCAAAGATATCTGAAATATTTTTTTCAAAATCATCTGCAAAAACTATGTTGTGCAACCTTGTATCGTCACTTACTTTTTCTTTTAAGCCCAAGAACATAAGAAAAACAGAGCAAGAATAATCCATTTTGTCTATCTTTTTATTTGTATATTTCCCTCTATCTTTTTCATTTTTTATAAGATTTTTCATAGCATAAGGAAAATCTGCATTTACTACTACATAATCTGATTCAATAACCTCTCCGTCAACAACAATACCTTTTGCTTCTTTATCTTCAATAACTAATTCTTCAACTTCTGAATTTAGGTGTATCTTACCTCCCATTTCTTCAAAAAGTTTTGCCATAGATTTAGCCATTGTGTACATCCCACCTTGTATATACCAAACACCATAGATAGTTTCTATCATCGGTATAATTGTATATATAGATGGTCCGTTATGAGGTGAAATACCAATATATAAAGTTTGAAAACTCAACATTTTCATCAATTTATCATCTTTAACATATTTAGAAATTTCATTATAAGCATTATTAAAGGTTTTTAATCTGTATGCATTTAAAAGAGTTTTTGGATTATAAAAATCACTAGGCCCTCTAAAGGATTTTTCTATAAAATGGTTTTTTGCTATTAAATATCTTTTATAAGTCTGAGTTAAATATCTATAATAACCAAGAGTATCTTCTTCACTTATGTCTTCTAAAAATTCTGTTAAATCTGCTAGATCTGTTGAAACATCTAGAGATTCGTCTTTTGTATATTGTATTGAATATATCGGATTTAATTTTTTCATGGGTATATAGTCTTCAGCATTCCTTCCAGTTTGTTCAAATACTTCTCTATATACATCTGGCATCATAACAATAGTCGGGCCAACATCAAATTTAAAACCTTTTTCTTCTACTTGGTACATTCTCCCCCCGACCTTCGGGTTTTTTTCATATATTTCTACATCATAACCATTGTTTTGAAGTCTTATAGCACTAGCAAGACCTGCAGTACCTGCACCTACAACGATAACTCTTTTTGACAAAATAATCCCCTCCCGGAAATTCTAAAAATGTTATTTAAATTTATTATTTAATATTTTTTGTTTCTATTTAAAATACTTTCTTAAGTTAATTTTAACTTTTTTTACAAAAAAATTCAAGTAAAAAAGTGGTAAAACTCACGTTTTACCACTTTTTAGTTTAATGTTGAATATAATTATAGTATTTCTTTCAATTTTGATTTGTTCAATACTTTTCCAGAAACGACTACTTTTTCATCTACTACTAAAGCTGGAGTTGACATAACACCATATTTGGCTATTTCTGCAAAATCTGTGACATGTTCAATTTCATATTCTTTGCCCAATTCATCTAAAGCTTCAATAGCATTTTTTTCTAGTTTATTACACTTAGCACATCCACCACCGAGAATCTTTACGATCATTAAAATCACCTCTTTATTATTTATTTAACTTCATTTATAAGTTCTTTCAGAATTAATTCAGAATTTCTAAAGAATTATGTTAAAAAGATATCCTGTAAACATTATAGCTAAAGCAGTTATAGCAAAAAATGTGAATATCAACTTTGGTTTTATGACCTTTCTCAATAATATCCCTTCTGGAAGAGAAAGAGCTGTTGTAGCCATCATAAAAGCTAGAGCTGTACCCAAACCAAGACCTTTACCAATCAAAGCTTCTGCAATTGGAATTGTTCCTAAAGCATTTGAATATAGTGGAACAGCTATAACTGTTGCTAGAGGTACTGTGAAGAGGTTATTTCCCAAATATGTAGTTATGAATTCTTCAGGAATTTTCCCATGTATTAAACCACCAATTCCAATCCCTATAATTACAAAGAGCCAAACTCTGCTAATTACATCTTTCACATTCTCATATGCAAAAGAAAATCTTTCTCTTTGAGATTTTTTCTCTATATTAGTTTCTCCCATTTGCACTTTATAAACATATTCTTCAACTTGGTCTTCCATTTTGAATTTCCCAATAATAATTCCACCCACTACACCAATTATAATACCTGAAATTACATATATAGTAGCGACCTGCCAACCAAAAGATGCTAAAAGCATTCCAAAAGCTGCCTCATTAACTATTGGTGATGTAATCAAAAATGAAAAAGTTACTCCCAATGGTACTCCTGCTTCTATAAAACCAATAAAAATAGGAACTGAAGAACAAGAACAGAAAGGAGTGACTACCCCAAGCAAGGAAGCCATTATATTACCAGTAATACCAGGGAATTTCTCTAATATTTTTTTTGTTTTTTCTGGTGGGAAATAACTTCTAATGTATGAAACTATAAAAATCATTATAAATAACAATATCAATATTTTTATTACATCATAAATAAAAAAATGTAAGGATGCACCCCAGCTTAATTCTGGATTGAGACCTAACCATTCTACAATAATCGTTGCTAAATCATAAGTCCATTGGAACATTCAAATTCCTCCTAAACTAATTTATTTATTGTTTTAATTAAATCTATAATTTTTTTATCCGCCATATGATAATTTACTTTATTACCATCTTTTTCGGAATATATTAAATCAGCGTCTCTAAGAATCTTTAAATGTTGAGAAATATTTGATTGAGAATATTCTGACATTTCATTTAATTCACATACACACATTGGATTATTAGAAATCATTTCTAAAATCCTATAACGTTCTTCATGAGCTAGTGCTTTTATAATTTTTATTCTTTTATTTTCTTTAATTTTATTCATTTTTAGCCCCTCCTAAAATTAGTATATTAGAATATTCTAATATTATTATATTCTATAAATTACTTTTTGTCAATATTAATTTTTCTTAAAATTTTAATGCTATAATCAAAAAGAGGTGATAAAATGAAAATAGCTATTATTTCAGATATTCATGGAAACAAAGAATCATTAGATGCTGTTTTAGAAGATATAAATAATAGAGACATATCAGAAATATATTGCACCGGTGATTTAGTAGGTTATGGACCAAATCCTGATTATGTTGTGGAAAAGATAAGAGAATTGAAAATAAAAACTATTATGGGAAACTATGATGATGCCATAGGAAATGAAAAAGAAAGTTGTGGTTGTGCTTATAATCCAGGAAGAGAAACAGAAGTTGGAGATGATTCGATAAATTGGACTATAAAAAACACAAAAGCAGAAAACAAAGAATTTTTAAAAAATCTTCCTAAAAAATTAAGCTTTGAAATTGAGGGTGTAAAAATATTATTGGTACACGGAAGTCCTTTAAACTATCTTTTGGAATATATAAAACCTAGTACAAAAGCACAAAGAATTGAAGAAGTTGCAGAATCATTTGAAGAAGATATTGTTATAAATGGACACACTCATTTGTCTATGCACAAATTAGTTAAAGGGAAAACTATTTACAATGCTGGAAGCGTCGGAAGAACAAAAGAAGGTGAACCAAAAGCTGTTTATTTGATGCTGGATATAGAAAAAGGTGTAGTATCTCATGAGTTTATAAAAGTCGACTACGATAAAAAAACTACAATTGAAAAACTCAACAAATTTGGTTTACCAGCTGAACTCGGAACTGTTTTGGCATTAGGGAGAACATATGACATGGGACCAGCGAAAAAAGAAGACAGATCTTCAATGAACTTCAATTTATAACAAAAAAATATCTAATTAGTTTTTTACTTTAAATTCATAAAAAATAAATAATCAATTTATTTACAAGGTGTAAAATATAAATATATCTTAATAAATGGGGCCAGCCACTATTAATTTAGTGGTTGGCTTATTTTATTTTTTTAGGAGGTAAAAATGTCTAAGAGAATTTCAATTCTAGCAATCATGATATCTATTTCAACAATTTTTTATTACATTGAGTTCAGTCTACCCATTTTCCCTGGATTTCTTAAATATGATTTAAGCGATATTCCAGCTTTTATAACTTTTTACCTTTTAAACCCTATATCTGGGATATTGGTATTGTTTTTTAAAAATGTTCTACATATGTTTATTTCATCAACAATGGGGATTGGAGAGTTAGTCAACTTTGTTTCAGGCATTCTTATAATTTTACCTTTTTATTTTTTCAGCAAACAAAATAATAAAACATTAAGTTTTGTATTTTCGATACCAATTTTTATAACAGCTATATTCTTTGTTAATTTGTTTATGGTTATTCCTTTATATGATCTTATTTTAAAAATATCTCCAGAGGCATTGGTTTCTATTTCTTCAAAAATCATGCCTTTTATAGACAATATCTATGAATATTTATTATATGTAATAATACCTTTCAATTTAATAAAGTTCTCAATGGTAATTTTTATTGGAAACACAGTTTATAAATTTATTAAAAACAACTCAAAGGAGGCGTTTTGAATGGATAAGAAATTTTCAGTTTATCAAGAAGTTTTTAAACAAGTAGATGCAGAAAAAAAGAATTTAAGCGAATCTGTTTCAGACGACGTTTTAGGAGCTAACAGTTTAAAGTATGAAACAAGTATTCCTGTTTTAGAAAGAATGTGCTATATTATGGAAAGCGTTTTATTGAGAAACGAATCAGATGCTATAGTATATGCTGGCTTTCAAAAATATTCAAGAGCAGAAGCTATTTGGGATAGATATCTCGACATGGCGGATAATGTAGAGAAAATTTATTTGTTTGGAGTACCAGATGTTAAATTAAAATCTCATCCAAATATAGAATTCGTTCATCTAAAAGAATCAGACGAACTTTTCAAAGAATGGTTCTTATTAATTCACAAAAAAATTGGAAAATCTATGATGGCTGCTCAAGATCAAGAAGGCTTTGGAAAACACGAAGATGAAAAAAGAAGAGTCTTTAAAGGTATTAAATCAACAGATCCAAAATTAGTAACAGAATTAAAAGAAAAATTAGATAAAGTAGTATAAATCTTTACTCCCATTTTAATGGGAGTATTTTTAATGATAAAATATAGTAAGGGGGTGAAACATATGAGAAAGTTAAGATATGGAATGATAGGAGGAGGACCAGGCTCTTTAATAGGAGAAGTTCATAGAAAAGCTGCTGCTTATCATAATTTAGCTGAACCTGTAGCCTCTGTTTTTTCAAGAGATTATGGGAAAAATTTAAGCTTAGCTAAAAAATGGGAAATAGATGAAGACAGAGTTTATAAGAATTATAAAGAAATGGCAGAAAATGAATCAAAAAGAGAAGACAAACCCGATTTTATTATAATAGCTACACCAAATGTTTTTCATTATGATATGGCTAAGTTATTTTTAGAAAAAGGGTTTCATATTATATGTGATAAACCAGTTACTATTTCAGTAAAAGAAGCAGAAGATTTGAGAGATATAGCAATGAAAAAAGATCTTTTATTTGCTGTCACCTACGCTTATACTGGTTATTCTATGGTACATCAAATAAGAAAAATGATTCTAAACGGAGATATAGGCGAAGTTAGGTATATTTCTGGTAGATATATACAAGATTGGATGGCTGATACAGAAAATATATTGGAAAATGAACATGCAAATTGGAGGTTAAATCCAGATATATCAGGTCCAACCAATTCAACTGGTGATATTGGTACTCATTTAGAAAACTTAGTCAGTTTTACTACAGATTTGAAAATCAAAAAGATCTCAGCAAGATTAGATAAATTTGGAAAAGATATAAAGTTAGATAATAACGTTACTATGATGGTTGAATTTAATAATGGTGCAAAAGGACATTATTGGATATCACAGATCGCTATTGGAAATGATAATGACTTAGGAATAGAAATAATAGGTACAAAAGGGGCTATAAAATGGCAACAAAATAAGGCTAATTATATTGAATATTCTAGATTAAATGGCCCATCTCAAATGGTTTCAAGAAATAGTAGCTTAATTTATCCAGAAATAAGAGAGGATTTCTTAACAGAAGGCGGTCATCCTGAAGGTTATATTGAAGCTTTTGCAAGAACTTATAAAAACTTCATGAACGCTATTTTGAGAAAAGATTTTGATATAAATACTCCTGCTGGATATTATCCTGAAATAGATACTGGAATTCAAGGTGTGAAATTTATTGAAAAAGTTGTTGAAAGTTCTCAGGACAATAACAAGTGGATAGGTTTTGAATAACAAAAACCCGGGCTTAGCCCGGGTCAATTTATGTTATTTAGTTTTGAATTTTTTTAACTCATCCATAAGTTTTTCTGAAAGCATGGATAGTTCTTCACTTGAATCAGAAACTTGTAATGCACCGTCACTTTCTTGTTTTGCAGCTTCTTTTAGATTTTTGATTTTTTCAGTTATATCTAATACTGAATGGGTGGATTTGTCCATAGCTGCTGACATTTCTTCTGCTGATGCACTTTGTTCTTCAGCATTCGCACTCATGTTTTCTACTTTCCCTGCTATAC
>CAZRTN010000062.1:0-8143 GCA_964603015.1 uncultured Thermotogaceae bacterium | reverse complement strand
GGAAATATAGTTTGTTAATTATTTTTACTAATAAAGATGCTCAAAGCGCTGAAGCTGAAGTAGAAGTTAACTGGAAATTCTAAAAAAATACAGACCTCACGGTCTGTATTTTTTATCCTTTAAGTCCTGTGCTAACAAGACTTTTAACAAATAAATTTTGTATTAAAAAGAATATTATGAGAGTTGGTATAAGCGCCAGGTTAGTACCAGCCATTATTACTCCCCAGTTATTTAATCCTTCTGAATCTTGAAGCATTTTAACCCCTATTTGAACCGTCTTCATTCGATCATCCATTGTAATTATTAGAGGCCATAAATACATATTCCAAGCATAAACAAAATTAATCAAAGCTGCCCCACCTAGCATTGGCTTAGATAGTGGAATTAGAACTTTGAAAAAATATTGTAAAGGGGTTGCCCCATCTATCTTTGAAGCATCTTCTAATTCTTTTGGAATAGTCATAAAATGTTGTCTGAATAAAAAAGCATTTGTAGCTGATGCTGTAAATGGTATTATTAATGCCCAATAAGTGTTTACCCAACCCAAGTCGCGCATGAGCATAAAAAGCGGCAAAACCATTACAGTTTCAGCGGGTAAAAATAAAGTTATAAATAACACACCAAATAATAATTTTCTACCCTTAAATTTGAAATTAGCAAAAGCATATCCAGCTAAAGTACCAGTCACTAACTTTCCGAAAGTAACCGCTAATCCTATTATAGCTGAATTCAAAAGAAGTCTGTCTAACTTTACCCTTCTTAGAGCTGTAACATAATTATCAAAATTAAAAGAAGAAGGTACTAATTTTGGAGGATAAGAAAAAACCTCACTCTGAGTCATAAAACTCATGGAAAAAGATAATATAATTGGTGCCATAACAACAATAGCAATAAATATTAAGAGTACTTCTGATACAACCAAATTTGTTTTTTTTCTTGTGCTAATTTTCATATATAAACAACTCCTTATTGATAATGTACTTTTCTTTCTACGTTTTTAAAATAGAAGAAAGTTACTACACCCATTATGATGAACATTATTATACTTTGCGATGCTGCAGAACCCGTTTTTTGATAGGTGAAAGCATCTAAATATAATTTATAAATCAGAGTTGTTGTGTCTCCGGTTGGTCCACCTTTTGTCATAACATCTATAATACCAAAAGCATTAAACATGGCATTTGTTATTGTCATAATAACTAGATAGAAAGTTATAGGAGATAAAAGAGGAAATTTTATCTTCCACATACGTTGCCAAAGATTTGCTCCATCTATAAAAGAACTTTCAACCAAGGAATCTGGTATAGATTGAAGCCCAGCAATATAAAATATCAAAGCAAATGGTATCATCTTCCAAACACTTGCGAACATTACTGCTATCAAAGCATATGGTGATGAAGTTAAAAAATCTACATTTAAACCAAAAGCTGAATTGAAAAAATAGTTTAGATGCCCAACTACTGGGTTTAATAAAAAAGACCATAAAGTACCTGCAATAGCAGGTGAAATAGCATATGGTGCGAAAATAAATAATCTAAACCATCTTGTTCCAGGTATATCTTGATTAAGTAATTGTGCCAACAAAAAAGATATCATTATAGTAAGAAAAACTGTTACTCCTACATATATTACTGTTGTAAGCATTGCTTGAAGGTATACAGGATTTTGAAAAAGATCTAGAAAATTTTTAAATCCTACATAAAGTTCTCTATTTCCGAATGGCGATGTCCTAAAAGCACTAAGTCTAAAAGACAATCCAGCTGGCCAATATATAAAAATACCTATAACCAAAAATGTAGGTATTAATAATAAATAAGGTAAAATCTTTCGCATAAATTATCATACCCCCTATAAAAAAGGGCGGCTTAACCGCCCCTTTTATAAAAAATTATTAATTGTATAATTCGTTGTACTCTTCTATTAATTCTGTTATTTCTTCTTCTGCCCAAGCAAGTGCTTCTTCTGGGGTCATTTGATTTGAATTCATTCTTTGAATAGCGTCTTCTATTCTATCTCTAGCTTCTGGGAAAACTCCCATAACTGCACCATTTGTATTTTGTGTTTGTTTTGATAACAATAATTGCATAACAGCAGTTAAATAATTAGAATTTTCTGAATAAAAGCCTTCATACATTAATTCTTCAACAGCATCTTTTCTAACAGGGAAATAACCTGTGTCTAAATGCCATTTCATTTGTTCTTCTTTAGAGTTTACAAATTTTAAGAATTTCCATGCAGCTTGTGTTTTTTCTTCTGAATGACCATCAACCATCCATAAACTAGCTCCACCAATTATTGCTCCACCTGATGGTGCGCCAACTGGAGTTGGAATGAAAGCTGTTCCTATTTCATAACCATTTTTTTCGCCTTCAACTGTAAAAGAAGTAACGTCTGATGTTGAGAATAATACCATTGCAGCTTTACCTGACAAGAAAATTTGTCTTGCAGCTGACCAATCTTCTTTTTGAGTATTAAGCATTAAGTCATTTGATGTCATTTCATATAAAAATTCAAAAACTTCTCTTCCTGCTTCATGATTAAATACTGCTTCTGTTGCTACGCCTTCTCTACCATTTCCATTATTTACTAAAGGAGCATCTTGTGCAGCAAGCATTTGTTCAAAAATCCAAGAATGAGTTGGCCATGTTAAACCTGTTCTTTCTATATTTCCATTAGAATCTTTTTTAAGTAATTGTTTTGAAAATTCCATTACTTCTGCTAAAGTTTTTGGTGGTTTATCTGGATCCAATCCTGCTTCTTCAAATAATGTTTTATTATAAAATAAAATTGCATTAGATGAATTGAATGGCATTGAATACAATTGACCATCCATTCTATAGTAATTTAATACAGAATCAAGATAAACTGCACTATCAAAATCTGGATCTTGATCTATTAAATCTTGAATAGGTAACATAATTCCACCATCAACCATCTGTCTTGTACCAATTTCATAAACCTGTACGATTTGTGGGGCTGTACCTGATCTAACTCCTGCAATTAATTTGTTTAAAGTTTCATTATAACTACCTGTATATTGTGGAACAACTTCTATATCAGGATTTTCTTCCATAAATCTATCCGCTATACCTTGAATGATTTCTATTCTTTCTCCACTCATGGCATGCCAAAAATCAACTCTTACAGAAACACCGATAATTGAAACAAGAACTAATAAAACAATAAGCATCTTTTTCACTTTAATTCCCCCTTTTAGTAAGTGATAAAACCTAGATATATTCTAAAATTAAGACATTAAAAGAACATTTAGTTTTATAAAGATTCTTTAAAACGTTTTATAATGTAACTATTTGTTAACTGTAAATAAAATTATATCACACTTAATTCTAAGCTTAAAATCTACTTAAAATTATTTAGGGGCAAAAATCTCTCATAATTTATGATTAACTTGAAATATCGATTGTTTTTTCATTGTGAAAATTTAACAATAAAAATATAAAAAGGCCTTTTTGGTCTTTTTATATAATTTTTTATAAATTTTTATACCAAATTAATTGTACTTCACCATCACATTCTCCATAATAAGCATATTCATCAATTATGCTTAAAACAGCTCCTTTGTTTTTATAAAATTCACAGGCATTTGCATTTATATTTTGAGTTTCAATTTTCATTTGAATACATTTTCTATCTTTTGACCATTGAACAGCCTTTTCGAATAGTTTCGAGCCAATACCTTTTCCTTTATATTTATCAATAACCCTTATATCCCATAAAACTGTCATGTCTTTTCTGCCAGATAACATGTTTACTCCTTTTGTATTAAAAGCAATATTAGCACCACCAATTGGAATATCTCCATCATAAGCGATAAAAACTCCCCAGTTTTCCATCCCAAAATCTTCTTTCCAATTAAATATATTTTCTTCCAGATCATAATTTTTAATATATTTTGAAATTTGTTCATCCCAATAGAGCGATTTATTTTCTATAATATTTTCATCTTTTTTACCATTAATTTTAGTTTTTTCAAATAATATTCCTCCCAATCCCCGATTCACTTTTTTTAACTTATAAATATAATCAACATAAAAGTACGACGAGATTTTTGAATATTCTTCTAAATGTTTTAATCCAACCTCTTCAAACTTTAAATTCATTTTTAACCCCCTCAAATTTATATAAAAAATTATATCAAAAAAGGAGTGGCTTTCGCCACTCCTTAATTTACAATAAATTATTTAATTTTTATTACTGTTGGAGTTAATGCGTCTAACATAATTGTATTTGATTCAATACTTACACCTGATAGTTCTGAAACTTCTTCTGTTCCTGCTTCATCTGAATCAACTAATACTATTCCAGAGTCTAAATCAATATCTGTGGAAATAGTTCTATTTTTACTATCAGCATTAATAAATACAACGAATTCTTCTCCGTCAGTTGATGTAACTTTATATCCTATTATTAAATCTTCTTCTTTTATATCTTTGCTTTCAATTAGTTCAACATTAGAATCTATAATTTTTTCTGTTGGTAATCTAAATGCATCAGAAGACTTTCTCAAAGAGATTAACCCTTTTGTGAATTCCATAGTTTCTTTATGCATTCCTTCCTCAGTAACTTTTTCCCAATCGAACATGTTTATAGCGTCTGATGAATCATATGAATCGTGCACGAAGTGCGGATATTCAAATAATTCTCCTTCACTGTTTTCTAATGTATGGAATTTTTGTTCTGGTTTTCCATCTGTTCTCCATTGTTTAGTTCTTCCATATTCTTGTCCTGCGTGTATGAAAGAAATACCTTGAGAAGTTAAAATAACAGAATTACCTAATCTAATTCTCTTTTGAATTTCTTCTTCGTACTTTGCAGGATCTTTTTTTATTGATTGTGCTATAACGTCATGAAGTGTCATATTATCATGCGCTGCAATATATTGTAAAATATCGCCTGGGTCATCTTGATTTACATTATTTGGTCTTGCAATTATATTTTCATAAATCAATTCTATTGGTCTTGCTCCACCTGTTATAAACCTAGGTTGACCTTCAATTCCAAATCCAGATTTCATTTCATTTCTCATTTCATCTGAAAAGACTGCAACAGCACTTGTTTCATCCATCCAATCTTGATCTGCTGGAACTAGATTTGGATTTTCAACATGACCTTTGAAAGTTCTCCAGCCTTCTCCAACAAACAGTAAATTAGGATTTAACTTTTTAGCTTCATCATAAGCTTTTTGAACAGAATCTGCTGTAGCATCTCCCATCATATCCCATCTCATACCATCTATTTTATATTCATCGACCCAATATTTTACTGAATCAACCATTAACTTTTCAGCCATTTTATGTGTTGTAGCTAAATTATTTCCAAAATCTCCAACAAAGTTTCCATTAGCATCTTGGAAGAAGTAATATCCTGGAACAATATCGTTTAGATGACTAGCTTTTGCCATATGTGTATAAACAACATCTAAAATTACTCCCATACCAGAATCATGAATAGCTTCAATTAATGTTTTCAATTCTCTTATTCTTTCTTCTGGATCTTTTGGATTTTCTGAATAAGCTCCATCTGGAGAGAAATAACCATGAGGGTCATATCCCCAGTTATAAGAGTTATTTTGTGCTGAATAATCTAATTCTCTTTCTCCCATTGCTGTTTCATCACCATAGTACCAAGCCATAACTGGTAATAATTGTACATGGGTTACTCCTAAACTCTTAATATAATCTAATTTATCTATAAATGCTGTATAACTTCCCCATCTTGAATTTAGCTCGTTTTCAATTGAAGGATCTGATGTGAAGTCTCTTATATGAATTTCCCAAATAATAGCATCTTCTTTTTTATTAAAGTTTTCTATTTCTGCATAATCTAATTTAGGACCTAAAGTTTTTGGATTAACAATAGCAGCTTTACCTACTTTATCTTCTACAGTTTCTCCATCAACCATATACTCAGAACCGCCTTGACCAGCAGAATTAACTGTAAAAGCAGCCATTGATTTTGCATACGGATCTAATACTCTTCTTGTTACGCCATTATTAGTAACTGAATATTGATAATAATATCCTTTAACATCTAATAACCCTAAATCATAAGGACTAATCCATTTTTCCCATACGCCTGTTCTTTCATTGAAATTCAATTCAATAGAACCGATTTCTCTTGATTGATCATGTTTATCATAAAAATGAGCAACTACATTTGATGCTTTAGGTGCCCAGAGTCTTAATGTAACTCCACCAGCAAAATATTTTGCTCCTAATTCACCATCGTATGTGTACATGTTGTCAATCAATCTCCAACCTGTAGTCACTGATCTTTCTTTATTAGCATATTTAACATTTAATGGAACCATATTTAAATCGAATTCAGCTGTAACTTCTGCTGTTGATTCATTAATAACTTCAATGTTATTAACTCTTACTCTGTCACCATCTTTATTTGTTATTTTTAATTCAGAACTATCTATCTCTTTTGTAGAAGTGAAATTCAACATTACTTTTTCTTTAGAAATGATTTCACCATTCAATAAACCAGTTGCTGTATCTTTGTTTTCAGAGATATAAACTTTGCTATCTCCTTCAAAAACATATACTTGATTATATTCATCCAACATAGTAAATCCTTTATCTTGTTCTCCATCTTTTGTTTGTGTTTTTTCATTAACTATTAAAAATCCTAAATTGGAAGCATCTTCAATTAAAGGTACATCCCAATAAACGCCAAATTCATCTTTACCATTTGGTTCCATTCCATCTGGCCATCCTGATTCTGATTCCCAAGTTGTATCATTCCATAACCAAAGAACCCAATTATCATAATCATCATCTTTTCTTTGATAATGAATTCTTAAAGTGTTTTCAGGAATATCGATAGGTGCATTTGTCATTATTTCATTAGAACCTTGTTCTGTCCAAAGTTCATTTGTTTGAACGGTGAAATTGAATACTTTATCTCCACCATCTTTTGTTTCAGTTTCTTTGTTGACCATTAAAAAACCTAAACTTGCTGCGCCTTCTTTTATAGGTACATCCCAATATGCACCATAATCATCAAAATCTGTTATCGCCATACCATTTGGCCATCCTGATTCTGATTCCCAAGTTGTGTCATTCCATATCCAAAGAACCCAATTATCATAATTACCATCTTCTCTTTGATAATGAATTCTCATAGTATTTTCAGGAATTTCTTCTCCGTTTGCTGCGAATGCAGATGTGTTGAAAAAAGCAATAACGGAAACCATCAAAAGAAATACTAATCCTTTTGTTAGTAAACTATTCTTTTTAAGCACTTTTTGTTCACCTCTCCTGATATTAGTTTTGAATTACTGGAAGCGTTTTCACACTTAAGTAAAAAAATATAAATCAGTAAACTGATTTAACTATTAAAATTATAACATATAATAATTCATTTTTATAAGAATTTGTTAAGGAATTTGATTCTATTTTTCTAAACGAAATGTTTACCCTCATATTTTAATCATGATACATTGTTAATGTTTTATTTACATATCAAGTGATATATTATTTATGAAAGGTATTAGCGAGTAACAATAGTAAGCCCCTCAATAATTTATTGGAAGACCATTTATGGTCTTCCACTTTTTTTATTTTATTTTAAGAATTTGGTATAATAATTAATGTGACTAGTTAACTAAATTTAAGGGCGTGATTTTGTTGAGCAAAAAATTAGTTTTTTTTATTATTTTAATTATTATTTTAATAACTTTGGTATCAGTTTTTCTATTATATAGAAAAAACACTTCAATGTTGATGGAAATTAATTCAACTAATTTAAAAGTATCAGGAGATTTAGACCAAGAATATAAAATCGGAAATTTAGATAGGTTGTATGACAGCAGTGTTTTATTTAATGGAAACGAAATAAAAACTGTTAATCTAAAAAATGTTTTTTCTCATATAGGTTTGGATTTAACAAATATGGAAAATTACAAAATACAAATATCTGATGATAAAAAAGCTATTGAAACAAAATCAGTTAATATGGACAATTATTTTTTGACAGAAAACGAAGAAGATTTCACTCTTTTTGATTATAATGGGAATTTATTAATCGAAAAAATTGAAAATGTATTTTTAGTAAACACAAAAGAAAATTGGTCTTCTGGTCTTAATATAATTGACCCTGAAACAAACCTAGTTAA
>CAZRTN010000061.1:6650-8166 GCA_964603015.1 uncultured Thermotogaceae bacterium | reverse complement strand
TATTTCTACTTTTATTCTCAAATTCACCTGATTATATTAAAGCTTTAGGTACTTACTTTGGTTTTGTCAATGGTATTTATATAGAAAAGAAATTCGTAGATTTCAATATTAATATAAGTTTTATAAAAAAAATATTTAGATACATTATAGGTTTAGCTATAATTCTTGGTCTTAAAGAAGGATTGAAAATAATTCTACCAGATGAAATAGTATTTGATTTTATAAGATATTTTTTAATTACTTTTATAGGTATAGGAATTTATCCTTACATATTTAAAAAATTGAAATTCTAAATAAAGAACAACAATCAATGATTGTTGTTCTTTATTTATCAAAATTATCTATTGCTCTAACTATTAATTTTGTAAGTTTTTCTCTTTCTTCTTCATCAAATCCTTTAAAAATAATATTCCATAATTCTTCTGATATTTTCATAAAATCATTTCTAAAGCTTTTAGCTTTTTCAGTGACTTCAACATAGGTAACTCTTTTATCTTCTGTACATTTTACTTTTTTAAGATATCCTCTTTTTACCAATCTTTTAATAGACTCAGTTATAGTTGTCTTATTTTTTAATAGTGAGTTGTATATTTTTCCTATTTTTACTTTCCCACCATTTTTGAAAACAATGCATAAAACCGAAGCATTACTTGGTATTATATCTTTATATCCATACTCTCTAAATTTTTCTTTTATAAAATCATCAATTTTATTTATAAGAATTGAATTATATGCTGCTATTCCTTTAGACTCTTCACTCATAATTAATCACCATTACCTAATAAAATTTGTTGCTTGTTTTCTCTCTTGATCTGGTTTTTTTATTTCATTATATCTTATACTTTTGACTAACCAAGCCATATTTTTCCCAAGTATTCTCATTATTTGTATACCTTCATCATCTTTTAAAGCTTCTCCTGGTTTAGTACCATGTATTACATTCCAATAATTAGATGTAGGCATTATCATTTCTGAATAACTAATATAATTATTTAGAGTATTAAACGCTGGTAACCCTCCAGATCTTCTAACAGCAACTAAAGATGCTCCTATTTTATGTCTAAAGAGATTTTTATTGGCTCCAGAAACATAAAATACTCTGTCTAAAAAAGATTTCATATTTCCAGTAATAGATGCATAATGTACTGCAGAAGCTAAAAGAATTCCGTCTGCATTTTTCATTTTCTGTATAGATTCATTAACTATATTATCTTCTAATACACATTTTTCATCTCTATTTTTAAAACATTTCCCACATGCTAAACATCCTGAAATTTTTTTGTTTCCAACATGAATTATTTCACTATCAATGTTCTCTTTTTCCATTTCATCTAACACCAATTTTATTCCATGGTACGTATTACCTTTTTCATGTGGACTTCCATTTATTGCTATAACTTTCACAATATCAACTCCTTTTAAATACCCATTTAAATGGTACTTTATAATAAAGATATTGTCAAATGAAAAAAGTAATTATATTAAATATTGACAAAAAGTTTTTATGTGTTATAAT
>CAZRTN010000061.1:0-6550 GCA_964603015.1 uncultured Thermotogaceae bacterium | reverse complement strand
GAATCTCCTAAATATTTGATAGTTAATGATAAACTTGATGATTTTAAAAAATATTTTAATTTTTTACCAAAAGAAAAAATAGAAATACAAAAATCTAAAAAAGTTTCTTTTCTAAATTTATTTACAAAAAAATATTTAAGTAGAACAGTTAACATATACTTACTTTGGTTTACTATGAGTTTTGGATATTATGGTGTTTTTATATGGGTTAAAGGTATTCTTTTATCGAAAGGAATATCACTTGTTCAATCTGATTGGTTTACTTTTTATATGTTTTTAGCTCAAGTTCCTGGATATCTTTTAGCTGCTTATTTAATTGAGAAAATAGGAAGAAAACCATCTTTACTTATTTTTACCTTTGGTACATCTTTATCAGCATTATTTTTTGCATTTTCAAGTTCACCATCAATGGTTATAATTTCAAGTTTAATAGTTTCTATATTTACTATGGGAGCTTGGGGTTTAACTTATGCATACACACCAGAACTTTATCCCACTAATTTTAGAGGAGCAGCCAATGGTTCTTCTGCTGCTTTGACGAGAGTTGCTGGTTTTATTGCGCCATTTTATACATCTTTCTTCTTATCAAATGATATGATTTACATAGGTTTAATTGGAATTTCTATTTTATTTGTTGTAACTGGTATTTTCAATTTTATTTATTTACCTGAAACAAAAAATAAGGAGGTCTATTAATTGACTTCTGAAGAAAGAAGAAAATATATAATAAATCTTTTTAAAAAAGAAAAAAAAGCGATTACTGGAAATCATTTAGCTGAAATGTTTGAAGTAACCAGACAAGTAATTGTAAAAGATATTGCTATTTTAAGAGCTGAAGGTTTGGAAATTGTTTCTACACATGCTGGCTATAAATTGAAAAATAATAAAAATATTAAAATCATTGCAGTAAAACATACTAAAGAAGATATAAGAAAAGAATTGGAAACCATTGTGAAAAACGGTGGGAAAATTTTAGATATTACAGTTGAACATCCTATATATGGAGAATTAACAGGTAATCTATCTTTAGAATCTGAAGAAGATATTGAAATTTTTATGGCAAAAATTATTAATTCAAAACCTTTAGCAATAGTAAATGATGGACTTCATTTACATAGATTAGAAGTTCCAGATGAAGAAACTTTCTCAAAAATTAAGCATGCATTAGATGAATTGGGTATTTTGGTTAAATAATTTTTTATTAATAAAGCTGGTTTCTATAAAGAAACCAGCTAATTGTTTTATGGCATTATAATGTTTCCAGAACCATTTCCTTTTTTATTGTTATTTTTATTTTTATTCAACTGATCAACAAAATTCGAAGGAGCTACTGAAATATCAGCTTTTGAATTTTCTTTTTCCATCATTTCTTTCATTTCCTCTTGATAATTTTTAATTCTATCTTTCATTTCATCTAAATCATTATCAGCCCATTGTATAATACCTTTACTAACTTGTTCAATTTGTTCTTCTGAAACTTCTTCTCTTTCTTCATCTAATTCTTTTAGGGCCTTGAATTCTTGTTCTACTGCTTTTTTTACTTCTTCTTCATTTAACATATCATTATCTCTTAATATCCTAATTGCAACATTTGATCTAAATTTTATATCCTCTAAAGATAATTCAATGTTTTCTAATTTTGCCATTATAACTTGAATAATTTGTTCAATACTTATTTGCATATTCAACCTCCTATTATTTGTTTAAATTATACATTTTAATTATTAATTTAAATTTATAGTGAATTAATAAATTTATTAATTATTCTGACTTTAAACTTCTTGTCATTAAATCATGCATAGCTTTTTTTGGTTCAATATCTTTATAAATAACTTCAAAAAGTTTTTCCGCTATTGGCATTTCTATTTTGTTTTTAAAGGCTATATTATGAACTGCTTTTACAGTATAAATCCCTTCAGCTACCATATTCATTTTTTCTAATATTTCTTCTAAATTCTTCCCTCTTCCTAATTGTTCACCAACATATCTATTTCTTGAATGTTGAGAGGTGCAGGTAACAATCAAGTCGCCAATTCCAGCTAATCCTGCATATGTTTCTTTTTTTCCACCAAAATATTCACCTATTCTTGCCATTTCAACGGTGGCCCTTGTAATTAAGGCAGCTTTTGTGTTATCCCAATTACCCATGCCATCTATAACTCCAGAAGCAATTGCGTAAATATTTTTAACTGCACCAGATACCTCTACGCCTTTTAAATCTTTATTAGTATAGATTCTAAATGAAACATTAGAAAATTCTTTTTGTATTTTAATTAGAGTATCATTATTTTCTCCTGCAATTACAACACTAGTCGGAACATCTCTTGCGACTTCCTCAGCATGGGAAGGTCCACTTAAGGTGCAATAGTTATCTGTCTTCAAAACTTCTTTAACCACATCACTCATTAAATATCCAGTTTCAATCTCTATACCCTTTGATAAGTTAACAATAATTTGATTATTATAATCTATCTTTTGCAATACACTTCTAACAGCTTGTGAAGGAACTGCTAAAACTATAATTTCAGAATTTTCAATAGACTTATATATATCAGTTACTGCTTTTAGATTTTTTGGTAATGTAATACCTGGAAGATAATATGGATTTTCACCATTATTAATACTATCTTTCACTTTTTTATCACGAGTCCATATAATTACATTATGTCCATTCAGAGCTAGTATTTTACCCATAGCTGTGCCCCAAGATCCTGAGCCTAAAATAGCTATTTTCATTTTACATCTCCACCTTTTCAGCGATTTTATAAATAGTTTCTTTTACTCCGGGAGTTCTGAAAGGTGTAGTCATAGAGTCTAATTTTATAAGGTATTCATCTTCTCTTTTTACAATTTCGATATAATATTCTTGCGATAATTCTTTCTCTACAGTTATAACTCTTAGTATAATTTTTTCATTGTTATCAAATTTTTCTCTAACGATAGTTTTTGATGATTTTGTGTCAAACTCTTGATTGATTAATAAATTTAATTTTTCATCTGATATTTCTTTTATCTTTTTATGAGGCATTTTATCATGCTCCTTTAACAATCTATGTATTTCTTCACCATTTATTTTTTTTATTATAACTAAAAATTTTTCTCTTCCCATTTTATCCCATTTTTTTTCATATCTAGTTTTAATTTTTCTATTAAAATTTTTTTGAAAATCTATAACTTCAAATCTATTATCTTTTGTGAAATATTCATTTACCTCGTTTGCATACCAGTCAACATCGGTAGCGAGTTCCAATGTACCACCCTTTTTAAGAGATGATGCTAAAGTGTTTCTAAAATATTCTACAAATATCCTTCTACTTTCATGTCTTTTTTTTGGCCAAGGACAAGGAAAATTGACTATCACTTTTGATATCGATTCGTGTGAAAATATTTCTTTTAACAGAAATCTAGCATCTCCTATTATCAATCTTATATTATTCAATCCTTCATTATAAATCTTTTTTTGTGCTCTATCACATGCGGTTAAAGAAGTTTCTATTCCTATAAAATTGAAATCGGGGTTATTCTTTGCAAGCTCTACTAAGTATTCCCCTCCACCGAATCCAATTTCCACAATTACTTTTCTATTATTTCCAAATATATTTTTTAAATTCAAAGGTAATTCATTAAATGTTTTAGGATATATCATGTATTTTAAATGTGCAATATTCATTTTATTCCTCCAATTATTTAAAAAACCCCAGCTCTGCTGGGGTCAATTAAAATTATTCTGGCGCAACTTCACCTAAATATTTTTTTACATTCATGTGCAATCTAGATTTTTTTCTTGAAGCAGTCTTTTTATGCATAATTCCCTTTGAAGCTGCTTTATCGATTACTTTAAATGTATTACTTAATTCATTTAAAAGTTCTTCTCTGTCTGTACCTTCAGTTTCCATTTTTAACTTTAATACCTTGATTTGATTTTTGATTCTAGTTTTTACTGACCTATTTCTCATTCTTCTTTTTTCGTTTTGTTTTACTCTTTTTTTTGCTGACTTAATATTTGGCACTTAGTCTACCTCCTTAAATTTTTAAAGTCCTAATGCAGCTTTAATCTCATTAACTTTATCTAGTCTTTCCCAAGGAAATTCAATATCATTTCTTCCAAAATGACCATAAGCAGCCGTATCTTTGTAAATTGGTTGGAGTAAGTTTAAATTATGAATTATAGCTCCAGGTCTAAAATCAAAAAACTCATTTACAAATTTTACGATCTTTTCTTCAGAAATTTTTGAAGTTCCTTTGGTATCGATAAGTACAGAAACAGGATGTGCAACGCCAATCGCATAACCAAGCTGAATCATTACTTCATCGGCAACACCAGCTGCAACTAAATTTTTAGCAACATATCTGGACATATAATGTGCAGATCTGTCAACTTTTGTTGGATCTTTTCCAGAGAAGGCTCCTCCTCCATGTGCAATCCAACCTCCATATGTATCTACTATAATTTTCCTTCCTGTTAAACCTGCGTCGGCTTGAGGTCCACCTAATACAAATCTACCAGTAGGGTTAATTAAATATTTTGTATGTTTTGTAAGTAACTCTTCTGGTATAACAGGAGAAATTACTTTTTCAATTAAATCTTTAGATATTTGATCTCTTGTAACTCCATCATCATGTTGAGTTGAAATTAAAACTGTATCAATAGCTACAGGTTTATTGTTTTCATCATATTCAACAGTTACTTGAGTTTTTCCATCTGGTCTTAAATAATCAAGCTTTTTTTCTTTTCTTATAACTGAAAGCTGTTTTGCTAATTTATGGGATAAAGATATAGGAGTTGGCATGTAATCATCGTTTTCACTAGTTGCATAACCAAACATTATTCCTTGATCTCCTGCACCAATTTTATCATATGATTCTTTTAATGAAGAACCTTCTTTTGTTTCTAGATTTTCGTCAACACCCATAGCTATATCAGCGGATTGTTCATCTATACTTACCATGACTGCGCAAGTTTCTCCGTCAAAACCATATTTAGGGTTGTTATAACCAATATTTGTAATTGTTTCTCTAGCGATTTTTGCTATGTCAACATATGCATCAGTTCTTATTTCTCCAGCTATAACAGCAACACCAGTAGTAACTAGTGTTTCAACTGCAGATCTTGCATTTATTTTATTTTCTTCAGATTCTTTTCTTAAAATTTCATCTAAAATTGAATCAGAAATTTGATCAGCTACTTTATCCGGATGACCTTCTGTAACACTTTCACTTGTAAATAATCTTTTGTTCATCTACTGTCCCCCTTAATTAGTAAATAATTTCCAATATCCATTCTACAATAAATATTGTTAAATTTCATTATTTTTATGTTAAGTTATCTTTTTACAAATTTAATTTTGTATGATGTTGAATTACCCCAAAAATCTTCTAATTTAATAGTTCCATTATACTCAGCAAAATTACTATTTATATATCTTGATAAATTATTTTCTGTTACAATTAAATTATTGTTATTAGAGTACATTTTTAACCAATAAATTGTTGATGTTGATCCATAACCATATATAGGAGAAGGATTGTAGGCATTTTCAAATTTCACTTTAGAAAAATCAAGTTTGTAAGCTAATTTTCCATCAATAAAAAGAGAAATTTTCTTAGGTAAAATTGTAGAATTTTGTCCTAATTTTTCTCTTACTCTAACATCAATTTTTGGATAGTCTCCTGTGAATTCTACTATGGTTTCACCATTTTGATTAACAGTATAATTGTTATTCTCATTTCTAATTTCCAATAATTCTAATATTTTTATTCTTTCTTCACTATAGTCAATAAATTCCAGTGCATCTAAAACAACTTCACCAGCTGCTGTTTGTTCTCTAACTTCGAAATGAAGATGTGGTGCTAGTGCTTCACCGGTGCTACCTGAAAAAGCCACTACCTCTCCAGAATCAATCGAAAATTCATTTTCTGGAAATATTATTTCAATTCTTCCTGCTGAGCCTCTAAAATCTTCTTTTACTAAATCAACATAATTCATTATTTTTTCATTGAAATCATTTAAATGTGCATATACAGTAGATAAATTGGAGTCGGGATGATGAATAAATAATGCATTACCATACACTGGGTCATTAATCCATGCTTTTTCTAAATAACCTTTAGAAGCTGAATAAACTTCTAAGTCCTCTCGGTAAAGAGTAGAAAAATCTATTCCCAAGTGAAAATGGGGATCATTTCCAGTTCCTCTATATTCTCCAAAAGAAGAAGTTATATATGAATTTTTTATAGGCGGTTCGAATATTGCTGAAAATAATGTTGTAATTACTAATAATGCTGAGATTAATAACAATATCTTTTTATTCATTTTTTATTCCTCCAATTTTCTTTTCAAAGAATTTATAATATAATCTTTTGCTATTATTTCTTTTATAGTATAATCAAATTCATCTTTTTCCTTTAAAATTCCATATTTATCAGAATATTCATATAATTTCCAAAGATCTTTAAATTTGATTTTTAACTCATCTATAATAATACTTTCTATAACATCTAATTTATTTTCTAGATTTTTTAAAAACTTATTAATATATAAATATTTTAT
>CAZRTN010000060.1:0-8169 GCA_964603015.1 uncultured Thermotogaceae bacterium | reverse complement strand
GCGTTTTTTATGCAGCTATTTTTAATTTACCTTTTAATTTATTAGTTTTTACAATAGGAATATTTTTTCTTTCATCAAAACAAGGAGAAAAGTCAAAAATAAATCCAAAGTTATTAATAAATCCAGGAGTAATAGCTGTTTTAATTGGATTTTTAATATTTTCTTTGAAAATTCCATTGCCTAGGGCTATTACAGGGTCTTTAGATTTATTAGGTTCTGTTACAACTCCTATGTCTATGATAGTTATAGGAGGGTTACTTGCAAAAGTAAGTATAAATAAAATATTCACAAATTATAGAGTATATTTAATAACTATTTTTAGATTGTTTTTAGTTCCTGTAGTTGTTTATTTTGTTTTAAGGAACTTTGTTGACGGGGTATATCTTTTTGGTGTGCCCGTATTGCTATCTGCCATGCCCGTAGCAGCAAATTCAGCTATACTAGCGGAAGAATACAAAGGGAACGCAGAGCTTGCGTCTCAGACGGTCTTTATAACTACCTTGTTCTCTGTGATATCAATTCCATTAATTACTATGTTTTTTATAGCATAAATAATACAAACCCTCGAATTTATTTAGAATTCGAGGGTTTATTTTTATACTTTTAATCCATATTTTTTAAATATATCTTTTGCTTCTTCCATTTTTTCTTCACTTGGGGGTTCGGTATCAGCGAGTTCATATTTTTCTTCTACTTGATCCCATTTATGTTCTCCCATTTGATGGAAGGGAAGTAATTCTACTTTTTCTACATTGTCTAATGTGCTTACAAATTTTGCTAATTCTTCGAGCATTTTTGAATTATCGTTTAAGCCTGGAACTATGACGTGTCTTATCCAAACAGGTTTTCCGATTTCATCAAGATATTTTGCGAATTCTATTGTAGGCTGTAGTTCTACACCTGTTATTGTTTTATATGTATTTTCTCTTATTGCTTTTATGTCTAGTAAAACGAGATCAATGTATTCTAATATATTTTTGACTTTATCATTGAATATATATCCTGAGGTGTCAACTGCAGTATGTATGCCTTCTTTTTTTAATCTAATTAATATTTCTTTTAAAAATTCTGGCTGCATAAAAGGTTCTCCGCCGGTTATTGTTACTCCACCTCTTTTTAAAAAGTTTTTGTATTTTAAAACATGCTCTAGCACAAATTCAGGTGATCTATGGTATTTTGCTTCATCTATTTTCCATGTATCTGGATTATGGCAAAATTTACATCTTAATGGACAACCTTGCATGAATATAACAAATCTTAGTCCAGGGCCATCAACTGTACCGAGTGACTCAAAAGAATGTAATTCGCCTATTAAATTTTTCATATAAAATCACTTCTTTATAATTTATATTTTTTGTGATATTGTTCTTCTTATAACGTCAAGTTGTTGTTCTCTTGTTAGTTTTACGAAATTTACAGCATATCCAGAAACTCTAATTGTCAATTGTGGATATTCTTCTGGATGTTCCATTGCATCTTCTAATAATTCTTTATTGAAAACATTAACATTTAGATGCTGACCTCCATTAGGTGTGAAGTAACCATCTAAAAGAGAAATTAAATTATCTTGTCTTTCTTCATCTGTTTTTCCAAGTGTTGATGGAGTAATCGCAAATGTGTATGAAATTCCATCGTTAGCGTCTTCAAATGGAAGTTTTGCAACAGAAGATAGTGATGCAAGAGCACCTCTTTTATCTCTACCGTGCATTGGGTTGGCTCCAGGTGCAAAAGGTTCACCAGATTTTCTTCCGTCAGGAGTGCTTCCAGTTTTTTTACCATAAACAACATTTGAAGTTATTGTTAGTATAGATTGAGTTGGTATAGCTTCTCTATACATACTGTGTTTTCTTAGTTCATCCATGAAATATCTTACTGTGTCTATAGCTATTTGGTCTGTTTCTTCTTCGTTGTTTCCAAAAGGAACATAATTTCCTTCAATTTTAAAGTCTACAGCTATTCCGTTTTTATTTCTTATTGGTTTTACTTTTGCATTTTTTATTGCAGCAAGGGAGTCTGCTATTATAGATAAACCAGCTATACCAAATGCTTCAGTTCTTATAACTTCGGGGTCATGTAATGCCATTTGAATTGCTTCGTATGAATATTTATCATGCATATAGTGAATTATATTTAATGCTTTTACATAAATTCCTGCAAGCCATTTCAGCATATTTTGAAATTTTTCTTTTACTTCTTCATAATTTAAATATTCAGAAGTTATTGGTTCATATTTTGGAGCTACTTGATCTCCTGTTATTTCGTCAACTCCACCATTAATTGCGTATAATAATGCTTTTGGTAGATTAACTCTGGCACCAAAAAACTGCATTTGTTTACCAATTTTCATAGGTGAAACACAACATGCTATTCCATAATCATCTCCGAAGTCACATCTCATAAGATCATCATTTTCATATTGAAGAGCTGAGGTATCTATGGAAACTTTTGTAGAGAATTTTTTCCAGTTTTCTGGAAGTTTTTCTGACCAAAGAATTGTCATGTTTGGTTCTGGTGCTGGACCTAAGTTGTATAATGTATTTAAAAATCTATAAGATGTTTTAGTTACAAGGCTTCTTCCATCAACCCCCATTCCTCCAAGAGCTTCTGTTACCCATGTTGGGTCTCCTGAGAAAAGATCGTTGTAATTAGGAGTTCTTAAAAATCTCACTATTCTAAGTTTTATTACAAATTGATCGATTAATTCTTGGGCATCTTTTTCTGTTAAAAGACCTTGTTCAATATCTCTTTTTATGTAAATATCTAAAAAGGTAGAAACTCTACCAAGAGACATAGCAGCACCGTTTTGTTCTTTTACTGAAGCAAGATAAGCAAAATAAGTCCATTGTATTGCTTCTTGTGCATTTTTAGCTGGTTTTGATATATCAAAACCGTATACTTCAGCCATTTTTTTAAGAGCTTTGAAAGCGTGAATCTGTTCTGTAAATTCTTCTCTTTGATTTATTAATTTTTCATCCATTTCGTATTTATCATATTTTTCGTTTAAGACTCTTTCTTTTTCTTCTATCAAAAAGTCAACTCCATAAAGAGCTACTCTTCTGTAATCTCCAATTATTCTTCCTCTACCATAAGCGTCTGGTAACCCTGTAACAATACCAGATCTTCTACAATCTCTTATTTCTTTTGTGTAGGCAGAGAATACCCCGTCATTATGAGATTTTCTATATTTCACATAAATTTCCTCTGTGTTTTTGTCTAATTCATATCCATAAGCATCTAAAGCTTGTTTTACCATTCTTAAACCACCGTTTGGGAATATAGCTCTTTTTAATGGAGCGTCTGTTTGTAGACCAACTATTTTTTCGTATTGTTGTTCTATGTATCCAGGACCATAAGCATCAATTTGTGAAGGTGTTTTTGTTTCAACATCATAAACACCTCTTTCATTTTCTTCTTTGAACATTTCGCTTAATTTATCCCATATTTTTTTAGAAGCTTGAGTAGGCCCTTCTAAAAAATCGTGATTACCTAAGTATTCTGTATAATTTTCTTGAACAAAAGTTCTTACATCTATGTTCTTCTTCCATGATTCACCATTAAAACCATTCCACTCTTTTATCATATTAAAACCTCCCGGAAAAAAGTTTTATAAACATTTATAATACACAATTACATGTTATATTAACTCTATTTCCGATATATAAAGTCAAGTTTAAGTTTTTATAGTGAATATTTTAACTAACGGTGAACTAAAAAAATAAGAGCGCATATGCGCTCTTATTCTCTCTCTTTATTTAAATCTAAAAATTCGATTACCATTCCAACTTCTTCTTTTATAACTTCAGGATATACATATCCTTTGAAACCCAATCCAATTAAAAATGTTTTTATTACATCAGCTATTGTAAAAGATGAATCAACGTCAAAACCTCTTGCTCTTAATATATCTTTTATTACAGAATTGAATTCTTCATCGACTACTTGTATATTTCTTAAAGTCACTTTGGACCTATAAGGATAAGTTATGATTTGTGAGAAAGCTGCCATTTTGTCTGGTGGATTAAAAAGTTCTAACATTTTATCTTGAATGTCCCCTGGTTTTTCAAATATTTCTCTAATCCATGATTCAAGAATATATTCTGATGTTTCTACCATTGCTCCGTCTTTTGAACCGAAATAATAATGTAAAGAAGCAATTGTCAAACCTGCTTCTGTTGCTATTTTTCTTGTTGTTGTTCCACTTATGCTATTTTCATTGATAATATTTATAATTGATTCTATGAGCTCCATCTTTCTTTTTTCTCTTAGTTTTGGATTAGGTCTTCTAGCCATGTTATTCACCCCTATACTTAATAATTAAATCAATAAGTTCGATTCTTGTTGTCTAAAAACATATCAACATAATAATTATATCATATATGCTTAAAAAATCAGTTTATAAGTATTAAAAATATGTTAATAGTATGGTTTGATATGCTAATCTTTAATCTTATTTTTTAAACATGTTGCATATACTAATTATTGTATCAGGTGATATAATAATTAATATAAAAAACAGGAGAACTTTGTTCTCCTGTTTTTAATTTATATTAAAATAAAGAATTTACATTTTGATATGTATCAACACTTGAATTAATAAAGCCCATGAATGTTGAAACGGTACTCATGACTTCTGTGATGCTTGCTAATCCATTTTTTGGTATATAAATTATATCTCCTGGATTTAACTCTGGATTCATTGGTGATTTAACAGGTGTTGCATTTACTACTCCTGAAATATCTAATGAAACTGGTGGGTTTTCTACACCGTCTTTGAAAAGATAAACTTTTTTAAGATCACCAGCTCTAGTTGCATTTCCAGATTTTAATACAGCATCTAATAAAGTTACTTCTTTTGTGTAAGGAATTGTTCCTGGCCTAGCTACATTTCCTAAAACATAAATTAATTGTTCTTGTATAGAAGGTACATAAACTATGGATCCTGGTTCAACCATTGTGTTTCTTAGTTTATTTATATCTTGTACTTCAACTTCTATTTTCTTGTCTTCTGCAGTGTAAATCCAAATACTTTCTTGATAATCCCAGTTAAATCCTGAACCAGCCAATATTTCTACTAGGCTAACAGGAATATCACTTCTGATGTTTTTAGGTTGTACACTTCCCATAAGTGCTATGTAAGAATAATCTAAATTTGGTTGTACAACTACGTATGAACCTTTTGATATTTCAGTTAATGGATTGTTCTTGACGTCTTGCTCTGTATATTCTATGATTAATTCGTTATTTTTAAATACTTTTATTGTTCCTTTGTTTGAAGGTGCAAATCCACCAGTTGATTCAAAAATATCCATTAAAGTAACTTTTTTCTTGTTGATTGCACCGGATTGTCCTTCTTTATAATAGAGTACAGAATCATTTTTTGTTTTTTCAATATTTATCATAACTTTTCCGTTTAGTTCAATATTTCTTAGTTTTTCTTTTTCAGAAGCATTTATTGTTCCTTCTTTTTCATCCACCATGTATCTTATTTCATATGCTTCTGTTAAATCATAATTGAATAACAAATCATATAATGTATCATTTAAATTATATGTTGTCATTGTTGAAATATCTCCCATGATGTATGCTACTCTTTCTTCAGTTTCAGCTATTAGTGTGGATCCTGATTTTATTTCTAATTCGGAATAATCTGAAATATTCATAGGGTCGATTGTATGTGTTTTTGTTTCACCACTATTATTTATTTCTATAATTTTACCAGAAAAGTCTTCTGAAAATCCTTTTGAAAGTGATAATATTTTTGGAATTGTTATTTTTGTGTTTATATCAAATCCTATTTTACCAGTATTTAAAAAAGCACCAGATAAATATATTTGATTTTCTAAAGGTTTAATTGTTATGAAATCACCAGTAGTAATATTTTCAGATAAGTTTAAGTCTCTTCCATTTTTCGTTATTTTTTCTACATATTCCGGATTTAACTGAACTTTAGCAATTAAATTTTTAACCGTCATTTCTTCATCTTTTTCAAAAGGTATTTTTGTAGTTTTTTCGTTTAAAATTGCATAAGCATATTTTTCAACTTGTTTAAGTAAAATAGTATCTCCAGCTTTTAGAGGTACATCTTTTTCTTTTATTATATTATCTATTGAATATTTTAAATATTCTGAATCTCTAATGAGTACTAAATCATCATCTACAGTTTTTATAGGTACATTGATATTAGATAAAAGTGTTTTAAGTGTTAATTCATCATAATAATCTATTGATTGAGTTCCAAACTCTGAAAAGACATTTACTCTTTTATCGTATCTCACTGGGAAAATAACCATAGAGTTTTCATATATATATGGATCTTCACCTTTTTCACCTTTTAAAAGCCAAGAGATATCTACAGTTTTTTCTTCATTATTTTCATTTCTTATTATTGCTTTATCTGTTTTTTCTGGGTTATTTATACCCCCAACTAAAGAAATTAATTCAGAAAGTTTTATTCTTTCTTGTTTTATATCGATCATTCCATTTCTTGGGATATTACCAAGTACGTTTACTTTAAAAGGAGCATAATTAGTTATTCCTGCTGTAATTCTTGTATTTTTTACAAATTCTGACATTTTCTCTGTAATCAAAGATTCTACTTCTACTATTGTTTTTCCTTCTACGTTTAATCTTCCTATAGGGGGTATTGTTATTTCCCCAGATGGTCCTACAATAAGATTTGAAGCAGAATATTCTTCATATCCAAAAACCCAAACTCCTAAAGAGTCACCTATTCTTATTGAATATGAAAATATTAGCAGAGGAACAAGCATTAATAATAACAAACTTATCTTTTTCACGGAAAATCCTCCTCATCCTAATAATTATTTTTTATCATATTTTCTATTAAATCTAATTCTTGTGTTGAAAAACCATTTACTCTAAGTTGATGTAAAAGTTTTATTGATTCTTGAAGTCTACCTACTGTTATTAAAGCTTTAGCTTTTCGAATAGATATTTCATATATATATGAAGAGTTTTTTATATTTATTTCTAAATTTATCAACTCATCAAATTTTTTTGAATCGTATAAAAGATTACTCAAATAATATATTGTTTCATCTATGTCTATACCTTTATTTAAAGACTCTTTAAAAAGAGTTATAGCTCTATCATTTTCTTCCTCAATCATTAAACATACCCCAGCATTATGATAATAAACAGGGTTTGTAGGATCTATGGATATAGATTTCAAGAAATATTCTAAAGCTTTTTCATAATTTTCTTTGTTCATCAATTCGGTTCCGATTTTATTGAACTTAAGTGCTTCTTTATTCTCCACTTCCAACACCTTCAGTATAGTAATAAAGTGAATCAGTCAAAATTTTTTCTGGTAGTGTAAAGTTAACAGATGTTTGTTTTATTCCAGATATTATGGGTGGTGTTAATTTGTATGATATATAGTCTATTGATTTATAAGAGTTTGAAATATATTTTTTTAGATAATCAGAATAATCTCTTGTTATTATCAAACCACCAGAAGAATTAATAAAGTTTTCAACATCATCTTTTACTTCTGTCTCATCGGTTACAAAAAATAATCTGTTTGAAGACATTATTATTGGTGCTTTTTCTTCAGGGCCTATATCAACGTCTGAATAACCTTCAATTATTATAAAAGAATCGTTTTCAGATTGAGCTACTCCATAATCCATGAATTCTTCTAAGTTTGCGTATGTTTGTATGTTTGGTTTTACAAAAGCTTTTTCAATATTAAATGAAACTCTTCCACCAGAATCAACTACAGATATATTTTTATTTAACATCTCTAATTTTTCTCCATTTATATCTGCTATTTCTATTTTTGCTGTGACTTCATAAGTTTCTCTATCAAAGTTTAGACCATATAAATTAAGTGTATATAAATTATCCTCTGAATTTGAAAATAATCTGTTTATTTTCATTGAATATTTCATATAATCTGAAAAAATTCCTAGACCATTTTTTGATTTGTATATTCCCTGAAAATCTTCTGGAATTGATTCTATATTAAGTTTAATTAGAGTTTTACTATCAAAATCAGTTAAAAATATACCCTCTAATGATGAAATCATTAATTTTTTCCAAGGTAGTGATGATATTGAAATAGGTTTAATCATTGGGTCAAGTACTATTTCATCCACATAGACTTTTTTTAAAATATCGTATTTTTGAATTTTATTTGTTTTCAAG
>CAZRTN010000059.1:0-8339 GCA_964603015.1 uncultured Thermotogaceae bacterium | reverse complement strand
TTTATATTGTAGTCAAGAATGTAAAGATTCTTGCCCTCTTTATAAAACTCGAGTTTCTGAATTAATAACACAACAAAGATTGAAAAACAATAATTTAACACAAGAAGATTTTGAAAGGATACAATCAGAAGTAAAAACTTATTTTCTTAAAATTAAAAATCCAAATAGATGTGAATTATGTGGTGAAGAATTAGATGAAAAAGATTTAATTCTTCATCATATTATTCCAGTATCTATTAATCATATATTTGAAGCAGATATTGATAATGTAATATTTGTTTGTAAGCATTGTCATAACAAAACACACCAAATAGATGGTTGTAAGACTGGTCAGTTAGCTCATTTTTCTATGGGAAGTAAATTATGTTAGTTGGTTTGACAGCGGCAAAAAATAGAATCAAATCAATTAATATTTTAATTTAGTAACCTAATTTTTATGAAAATTAAATATTCAATTTTTTGTCGCTGTCAAAAAAACAAAAACATAAGGAGAATTTTTTATGAATACAAATATACAAGAACCTATTTTTGAAATGTCATTATCTGAGTTGAATGAGAAAAAAATATCTAGAAAACTTCTCAGAGTAGAAAAACCTACAGTGTTCATCACAATTCCAGATACAAATCTAAAAATATGGGAATCAATTTATCAATCTGGATTATTTATATATAGTGCTAAACAAATTGTAATACCAAATAAAATAATCAAAATAATTAATAAAACATTTAATGGTAAAGAATATGCATTAGATGCTAAGAAAAAATTTCAAGCAACTGCTGAACATGGAAAAAAAATAAAAATAACTCATACATTTAATGATTTAAAAAACATTGATATTAACCGATCAAAATCTTTTTATTTTTATGATTTATCAATATTTTCAAAAGCATTAAAACATTTTTCTAAAAAACAAGAAATAAAAATCACCAGTAGACAAATGTTATCATTATTATCAAATGAATATTCAAAATTAAAAAATCAACATCCTAATATTAATTTTGAAATGTTATGGTTTATGAAAGATACAAATGGTGTTTTATTTGATATTGTTAGTAATTTTAGATCATATATGCCTAAAAATTTATTAAGTGAGTTACCTTTATATGATAATTTTTTATTGGTTAGTAATTCAAATAATGTAATCATTCCAATATTATATAAAAATAAAGGAAAAAATGATTTTGCTACTCAAAATATTAATAAATTAAAAAATTATTTACAAATAGAAGATACAAAAAAAGAAATTCAAAATATTAATCCTGTTAATAAACAAGAAAAAGAAGTTGATGAATTTCCTGAATTAGATGATAAAGATACATCTATTGAAAAAATTGCTGACGAATTATCAAAAACCAAATTAAAAAAAACAAATAATGAAGAAATAAAAGTTGAGTTAGATAATAAAAAACTATCTAGTATTCTAAGAAAATATAAAATTAAAGATCCAGATATCGTAGCTAATGTTAAAGCCTCATTAGATGAGTATATTAATTTAAAAGGAAAAAAATTAACACAAGAAGAAGCAGAAGAAATTGTATTTAAATCAATTCATAACTCTATTTATGGAACTGATGAAATTGATTCTGAATTTCTTAAAGACCCAGAAAAATTAATTAAAAAATTAGAAAAAGCAAGAATTCATCAAACGCCATTAATATTTGACAATTATACTAAAAATACTAACTTAATTAATCCAACAGATATTATTGATATTAATCATACTACTGGTGTTTGGAGACAAAAAGAAGAATTTGAAAAAACAATTCATGGAAATATTAAAAAATTATTTAAATCATTAGAACAAGTATCAGATAATCCTGTTCAAGTAAAAAACATTGAACATGAAATTATTGATGATGATTTAAATAGATTTATAAAATATAAAGTTACTCTACAAAATACAGGTGGTGGAAAAAAAGAACCATATAATGTTTATTTAAATGTTCCTACTGTAATTAATGATAGATATTTGAAATTAAATGGTGTAACATATATAACACCTGTTCAACAAATGATGAAACCTGTTACAAAAACAAATAAAGATGAAGTAAGAATCCTAACAAATTACGCACCAGTTCGACTTAAATTAAATAATATGAAATTTACACCAAATGAAATTAAAGAAATTATTAATTACATTCAAATTAAATATCCTAGTTTAATAAAAGAATATAATACTAAAGATGAATATATTAAATTTAATGACAATACAATAATATATTTAACAAATACCACAGTATATGAAAGCATAAATACAAAAATTGAGTATAATGAAGATACACAAACTCTTATAAATCAAAAAGGACAAGAAATTAAAGAAGGGAAAACTGAATACATTTATAATGTATTTATTGAAAAAATTCAAGGGTTTAATTCTGATGATCAATTAACAAAAACAAATAAATCAATTCCGTTTTTTTCTTTATATGTTGGTGGTATTCAATTACCATTCATTATTTATTTATGGCAAGAAAAAGGATTACTTACAGCACTCAATGAATTTGGGGTTAATTATGAAATTACAGATAAATCAAATACTGCAAGATATACAATTCGACATAATGGCAAATATTTAGCAATTTACCTAGAAAATAAAAGAGAAGAATTTTTTTGTAATGGCTTATTTGTTTTTAAAATAAACAAAAATATTGAAGATTTAGATGATCCTACTCAAATTCATAATTTAATCGATCGCACATATGGACAAAAAGCTGTATTTAATATGAAAGAAGCTAATGAAAATATGATTGATCCTATTACAAAAGAATTATTAGAATTTGAAGGTTTACCAGTTTCATTAAGTAATCTTTTAACTAGCACATGTATAGATAAGTTAATGAATGATGATATCGACAGTTTAGCAGATTTAAAAATATATCGTGGCAGATTAAGTGAAATGTTTTTAAATTTAATGTACAGTCAAATTAAAAGTTCTCATTCAGAATATAGAAGAAAACTAACATTTGATGATGAAGATGCAAAAATTAATTTATATGAAAACTGGTTGATTGAGAACGCTTATGCTGGGGGTGGAATATTAGATTTTTATTCTGAACCAACAAATCCAATTGAAGAAATAAATTCAGCATCAAAAACTATCAAAACTGGCCCAAGTGGTGTACCTGGTAAAATTAGTTTCAAAAAACAACATAGAAATCTTCATCCTTCACATATTGGCAATATGGGTGCAAATGCATCTAGTGAAGGAAATACTGGACTTGATGTAGCACATACATTAACATGTGCAATTATGAATGAGTTTGGTAGTTACGGTAAAAAGAATATAAATGGGTTATCTGGTTGGAATACATTAAGCATGACAGAATGTTTGACTCCATTTATGAATGAAATTGATTCTGATAGAATGGTAATGGCTACTATTCATAGTAGGCAAGTCACTCCAACCAATGGAAATGAACCCCCATTAATTGGAACTGGTGGTGAATATATTGCTACACAATTAAGTTCTAGAAGATTTATTCAAAAATCAAAAAAAGATGGAGTTGTTGAAAAAGTAGTGCCTAATAAATATATTACTATAAAATATAATGATGGTTCTACAGAAAGTTTTGATATATATCCAAGATTATCAAAAACCAAAATGAATAATTTTATTACTCTTGAAATGACTACTCCTCAAGAAGGAGAAAAAGTAAATAAAGAACAACCGGTTGCTTGGACTAAGAATTTTAATAAAAATGGCATGTATTGTTCTGGACGAAATACTAAAGTTGCCGTTATGCAATATAATGGATTGAGTCATGAAGATGCATATTGTGTTTCTGAAGAGTTTAGTGAAAATATGACTCGAGATATTTTAAGAGAAATTAGTGTCATTATCCCTCCAGAAACTAAAGTTCTTAATTTAGAAAAAGAAATTGGTAAACAAGTTTCATCAGATGATTTATTAGTTGAATTTTCATATGACGATGATTTAGATTCTTATTTAGATGCATATGATTTACACGCTACAGAAGATGATACAGATTTAAACATGTATCAAAGCAATAATGAAACTATTAAATTAATGGGAAAAAATGGAATTATTAGTGATATTAAAGTATTCATTAATAATAAGAATTTAATTGATAAAAATGTTTCCAAATTTCATAAAGAATTAGTTAATGATACCAAAAAAACAATTGATATTCTTTCAGAATCTTACACAAATGAAAGTGATAAAATTAAAGCTAGTGATAATATTCCTTTAAAATTTACTAAATTTGGTGGTCATAAATTAAAAGGTGGAGTTGAATTTACAGGAGCTAGAATCGTTTATCATATTAAACAAAAAATACCATTAATGGTTGGGGATAAATTAGCTCCAAGAAGTGGAGCAAAAGGTGTTATATCTAATGTGTTAAATAAAGATAAAACACCATATGCTAAATCTGGCAATATTGAAGTTTTTATTAGTCCTACTACTGTTTTTTCTAGAAAGAATTTAACAATTATTAAAGAATTGTATTTAGGGAAAATTATTAAATCATTAGATACTAAATTAAAAGAAATGGCAAATGATTCTAAAATTAAAACAAATGAAATTAGTAAATTATTATATACAGTATATAATGCATTAGGAGATGATAAAACGAAAACTGCAGTAAATAATTTCATGACTAACATACCAGAAAATAAATTTAGAAAACTATTAAAAACAAATGAATTGAATTTATTTTTTCCTATACCACCATTTAGTAAAGTTGAATTTGATCAAATTATTAATGTTGCAAAAATTTTAGATATTGAATTAGACGAATATGTGTATTTGCCTGAATTTGAAAGGTATACTAAAAAGAAAGTACCAGTTGGATATATGTATTATCAAGCATTAGAACAAACAAGTGATAGTTATTCTTCTGTTAGAAGTACAGCAGGTTATCATCAAATGACAGGTCAACCAGTTAAAGGGAAATCAAGAGGAGGTGGACAATCAATAGGCCAATTAGATATTAATGCTTTATTAACACTTAATAATCCTGCAGTTTTAGAAGAATTAATAACATTGAGAGCCGATCAACATCAAACTAAAAGAAGTGTTATTAATACTATTATTAATAACGGCTCTTCTAATTTACCAAAAGCAATTAGAACGGGAGAAACGCATAATATGTTAGATGTATTTATGAATAGTATGGGATTATTTACACGTTAATTTTTTTGACATCGGCAGATTATTAAAATTTCACAATTGATATAGAAATAATTAATATAAACAGTTAGTTAAAATTTAAGATTCTTAAATTTTATATAGAAATAACTATAATATATCCCTAATTACAGGGTGCAAAAAAAGATTATTTTTTTTGTAAAATTATATAAACCTTCGAAAGAAGGAAAAAAGGAGATATTAATGGATAATTATTTTATTGCTGAAATTTGGGTAGATAAAAAATTAGGAAAAGTTTGGATCAAAATGACTAGATCTGGGAAAACCGAAAGAGCGCCCAAAGGAATGGGTGCGTTAATTGACGTTGCAGTTGACCAAATCATTCCAGAAGACGTGTCTAAATGGCATAGGAAATTTACTCCTTCGCCATCTGGAGACTGGGTGGGGAACGCCAAAATTAAGATACCAAAATGGTATCTTAAAGAAAAAGAAAAAGAAAAAGGAAAAGAAAAACCTACAATATTAGCTGAAGCTTTTAAGGTTGCAGCTAATAATAAATAAAATAATTTTCCCCTTCTTATTTTACTATAAGAAGGGGAAAACAATTAAAAATATTTTTTTATTTATTTTTTAATTAGGGAAAAATATAAATGTTTATATCATTTGAAGGTGTAGATAACACTGGTAAAACATCAATAATTAATAAAATATATGAAGTTTTAAAAGAAGACTTTACTATATATAAATATAATGAACCATCAAATAATTATTTTGGAGAATTAGCAAAATATGGTGTTGATGGATTAAAATCAATTGATTTAATTTATTTATGGTGGACCAGTCGAAAATTTGAATTAAATAAAAACAAACTTAAAGATGCTGACATTGTGTTAGCTGACAGATATTATGATTCAACATTTGTTTATGGTAAATTATATAATCATTCTCAAGATATGGTTAATCATAATTATGATCATAAATATTTTAGAAAACCAGACATTACCTTTATTTTTCAAGGATATGGAATCCAAATGTTAAAAAGAAATGATAATTCTATTGATCACTATGATTCTTTAGATGTTAACACGATTAATTCAATCAATCAAAAATTTAATATTTTACAGGATATATTTCCAGAGAGAAATATAGTAAGTGTAGACAGTATAGAAAATTCAATAGAAGAAATGTTTAATTTTTGTTTAACAACTATAAAACAAAAAATAATAGAGGAGAATTTTAATGGTCAAAGTACCACTAAAAAGACCAATCATATTAATAACTGAATTAGGAGATTTATATTGTACTGTTGAATTTGCTGGCAAAGATACTTTTAAAATATCAAATATTAAAAAAAGAGTATATACTGATGATGGTGATTATATATTTGTAGACATTGAAGAAATGGAAGGAATTATTGATCGTCATAAAGTAATAGGATATTTAAAAGTAAATCAAGTAGAAAGTTTAAAACAATTAAATAACAATAATATTTTAAGTTTTAATAGTTATAAAAAAGGAAATCCAAATGGACATTCTAGAAACTCTTAATGAAGCTGGTGTAGATGAAGAACAATTAAAAGAAGCATATAAAAATAGTAAAAGTTTTATACCTAAAGATTGGCATGGAGATATTATTAAATTAGGGATTGATAATACTAATTTTAAACCAGAGAATATTAATGTAAATAAAAAAGATAGAGTATATACGCTTCAATTTAAAAATGAAGAAGATTCTCAAAAGTTTGAAGATTTATTTAATATTAAATTAATGCCAACAATGACTCAATATATTTTGGAAGTCAAAAAAGAGAATCCAAAAAAATATCAACGAACGATGGTATTAGAAACTAAACAAGATGGAATTACATTTAATATTTATTATTAAAAGGAGAAATTTTCGATGACAGAACCAAATTTTAATGATTATGCTCCAGAAAATACAAATGATAATATTGAAATTGATGATGTTGATGTGGCAGATCTAATAAACAATTCAGAAGAAACTGATTCTCCATTAGATACAGTAACAGAGACATATACTCCCAATGTTTCCCAACAACAAATCATTGCAGAGTTATCTCCAGGTAATTATGATAATTTAACTAAAGTATTAAATATTTTAAATAAGGATAGTGGATCAGATACAATATCAATTAAAGATTCCACAGTTACACAAAGTAATTCAGATAGTATTATTCAAGCGGATATGACTTCTATTTTAAAAAATAAAAAAGGAGAATCTGTTAGTTTAGATATTATCAATCCTAAAAAATATTTAAAATTTTTAGAACAATTCAGATCAAATAATAATGTATTTATTATCAATGATAATGAAAACAGTCGTTTTATATTAACAAATGGAGAAGTTAAATTATTTCTACCAAAAAATGATAATGTATTAGATCAAGAAGTTGAAACATATGATATTACAGATGGTGTTTCTATTTGTCAGAAAAAAATAGATAAAGATATGAGAAAAATTATTAAAAATTTATCTAAAGATCAAGATTATATTGATTTCTTAATTCAAAAAGATGAAATGAAAGCAATTCATATACCAGACACTGCAATTTATACATTTCCTGATTATAAGACTGATGAAGATGCTCAAACATTAGATGAAACAAATGCGGATTTAGCTTTAAAATGTAGTAATTTTCTACCTGTTGAAGCAGACAATTATGATTTATATATTGTTAAAATGGACGATGAAAAATATATTAGTATAACTGATTGTAAAATTGGAGGTAAAATTCAAGTTAGAGTTAGTGAATCCCTAGAACTTTCGACAGGTGGTAATTTGTTCTTTTAGAAAAATTATTAATACTTATTTTTTCAAGTATATTTTTGCTTATTGAAAGTGTTAAATTTATGAAGTAAATAGTTAAAATCAATTATTAAATATTTAAAAACACCGGCAAAAAATCGATTTGATTCGAAATTCTGCCGGTGTCAATAAAGGGAGTATTTAAAAATGCCAGATTTAATGGAAGTGGATTCAATTGATCAAATGAATGAAATAAATGTCATACAAAATAATTTAATTGATGTAGAAGTATTTAATGATATTAATAGAGAAATTAAAAAACAATATATGGAATTTCAAAATTTAGGAACTAATTTATTAAATGATATTGAAGATCCTAAAATATTAGATTATGTATTAACTGAATTTATAGATTATGTTAATAATTATATAACACCAATAACAGAATTATATTCTAATAA
>CAZRTN010000058.1:0-8410 GCA_964603015.1 uncultured Thermotogaceae bacterium | reverse complement strand
AAAATTGGGAAACAATTATCGGTGGACCATCCAATAACTCTCAATTTGTTGCTCTAAATAGAAACGCTGCAAATGAAATTCATAGAAAATGGTTTAGAAATATTAACTTCAGACAAGCTATTGCATATGCTTTTGATAAACAATCAGTTATAGATACTTTGATGAATGGACTTGGAGAACCAATGTACGGACCAAGATCAAGATCATCAGCATTCTATAATCCAGAAATTGAAGATTTAGGTTACAGATATTCATTAGCTATGGCAAGAAGAAAATTAATGGAAGGCGGATTCGAATGGAATAATGCTGGACAATTAATTGATTCAGAAGGTAATGTTGTTGAATTCTCTTTAAGCACAAACTCTGGAAACAACACAAGAGAAGAAATAGGTAATATTTTAGTAGACTCATTATCAAAATTAGGTATAAACGTTGAATTCAGACCAGTTCAATTTAATACATTAGTTGGACAACTTTATTCAGCAGACTGGGACGGTATAATTCTTGGTTTATCAGGTGGAGACGATCCAGCTTGGGGTTCAAATGTATGGGCTCTTGATGGCGGATTACATTTCTGGAACTGGCACCCAGAAGTACAAGATTGGGTAGACCCAGATGACTATTACGCATCACCATCTGAAAGAAGAATTGATGAAATAATGAGAACCAACAAATCAATTTTTGATCAAGAAAAATTACAATCACTATGGGACGAATGGCAAATGTTAGTTGCTCAAAATCAAATTCTTATTTATACTGTTTCACAAAACGTATTATTTGCACATGTAGAAGAACTAAATATTTACAACCCAGAACCAAATCCTCTTGCAGGAGTTTTATGGAGACCTTGGGGATTATGGAAAGCACAATAATTTAAATATTTGATAAAGGGAGGGCGGGATGCTTTTTCCTGCCCTTTTAATTAACAAAAGGAGGTAGCTCATCTTGCTTAAGTACATTATCAGAAGACTGATTATGGCAATCCCTGTATTGATTGGGGTTTCAATTGTTGCTTTTTTTGTTATTCAAGCAGCACCAGGGGATTTCTTAGATCAGTACAGATTAAATCCAAGTATTTCAAAAGAACAAATTGATACTTTGGAAACACAGTTTGGGTTAGATAAAGATCCTGTAACTCAATATTTTATTTGGTTAGGAAATATTGTTCAAGGAGATTGGGGATTCTCATTTACTTATAAGGTCCCTGTTTGGAATATCCTCTTTAGAAGGTTAGAAGCGACATTACTTCTGAGTATAACGACATTCATTTTTACCTGGGGGATAGGTATCCCGCTGGGTATTGTTGGAGCACTTAAACAATACACTTTTACAGACCAAGCATTATCAACATTTGGTTTTATTGGAATTTCGATTCCAAATTTCTTCTTTGCATTGTTGTGGCTGTTTATGGCCGCGGCAACCGGATTATTCCCAATTGGAGGAATTATTTCTTTAGGATTTGATGATATGAATTGGTTCCAACAAATGACAGATTATTTCTGGCATGTTATTGGTCCTATGGTAACTCTTGGTACTGCAGGATTAGCAGGTACTATGAGGGTTATGAGAGGACAATTACTTGATGAAATGAACAAAGACTACGTAGAATTTGCAAGAGCAAAAGGTATGCCTGGAAAAATAGTTACATATAAGCATGCTATGAGAAATGCCATAAACCCAGTTGTTACAGCCTTAGGTTTTAATATCGCTACTTTGCTCGGAGGAGCTGTTTTAACCGAAAGAGTTTTTTCATGGCCTGGTATGGGAAGTTTGATTATTGAAGCATTACAACAACAGGACATATTTTTGGTTATGGCGAACTTGATGCTTAGTGCATTATTATTAGTTGTAGGTAATTTAATTGCTGATATATTATTAGCAGCAGTTGATCCGAGAGTAAGATTAAGATTAGGCTAATGGAGGGATTAATTTATGGCAAAGAAAAAGAAAGAACAAGCTAAGAACGTAGAGAATAAGTCAAATGAAGAAATATTTGAAAATGAATTTCTCTCCATGCCTCAGTTGGTTTGGAGAATATTAAAAAGACATAAGCTAGGACTTACTGCTATGTTTGTTTTAATTGTATTATATTTATTGGCTATATTCGCTGATTTCTTTTCACCTATGGATCCATATAATAATCATATAAAATATAGATATATGCAACCTATGGATACTTTTACAACAGATCAAATAACTGGCGAAAAAGTTAAAAGACATGTTTATCTTTATGATTTAACAAGAGACCCTATTACTAGAAAGGGTGAATTTGTAGAAGCTACTCATTTTAATAAATTTAGAGTTTACGATTCATTTGAAGGTGTAACATCAACATTGGAACTAGGAAGCTACAGTGAAACTTATGGCGCTACAGTTTCGAATGTTCAATATGTATTTAATGAAGTAGTAAGGGCAAAAACCGCTGAAGGTGAATGGGTAGAATTGGATTCTTCAAGACAAGCACCAAGAAGTCTAATTCCATTATTTTATTTTCAAGGTGATAATATTAGTTCTGATCCAGAGAAAATCGATGGAATGTATCCTTCAGGATTCTCTAATCTAATATCTGGAGAAGAAGTTCAAGTTAGAACCGATACAAGAGATTATGCTTTAGTAGATTACAAAGAACATTTTAAATATGGTCCTATTTTGGAAGGAAAAGAAATAGTTGAAGTAGCACATTATAGAAGTTTAGACTTTGTTGAAGTTCAATTTTCAGACTTTAATGTTTTTCCTTTGGAAGTATTTCCAGAAGATTTAGAAGCAGTTAGCTTTAAAAGATATGATATAGAATGGTTTGTAAATTCATGGGAATACAATCTTTTAGGTTTTATACCTACTGATATTCATTTATTTGGTGTTGAAAAAAGTAAGCTTCCTGAATATAGTGATCATACATCCGATGATGGTATTTATTACCCATGGGGTGCTGATAAATATGGAAGAGATATGTTCGGTAGAGTCTTATATGGATCAAGAATATCTTTAACAATTGGGTTAATAGGTATTGCAATAACATTCACTATTGGATTATTCCTTGGTGGAGTTGCTGGGTACTATGGTGGTTGGACAGATGAAATATTGATGAGAATCACAGAAATATTAATGTCTATACCTGGTTTCTATTTGATTATTTCTTTAGCCGCTGTTCTGCCTTCGGGTATTAGTCCAGCACTACGATATCTGTTTATCATCGTCATACTTTCATTCATAGGATGGCCTGGAATGACAAGGGTTATCAGAGGTATGACATTGGGACTTAAACAATCCGAGTTTGTTGAAGCGGCTATTGCAATGGGATATCCACCTAGCAGAGTAATAAGAAAACATTTATTACCAAATACAGCGACATATGTTATTGTTTCCGCTACTTTGCAAGTACCTCAATATATTTTAGGTGAAGCAGGATTGAGTTTCTTGGGAATCGGAATTACAGAACCATCAGCTTCGTGGGGACTTATGCTTTCACAAGCTCAGAACATTGAAGCATTGACAAATTATCCATGGTTATTATTACCTGGTTTATTTATATTCATTACAGTTATTTCTTATAACTTGTTTGGTGATGCAATTAGGGATGCATTAGATCCAAGATCATTAGGACATTAATTGTAATTTAAAAAATAATTTTTTATTTATATTATACTCAGAGGGTTGAGGATAATATAATAGGAGGGATAGTATGAGAAAACTGTTTGTTTTTTTACTAGTTTTAGTTTCAGCTTTATTCGTTTTTGCAGAAGAAGTTGAATGGATGATCGCAGATGTAGAAGGCGGTCAAAGAGGGGGAACTCTTTATTTATCAGATACATCAGGACCAAAAACATTAAACCCTTATTGGGCACAAGAAACATCATCAACTGACATAATGGATTGGTATATGGGATCATTATTAGGTCAGGACGATTATGGATTCATTACAGAACCTAGATTAGCTAGTGATTTCTGGACAGAAACCACAGATAATGGTGGTATGGAAATATATTTCAAATTAAGACAAGGCGTAAAATGGTCAGACGGAACTCCTTTAACAGTAGAAGATGTTGTTTTTACTTTTGAAAAAGTTGCAATGGTAGCTGAAATGTCAGCTAATGGAAATGATACATATAAAGACGACAATGGAAATCTTCCTACTATTGAAGTTTTAGATGGAGATGTAATTAAATTTACATATGAAAACTCTAAATTAAGAACTGCAGTAACTACAATAGGATTTACTACAATTATTCCTCAACACAAATTCAAAGATGTTGCAGATGATCCACAAGCATTTGCTCAAACATGGACTATAGAACAATTAGACGATATTGTTGGTACAGGTCCATTTGTAATCGCTGATTACAGAGAAGGTATAAGAGTAGATTTAGAAAGAAATCCTCATTTCTATGCAAAATCAAAAGATGGAGTTCAATTACCATATTTAGATAAAATTATTTATCAAATTGTTCAAAATAACGAAACAGAAGTACTTAAATTCCAAGCTGGAGAATTAGATATTTTAGCATTATCAGCTTCAAACTATGTTTCTATGAAAGAAAAAGAATCAACATCTTCATATTCAACAATGATTGGAGATCTAGTTCCAGGACCTAGTTTTGTAGCATTTAATTGGAATTCTCCTGTTAAAGAACAAAGAGCATGGTTTAGAGATGTTAACTTCAGAAGAGCTGTTTCTTATGCACTAGATAGACAAACTATTGTTGATAATCAATTAAATGGTTTAGGTGCAGCAGTTTACACAGACCAAACTGAAGGAATGAAATACTATGATAAAGAATTTATAGATTCACTTGGTTACAGATATTCATTAGCAAGAGCAAGAAGAGAATTACAACAAGGTGGGTTTACTTGGGATTCAGAAGGTAACTTAATCGGTCCAAACGGTAACCCAGTAGAATTTGAATTAACAACAAATGTATCTACAACAGTATGGGTTGAAATAGGAAATATTTTATCTGACTCATTAAGTAAACTAGGTATAAAAGTTAATTTCAGACCTATTCAATTTAACACTTTAGTTTCAGATTTAATGTCAGCTAATTATCAAGCAGTTATCATAAGATTGTCAGGAGACACACCAGATCCTAATGATGGATGGAACACATGGCAATTAAATGGTGGATTACATTTCTGGAACTATTCACCAGAATATTTAGCTCAAAATAATCCTGGTTTATTAGATCCTGAAGATTATTATCTTCCTGAATTTGAAAAAAGAAATGATGAAATCTTTAGAACACAAAAAGTTACTCTTGATGACGAAAAACTAACAGAAATGTTCACTGAATGGAATAACAATTTAGCTGAATATCAACCATTAATCTATACTTTTGCACAAAACATATTGGTTGCAGTTCAAGATGACTTACATTTAATGATTGATACACCAAGACCTTTTGTAGGAACTTTACATAGACCTTGGGGAGTTTGGAAAGAACAATAATATTTGATATAATTTAATAAGATGGGAGATTTCTCCCATCTTTTCATTTTAACTCTTATAATATTTCTCAGTGGGTTGAGGATAATTTTTATAGGAGGGATTAGATGAGAAAGTTACTAACAGTACTAACCGTTTTAATTTTATCATTAACAGTTTTTTCAGTTGACTGGATGGTAGAAGATGTAGAAGGAGAAAGAGGTGGAAGCCTTTATCTTTCAACAACTACAGGTCCTAAAACATTAAATCCATATTGGTTCAGTGATCAAAATTCTGATGATTTTATTAGTCTTTTCGCTGGTATGTTATTGAGTCAAGATGCAAATGGTTATTTTAGAAATCCATATCTTGCAAAAGATTATAAAGAAGAAATAACTGATGAAGGCAAAATGGAAATAACTTTTATGCTAAGAGAGGGAATTCAATGGACTGATGGTGAAGAATTTAATGCTGAAGACGTTGTTTTTTCATTTGATAAATTAGCTTTTGTTGCAAACATGTCTTACAACGGAAATAACAGCTATATGGATTCTTCAGATAATTTACCAGAAGTTGTTAAAGTTGATGATTATACAGTAAAATTCATCTATGAAGAACCTTTAAGAACAGTAACATCATCTATTGGTTCAACTTATATACTACCTGAACATGTTTTTTCTGATATAGTTGGAGACCCTGAAACATTTGCTCAAACATGGACTGTAGAACAAATTAATGATATAGTTGGAATAGGTCCATATATCATAGAAGATTATAGAGAAGGCGTTAGAGTAATTTTAAAAAGAAATCCAAATTTCTTTGCTAAAGATACCAATGGAACACAATTACCATATTTAGACCAAATTGTATATCAAATTGTACAAAATAACGAAACAGAAGTTCTTAAGTTCCAAGCTGGAGAATTAGATTTACTAGCTCTCTCAGCATCTAACTATGTTTCTATGAAAGAAAAAGAATCAGAAAGTGATTATACAACTGTAATTGGAGATTTAGTTCCTGGTCCTAGTACTATTGGATTTAACTGGAATTCACCAATTAAAGAACAAAGAGTTTGGTTCAGAAATGAAAACTTTAGAAGAGCAGTTTCTTTTGCTTTAGATAGACAAACAATAGTAGATAACCAATTGAACGGTTTAGGTGCAGCAGTTTATACAGATCAAGTTCCTGGATCTATTTATTATGATGAAGAATATATGGACTCTTTAAACTATAGATATTCACTTGGAACAGCTAGAAGAGAGTTACAAAAAGGTGGATTTACTTGGGATTCAGAAGGAAATTTAATTGGTCCCGAAGGAAACCCAGTAGAATTTGATTTAACTACAAACGTTTCTACAACAGTATGGGTAGAAATTGGAAATATTTTATCTGATTCACTAAGCAAACTAGGAATGAAAGTTAATTTCAGACCTTTACAATTCAATACATTAGTTACAGAATTATCATCAGGTGAATACCAAAGTATGATTATAAGATTCTCAGGAGACTCACCAGATCCACATAGTGGATGGAATATGTGGCAATTAGATGAAGCTTGGCATTATTGGAATTATTCACCAGAAACATTAGCTGAAAAAGGTAATCCAGACTTATTAAAACCAGAAAATTATTATGTTCCAGATTTTGAAAAAAGAATTCATGAAATATTTCAATTAGAAAAGGTTACGATTGATGAAGAAAAAGTTAAAGATTTATTCACTGAAATGAATAATTTAATAGCTAAACATCAACCATTAATCTATACATTTGCACAAAATATCTTGATTGCAAGAAGAGACAATTTACACCTTATGACAGAAAAACCAAAACCATATGTTGGAACACTATGGAGAATTTGGGGTGTATACAAAGATCAATAAGATTAATATAAATATTAGCCTCCCTTTATAGGGGGGCTTTTCAAAAAGTGAGATGACTTATATGAAAAAAATATTAGTTATTTCTGATTCGCATATACCAACTAGAGCTAATTCAGAAATATTACAAAGAATTTATTTCAAAAATTATGACATTATAATTTCTGCTGGAGATATAGTTGAAGAAAATACATATTTTGAAATGATTAATCAAGAGGCTGAATTTTTTGGTGTTCAAGGAAATATGGATGATTATTATATAAAAGAGAAGTTACCTCTTACAAAAATAGTACAAATAGAAAATATAAAAATTGGAATAATACATGGACATCAGACTGGAATAGCAAAACCAGAGAAATTAATCAAATATTTTAAACCAAAAATAGATATTATGATTTTTGGTCATTCTCATAATGTGTTTGATAAAACAATTAATGAAATTAGGGTTATAAATCCCGGAGCATTTTGTGATGGATATTTTGCTGAAATTTATGTTGAAGAGAATGAAGTCAAAATAAATTTTGAAAAAATTGATTTATAAGTTATAATAATAATGACAGTAAAATTAAAATAAAAGTAAAAAACGATTTCAATTTTTATGGAGGTGTTCATATGTCAGGTCAAATATTAGGAATATTGGAATATGCTTTATCAAAAGAAATGGAAGGTATGAATTTTTATGAATCAAAGGCAAGAACAGTTCATAATGAAGAAGTTAAAAAGACATTTTTAGAATTGGGTAAAATGGAATCAGATCATGTTGATTACATTAACAATTTAATAAATAAAGTAAATGAAGGTGAATCTATAAGATATAAAGGTGAAGAAATAGGAGATGCCTTTAGAGACAGACAAAAAAAAGAAATAGCTAATCAAGGTGATTTCAAAAAACTAAAAACTGATATACCTGTTTTAAGAATGGCTTATTTGATAGAAGAAGATTTTATGGAATTTTATAACAAAGCAGCTGAAAAGGTAGAAGGTAAAGAAATAAAAGAAATTTTAAGACATTTGGCTCAATGGGAAAAAGTACATAGAGATACAATTTATGAATTATATCAAAAATTATCGAAAGATTTTTGGGAACACATGGAAGCAGACCCAATTTTCTAAA
>CAZRTN010000057.1:0-8662 GCA_964603015.1 uncultured Thermotogaceae bacterium | reverse complement strand
AAACTAATAATAAGAAAATTGTCAATATCCAAAATTTGTTTATTTTTTTAGTCATCTTTGTAGTGTCCTCTTACTATAAAAGCAATTTCTGTTTGTGAAGTTAAATCATCATTTATATTTGCTACAAACTTGTCATCATCTTCTCCGTATAATGCAGGGATTGCCCCATAAGATTTTTCAAATTCTAAATTTGCAGTAAAACCATAAAGCCCACTTGGTGCTTTCTCAATATCTTCAATATTAAAACCCCTAAGACTAAACCCTCCGTTGTTATAAATTAAAAAAAACCTTGTGTATTGCCCATCTTGTATTCCAGCAGTAAAACCATTTTCTAAACTTGTCCTGCTTCCAAAAGTGTTTATGTCCCAGTCTGAATTGTCTTTAAATTGTACTGCGATACTTTCCAAGTCTAAAGTAACATTGCTTGGAACATCAAAAGTAAATGTTTGCTTTATACTTGACCCATCTACTGCCATATTCCACTCCCCACATTTTACTTCTGTACTTTCTACTTCAAAATTATTAACAAGGGAAGGAACAAAAGATATTATATTATCATCAATACTTGTGATTATTCCTTGAAAGTTGTTGTTTTGATCTACCAAGTCTAATGCATCACCTACAACACAATTAGTGGTATTGTCTACTGTTACATTGAAGCCCATAAATACAGTATCTTCTGTTAATGTTGTTGATTGTAGTTCTTGAGTTAAAAAGTAACTAAAAAGTTTCCCATTATAATCTTGAATGTTAACTGGAACTGCATTATTTTCATCAAGTGGGATAGCTGTTGCTCCTGGTACTACAGTTTGAGTACAGCTAGATAAAAAAAATAATGAACTTATTATTATTAAAATTAATATTTTTTTCATTCACTACCTCCCAAAATTCTAATTAAAAACACGATTAATATAATTATTATTATCCACATAAAACTTTTCATTACAAATGCAGTTGCTGTTCCTGTCTGACTTGCACCAATACCAATAAATGAAGAAAGTATTGGAGCTGCAAAAATAAAAATTAAAAAAGCCAACCCTGCCATAATAAACATTGAAAATCTATTAATTTGCCCTTTTTTATTTGATTTTAATAACATTCTTATTTCTCTAAGTGGTATCCCCTTTTTTAACATCTTATCTATAATATGCTTTTTTTTATTATTATCATTTAATAATGAAAATAGTGAAACCATTTTTTTATAAACCCCATCTTTTTTTTATTGCTTTATTCTTTTTTGAAAGCCAACCCTTAACTGTTATCCCTCTCTTTTCTCCTTTTGTATCTATTGCAAATTTTGATTTTTCTATAAATAGTCCTGACTTGTTTCTTCTAAGCTCGTTTTTATTCTTTTCAAAATAACTATCTTTCTTTTTTTGCTTTTTTACATATTGATTTGAAAAAACTACACGACCAGTTCTTGATGGTGTGTTATCTATTGCTCTTGACATAGCAGACTTTGTATTCTTTAATGATAATGGTTTTTTATTAATTCTTATAAATTTACCTTTCTCTTTTACTTCTGCATAGTATCCCGGAACTTTTCCTTTAGCTTTTTGAAACAAATCTATTTTTATTTTTGGTTTTCTTACTTTAAAATCAAAATCTCCTACTGGCTCTTCTTGTCTTGTATCAAAATCTTTTCTAGTATCAAAAGAAAAAGGTGCTGTTTTTGTTATTGAATCTTGTGTAAAATCTTGCCTTTGTGCTGAATCAAAAGAAAAAGAATTAACTTTACTTTGTGATATGTCAAAAAGATTATCAACATTAGTTCTTATATCTAAATCTGGTACTATATTAAAAGATTGTCTTTTTGATGAAATTCTATCAATTCCGAAATCTATTCTACTTTTTGGTGTTGATAAAATATCAGATATTGGGATAGTTTTTATTAATCCTGAAGGTTTATTTTTTATTGATGGAATACTGTCAAGTGGAGTAAATTTTTCTTTTGTGTCAAAAATTATCTTTCTTCTTTTATTTAATTCATCTAAAAAACTTTTGCCTTCATCTTTAAAGGTTAATATTGATTGCTGACCTTTTTTGCCTGGAAAAAACTTTGATTTTCTTCCTTCTAAACTTATAATTTCTTCTGTTGGTGAAACTTTTCTTTTTTTTGTAATAAAAAAATCATCAATATTCATTCCTGCCACTTCTGGTCTTAATCTTATTTCTTTTGGTGGCTCAAAATTTTCAAAAAGATTAGTCTGTCTTAAATCAAATATTTCTGGTTTTTCTTTTGGTATTTTTTTATCAAGTTCTAAAAATTTTTTGAATTTTGAGTCTTCTATACTTAAAAATTCTATATCTTTTGTTCCTTTCTCAAACTCTGATAAGCTTTTTGTTGGTGACTTTTCTATCTTTTCATCTATAAAATCAAATAAAGGCTTTTCTTTTTTAGTAACTTTTTGTTTTATTTCTATATCTACCTTTGGTTTTGGAGTTTGTTCTTTTGGCAAAAGCCTAAATTGAAATTCTTTTGTTGTTCCAAAGTCTTTATCTAAAACTGGCTCAACTAATTTAGGGTCAAAATCATATTTTATTATTTCAACTGTTTCATCTAATTCACCAATTTTCCCCTTTACTCTAACATCATCAACAAATAATTCAAAACCTCTTGAAGATCCTTGTAAATCATCTATAAATGGAGCTGTTTTTATTTTACTCTTTTTTATTTTTGGAGGGGTATAATCAAAAAGTAAATCTTCATCAAAAGGCTGATCTAAAACATTTCTAGGAAGTTTTCTTTTTATTCTTCTACTTTCTAAAACAATATCATCAAACCTTCTAGATGTAGCCTTTGATAAGTCATCTACAAAGGGAGTTATTTTTTTAGCTGCCTTTGATAAGCCTTTAACTGCGAATTCCCCTCCTACTTCAGCTATTGGGGTTATAGCAAGCTCTATGACTTCTGGCTCAAAGAAAACATCAAAACCTTCTACTTTTATTTCTCTTTGTTTCACTTCTTGGTTAGGTCTTTTAGTAAAAAGAGTAAAAGGATCTTCTGGATAAATAAAAGTTTTATCTCCTCTTCTTTTAGCTCCAGTCCTTTCTGCTAATATACTTGCACCAACAAAAGGATCTGTTACTACTCTTGCCCCAAATTCTCCTACCCCTCTTCTTATTTTTGTTGATGTTTGAAAAGAAGAAGCTAAATTTTTTCTTAAATCAAAAACAAAATCACCAAAACCTGAGAAATCTTTTACTTTTCTTGTTGCAATTTCTGTTTTGGATGGTTTTAATAGTTTTAATAAGTAATCTTCTGGAGTTTGTGCTTTTTCTATTAATGATTTTTCAAAAAAAGAAACCTCTTTGTTTGTAGATAAGTCTTTAGGAAGCTTTTTAGAAAATTGTTTAATATCTTCTAATTGGATAAAAACTTCTTTACTTTCTTGTGCTGATTTTTTAACAGGAGCAAACTTATCTTTATTAGAAATGTCTTGAATTAAATCTTTAAAAAATTTGTCTTTTTGTCTTGTTTTCACTTCTTTTTTAAATTCTTTTCCAACAATTCTTTTAAAAACTTTTTCTTCTGGTTTTTTAAATATTTTTTTTTGTTCTCTTTGAATAGACTTCAATTGTCTTTCTTGTCTCTTAAATTCTTCATAAGCTTTGAATCTTTCAACATCAGAAACTGTAAGCGTTTTTCTAACTCTCTCTTTTTCTTTTGCTTGAGCTTCTTTTTGTAAAGCTCTCTCAATTTTTTCTTCCATTTTTTGTGAAGCTGTTTTAGCTTTTTGTACTTTGAAAACTTCACTTTCTTTAGAACGAGAACCACTTGAGCCACCTTTTTTACTTTTTGAACCTTTTGGAGTTCCAACTTTTACTCTAATAACAGTCTTGCCTTCTGCAGACTCTTCTTTTACTAACTTATTATCTTTATAAAACTCCTTTGAACCATCCTTCCTTTTAACTACAGAAGTTCCGGGATCTACTCCATATTCAACCATTTATTATAATTCACTCTACAATAAAAATATATATTAAGTTATATATAAATATTGTTGTTATTAAGAATATAAAACTTTTATTTTTTTAAAAAGTTTTCCAATTCTTTTGCACTTTCTTCAAAGGCATCACCAAGTTTAGACCAAAGACCTTTACAATATTTTTTTGTTATAATTTGAACTGCTTTGTTTGGTGTATCTTCAAAAGAGTCTATTTTTTCAAAATGGTTTCCTGTCCTTGACTTTACTACTATTTTTAATTTTATAGTTTCTTTCATTTTATATCCCTGATGATAAAGTCTTTGCTCCTTTTGCAATAGCATAAGTTCCATCTCTAAGCATTTGATAATTCATTCCTGCCAAATATACTGAAATAAGAGCAGAAACTACAACAATACCTAAAGCTATTATAATAATCATCTTGTTTTGCTCAAGCCATTGTTTAAAATCAAAAGCTCCACTTCCATTCATTACTTCATCGAGTTCTTGACAACTTATTTGAGCTTTAAAGTCTTCATTCCATACATTAAGAGGGTCTGCGTGATCTTCAACATAAAAGTATGTTGGTATGCCTTCAAAGTTAAATAAAAGTGTAGGGTTTCTTGTATAGTTTTTTTTATTTATTTTAACAGTACCGGAATCATTCTTTTTAATATAAAGTTCTTTTACTACTCCATTCTTTGTAATAAAAATAGCATTAACATATTTTCCTGTTTTAAAAGAAAGTTTTTGCCTAAATCTAAGAATTATTTTTTTTCCTATAGGTAAGGCAAAGGCAATTATTAATAAAGATATATTAATTAATATAGAAAAAATCATAACAATTAATACTGTGCTATTTTCTACTGTAAAGCTTACCCATCCAAAATAGAATGAACTATAACTTAATATTAAAAATAAAATTATGGCTATCCACATTAACTTAAAAACTGTATTTTTTTTTGGTTTTTTTTCTTTAATAATATTGTTTTGGCTTTGGTTTGTTAAACCAAGATCCTTTTTTTTCATTTCGCTCATTTATTGTGTCCTCCCTTATTGTTCTGTTTGATATTGCTTGTAATACCCTAAAACCATTAGTTGAAGCGGCTGTATTAACAAAACTAAAAAAACTACTTTTTAGTTTATGGAAAGTTTTAGGAAACTTTGGGATTTTTACTTTTACTTCATCATATATTGGAACTCTAGTTATTGATCCATCTTTTTCTTCTTTCTTTCCATAACCTACAAGTTTTTTTACTTTTTTTTCATAGAAATATTTTGTATTGTTTATTACGTGTAATGACTTTAAAAGTTCTCTTGCTTTTGTTGTTTCATCTATTTTATACCTTGGATTTCTTACAAGGTTTGTTATTGCTAAGTTTTTATCAAAATGAGAAAAATCTACATCTCCTTCTTTATCTACTTCTGGCTCAAGAAAAAATCTTGCTTGAAAATCTTTTGAATCTAAAAACTGCTTTATAGCTTCTCTTTGTTGCTCTACCATATAATCCCTCAATTATTTTTTTATTTAAAAGTTACATACTCTTTTTCATAATCATCATATTTTAATGAATATAAATCTATTGCTGTTTTAACAGTAAAATAAAATCCTGCTAATAATAAAACCCATGATACTATGCTGTTTAAATTTGAATTTATTTCTGTTGTTATAATATTACTAGTTGCAACAGAACCTATTGTTTCGCTTATTGATCCCGTTGTATATTCAAGTGGTGAGTTAAAAAGTATTAAAGAAAGAATTATTAAAACAACACCTGAAAACAAACCCAATAACATTATTTTTTTTTTAAAGTAGTAAGACAAAAATAACAATATTAGGGATAGAGCAACTATTATTAAGAAAACATTTAACAACATTTTATATTATTCCTTCTTACTACTTTTTTAAAAATTGTGGGGATACCGCCCCACTTCGTGAAAAAATCCTAACTAACAAAAGCTTTATGCTTTTTATCCTTGTACCAAAGCAGCTGCTAGTCCAAGACCTGCAAGAGCTAAGAATAAAGGTATAAATCCAACAACAGTAGCTGTAGTTCCGCTCAAATTTGCGCTATCAATAGTTGATTGTGTGATAGGGATTGCTGCACCTACTAAGAGAATTGTTCCAAAAATGACTGCCATAATACGACCGCCCATTGATTGACCTTTCTTATCCATTTTTAATTTGTCACCCTACTTTAAATTTAAAACACTAATAATATTTAAACTTTTTGGTTTTTTGTTACTACTTACTGTTTAGAATATCCACCTTATCCAGCATATCCAGGGTTTTTTAACTACATTATGAATTTTACAGCCCTCGTATAGAGAACTCAAAAAAAGGTGGATAAGTTGGATACCCTGGATAGGTTTTATTTTTCTTTATAAATGTTTGTAATTACTATAAAGTTTATTTAGAAATATTTAAATATAAATTAAAGTTAACTAAATACACATGATTTTTACAAGGAAAATAATAAAAATAGATTCTTCTTTTTATGTTGGTCTTGATTATCCTATAATAAGGCATTACAATTTGTCTGAAGGAGATAAGGTTGATGTTGAAGCAGATGAGGATAAAATAATAATAAGAAAAATTTCTGAAAAAAATGATTAATAATAATAATTATAAAGGAATTAAAAGAATTCATAGAAATAAAAATATGTCCAATATGGAATTTTTTAATTACTTAATAAATAAATTAGGTTATACTGATTTAGAAATTTGTCATAATTATTATATAAAAAATCAAAAAATGTTTTCAAAGTGGGTTAAGTTTATTGATCTATTACAATATGAACCAGAAGAATATATAAAATCTTTGCATGCAAAAAGAGATGAGTTTATTAACAAAGCAACACACAGAAGCGTTCTTGATATTGAAATAATGATAGATATTGATGAGCCAGGTAATCATAAATCAATAAAAGAAAAAGCAAAAGATATATGTAAAAGATTAATAAAAGATAATATTGCTTTTACTTGTAGCTTTTCAGGGAGTAAAAGCTATCACATTTCTATATTAGTTCCAGAATTGAGAAACAAATCAAAAACATTCGTATATAATTTTAAAAATAAAATACTATCTAATTATATAAAATCTGATACACTTAAAAGTTCTTATAGAAATATGATTGCACTTGAAGGAGTTAATCATTGGAAAACAGGTAAAATAAAAAAAGAGGTCATAAGTTATGAATAAAGCTGATAAATTAGAAAAGTCCATGCAAAAGTTTTATGACAAAACAACTCCTAATACAAACAAGTTTATAGATTTAATGGAAGCAATAGAAAAAAGATATAAAGGCGATATGTTACAAGTAGAAGAAAGAATTGTAGAATATATAATTAATAGGTATTATATTAAAACTATAAGAGATGATAAGCACGATGAGGTTTATATTTATAAAGAAGGGATATATCATCCTGATGCAAAAACATACATCAAGGAAATAATAATAAAAGTATTAAAAGAAAGGTATAATAAAAAAGATGCAAATAAAATAATAGATAAAATTATGGCAAAAACATATATTGATTCTGAAACTTTTTTTAAACAACAAAATAAAAATCCTTATTTAATATGTGTTAAAAATGGAATATTAAATTTAAAAACAAGAGAGGTATTAAATTTTAGTCCAGACTTTTATTTTTTTAATAAACTTGATATAGAATATGATGAGAGTGCAGACTGTCCTTATTTTAAGGAATTCTTAAAAGAGATAACTTCTACTGAAGATGACAGATTAGTAGTGCAAGAGATGTTTGGTTTTTCTTTAATAAAAGATTATTTTTTGGAAAAAGCTTTTATATTTTTTGGAAGCCATGGAAGAAATGGGAAAAGTAAATTACTTGAAATATTAAAGATTTTTTTAGGATCAGAGAACACTTCTGGATTATCACTTGAAGATATAGAAGAAGATCAGTTTGCAGCAAACTCCTTAAGGAACAAATTAGTTAATATAGGTAGTGACATATCAAACAAAAGTTTATCTTCTACAACCATATTTAAAAGACTTACTGGTAGAGATGAGCTTGAAGTAAACAGAAAGAACCAGTCTAGAATAAAATTTACTAATTATGCAAAGCTTATTTTCACAGCAAACGAACTTCCTTCAATACACACAACAAGCGATGCTTTTTGGCAAAGGTGGGTATTTATTAATTTTCCTTATAGGTTTCTACCAAAAAAAGATTATGAAATTTTAGAAAAAGAAGAAAAGAAAACAGCATTTTTACAAAAACCAAACATTGTAAAAAAAATAATAACTCCACAGGAAATGAAGGGTATATTAAATTTTTCACTTGGAGGTCTTGATAGAATCTTAAGAAAGAAGGATTTTTCAAATAAAGAGACAAGTAAAGACATAAAATTAATCTGGCTTAGAAACTCAAATAGTGTTGCAGCTTTTATAATGGATGAGATAGAAGAAGATTATGAGAGACAGATAACAAAAGAAGATTTTAAAAGGAACTATTTGGCATATTGTAGACATAAGAAAATAAAACCAGTAAGTGATAAAGTTATAAGAAGTACATTAGGAAATGAAATAGGAGCAACAGAAACAAGGAGAATGGTAGGAATGGGAGATAATAAGAAATTTGCAAGACTTTGGGATGGCATTAAATTTAAAGAAGGTAGTAATTACGGAGTAGAAAAATATAAAGAAGAAGAAAAAGAGAGAGACAATCCAGAAGGAGGATTTAGTTTTTATTAAGAGGAAATAAAAAATGG
>CAZRTN010000056.1:0-8757 GCA_964603015.1 uncultured Thermotogaceae bacterium | reverse complement strand
GCTGGGTTATATGTTTTAAAGTGTTTTAAAAGTTTTTCTTTTAATATTATTTTCAATATTAGCCATAAATATTTTTTTTCATATGAAGTTTTTAATTTATTAGCCATTTTTACATATTCATTTGTATCTATACCAAAAATAAGCATTTTACCAGAATTTAAAACAGATACAGTGAATATATTATCTCTTGATGTTAATAGGTCCGGTATTTCTGATTTTATAAGACTCATGTTTTTTATGGCTTCTTCATATTTTTGTACTTTTGATTTACTTTCTTCTTTCTTATTGTCAAAATTATATGTTAATATATCTAACTCTCCACTTTCCATAAAAAAATGGGCATATTCCATGAAATCTTCCCAATTTGTTGGAAGATCTAGTCTTTCAATATCATATGGCATTTTGTTTTCTTCAAAAGATATAGTAATGCCTTTTTCTTTTATTTCAGCTGACCAAATTTCTAATGCTCTGTCATAATCAGCTAAAATAACTTCTCCTTCTCCAAACTCTTTTGATTCTCCTTTAAAGAGAATGATTGATGGAAAAGCGATTTCTCTTAAATTTTCTTTTACTATGAAATCATAAACCCCTGAATCTAAATAATCATAATTTTTAATAAAAGCCTCAAGTTTCATGTTAAGCCCCCCTAACCTTGATATAGACGTGCAACATCTCCTATTTCATAGAATAAACTTGCCAATTCTTTTAAAAATCCAAGTCTATTTAGTCTAATATCTTCGTGTTTATCCATAACGAAAACATCATCAAAATACTTGTCTATAGAAGATTTTAGTTCTATTAAATCATTTATAGCTTGTTTGTAATTCATTGCTTTGATTGATTTTTCAAATTTTGGTTTAACTTCAAGATATTTTTCAAAAAGATCTTTTTCAGCTTGTTCTTTAAAGTTTCTTCCTGAATATTCTGTGCTATTATGTTTTTTTGATATATTATTTACCCTTTGAAAAGCTGTGATAAATTGTTTGAAATTTTCATCGTTTATAAATTCATTTAGAGCTTTACCTGAAAGATATGCTCTAATAGGTCTATTCCAATTAATTGAAGTTGCGTTGATAACTTCTGGGTTTATGTTCGCTTTAGATAATATTGTACTTAATCTACTTGAAATGAATTCTTCCATCTTTTCTTCATCATATTCAAGTTTTAGTATTTTTGCTGATTCGTTTAATATTTGTTTTATGTCTAAATCCCATTCATTTTCAATTAATATTTTTATAATTCCAAAAGCTTTTCTTCTCAGTGCAAACGGGTCTTTTGAACCAGATGGAATTTTTCCTATACCAAAATAACCTACTATATCATCAATTTTATCTGATAATGAAACTATATTTGATTCTATATTTTTTGGAACAGAATCAGTTTCGTCAAAAGGTCTGTAGTGTTCTGATGCTGACATATATACTTCTTCTGGTTCTCCTGTTTTTTTAAGGTATATTCTTCCCATAACACCCTGCATTTCAGGAAATTCATAGACAACATTTGAAGTTAAATCTATTTTTGATAGTAAAGCAGCTCTTCTAACTTTTTCTAAATCTTTAAGACCTATTTTATCAGCTATATATGTTGATAAATCTCTCATTCTTTCAATTTTATCAAAATAAGTTCCCAACCCTTTATGATAGGTAACTCCAGATAATTCTTTTAATCTTTTGTCTAAATCTGTTTCAAGATCGTCTTCGTAATAAAAAGCTGCGTCATCCAGCCTAGCATTTATTACTCTTGAATATCCGTCCACCACATTTTTTTCTCTACCATATCCATCTTGGAAAGAAACGTATTTATTAGAAACTTTCCCATTTTCTTTTGCAACAAAGCTTCTTTGATGATGCTTTACTGTCACCATTATTATTTCTTGTGGTAAACTCATATATTTTTCTTTGAATTCTCCAACAACTGCTGTTGGGTATTCAGTCAATTTTGCAATTTCTTCAACTAAGTCTTCATCTTTTTCTACATCCAGTTTATTTTCTTTTTTTATTTTTTCAAGTTCTTCTCTAATTATTTGTTTTCTTTCTTCTAAATCAACTATTACATAATTTTTTTTCATTTTTGTGAAGTAATCATCTATGTTTTCAACTGTAATTTTTTCACCAAAAAATCTGTGACCAAAAGAAATATCAGATGCTTTTTTTCCAAAAGCACTAATAGCTAATATTTCACTGTTGAATTTTGCCATTATCCAATGAACTGGTCTTACAAAAACGAATTTTCCTTTACCCCATTTCATAGATTTCTTGAAATTCATTTCTTTCAACATTTTAGGTATCTCTGTTTCTAAGATTTCTTTTGATGATTTACCAGGTTTGAAAATTTCAGCAAAAATATATTCAGCTCCATTTATTTCTTTGAATTTAACATCTTTTTCTTCAACGCCAGAACCTTTTAAAAATCCTTGATAAGCTTTTGTTGGGTTCTCATCTTTGTCAAACGCTATGTTTTTTGGAGGTCCTTTTTTTTCTTCTGTCAAATCTGGTTGTTTTTCAGCAAAACCCTCAATTAGAGCACCAAATCTTCTTGGAGCTATGAAGGTTTTCATTTTTTCATATTTTAACCCATTATCTTTGAATATTTTTTTTAATTTTTCATTAATTTGATCTATTATGTTTTTATATTCACTTGATGGAAGTTCTTCAACTCCAATTTCAAAAATAGCTTTATTCATTTTTTTCGCCTCCATCAATAGTTTCAGCGTATTTTTTTGCAACACTTCTTGACATATTTCTTATATCAAGTATGTATTTTTGTCTTTCGCTTACAGATATTGCATTTCTCGCATCAAGCATATTGAAAGCATGTGCGGTTTTTGTTAGAAAATCGAAAGCTGGAAGATATAGTTCTTTTTCCATAAGTCTTTCAAACTCATCTTTATACAAATTGTATAAAGATTCATACATTTTTATATCTGCTTCATCAAAATTGTATGTTGAAAACTGCCTTTCATTTTCTTTATATAAAAGCCCATATTTTGTATTTTTGTTCCAGTTAGTTTCGTATACATTTTCTATTCCCTGTAAATACATTGCTATTCTCTCAATTCCATAAGTTATTTCAACTGTTATTTCTTCTAAAGGAATTCCACCCATTTGTTGAAAATATGTAAATTGGGTTATTTCCATTCCATCAAGCCATACTTCCCAACCTACACCCCAAGCTCCAAGAGTTGGTGATTCCCAATTGTCTTCAACAAATCTTATGTCATGCTCTTCTGGTTTTATTCCAAGTGCTTTTAAAGAATCTATATAAATATCTTGTATGTTTTCTGGAGATGGTTTTATGATAACTTGATATTGATAAAATCTTTGCATTCTGTTTGGATTTTCTCCATATCTACCATCAGTTGGTCTTCTACAAGGTTGAACATATCCTACTTTTACATCTTGATTGGATAAAGCTCCAAAAAAAGTAGAAGGAGAATAGGTGCCAGCACCCATCTCCATATCATAAGGTTCTTCTATTATACAATCTTGTTCAGCCCAGAATTGGTGTAGTTTTATTATTAAATCTTGTATAAGCAATTTTTATAACCTCCATAATCTGATCAAAAATCATTCAAGAGATATGAATAGTGGATAATGTTTTTGTCCACCATTGTGAACTTCTACTTCTACATCATCATACTCTTCTAAAATGTTATTTATCATTTCATCTATTTTTTTCTTATCTGAGCCTTCTCCATAAAATATTGTTATTATCTCGTATCCTTCTTCAAGATATTCTAACAAAACTTTTTGAGTTTTTTCATACAAATCTTCACCATGCTCTTTGAGCTCTTTACCAGAGAAAACTAAGTATTCGTCCTTTTTAACTTTTTCTCCTCCAATTTCAGAATCTCTTATTGCATAGGTAACTTGAATTGGAATTATTGATTTTACATATTCGTCCATTGACTCAAATAATTCATCTTTTTCTAAAGAATCATCAAATCCAAGCATTGAAGAAACACCTTCTTGTACATATCTTGTAGGTACAACAAGAATTTCTTTATCTGTCATTTCTTGTACCTTTTCTGCGGTCATTATTATATTTGGGTTGTTAGGTAATATAACAACTTTATCATAAGGTAAAGTTTCTACTGATTCTGCTATATCTTTTATGCTAGGATTCATAGTCTGTCCACCAGAAATTACTCTGTTTACTCCAAGTGATCTTAAGACATTTGATATGCCTTCTCCAGGAGAAACTGCTACTACTCCCCAATTTCTTTCTGGATCATCTTTTTCTTCAACAGGTATTATTTCATCTGATGTTTCTGTAGGAGTTACATTTTCAACTACATGTTCGTGCTGTTGTTTCATATTGTCAACTTTTATTTTCATCAATTCGCCATATTCTAAGAATTTTTCAAATACGCTTCCTGGATGGTTTGTATGTACATGAGTTTTTATATAATCATTTTGATGCACAAGAACTATTGAGTCTCCGTGTTCTTCTAAAAATGATCTTATTTTATCCATTTCTTTTTTTGATATTTCTGGATTGTCTAACCTTAAAACACATTCTGTACAGTATTGAAATGTGATATCTTCATAAGCAATATTTGCAATATCATTTGGACTGGCGTTTTCTAAGGTCTCAATTTTAACATCAGTGTCGCCATGTATTGCTTCTTTAAATCCTCTTATTATATAAGCAAGACCTTTAGCGCCTGCATCAACAACATTCGCTTCTCTTAGTTTTTTCAAGTACTTAGGTGTTTCATCGACTATTTCAAAAGAAATAATTTCTAATTTTTCCATAAACTCTAAAAAATCTCTTGTTTCAGAAAGTTCTTCCTCAGCTCTTTCTGCTAATAACCTTATCAAAGTAAGCATAGTCCCCTCAACTGGTTTTATAACAGCACCATAAGCTACTTCTTTAGCGTTTTGAAGAGAATGAATGAAATCTATAGTTCTAATTTTTTTTCTTGTTTCTAATGATTCTGTAAAACCCCTAAATATTTGAGATAATATAACACCCGAATTTCCTCTTGCACCCATTAATAAACCATCTCTAAGGTTTTTTAAAACCTCTTTTGATGAATTATGGTTTTTAACTTTGTCAAGCCATTCTACTGCTTCAAGCATTGCTGATGACATGTTTGATCCAGTATCACCGTCTGGAACAGGGAAAACATTTAAAGCGTTGATTTCATCTTTGTTGCTGATTAAAACCTGTGCAGCTTTTTTAATACCAATGTATATATCTTTCCCTTCCAAATAATTTTTCATTTAATAATCACCCTTTCTTAAAACTTTAACCCTGAAATGTGTACGTTAACAAGTACATCTTCATAATTAAGCATAGCTTTAATTCTATGATATACGTTTTCTTGAGTGTTTTCTGCTACTTTTTTAACAGGTAACCCATACTCTAGAACAAGGTAAAGATTCACTAGGAGTCTTCCTTCTTCTTCTTCTACTGTAATTCCTTTTGATTCATCTTTTGCCCATAGACTTGCTATTTTATCAAAGAAACCCTGTTTTCCCATATCTACGGTACCATATGATTCTAAAACAGCCTTATAAACTATTTCTCTAACCACATCACCTTTTATATTTACTTTGCCATATTCTGTATCTACTATCATGGCTTTTCCACCTCCACTAATTATTATTTGTATAAATGTTTTCAGGTCTATTTTAATATTGCAGATAAATATCCAACTACTGTATCATAATCATCTAAAGCTTCTCCACTTGTTGTGTGTTTAATAACTTCAACAGTTTTAAACCCTTGATTTAAAAGGACAGCAACAGGTCCATATCCGCACATACTAATATTTTTATCATTTATGTCTTCATACATTTTTTCTATATCCATTTTTTTTATGTCATCAATTATTTTTTCATCTTTTTTTATAGTGGTTTTTTGATTTTCATAGTGATTTAAGTCTGTAGAGGCAACTATCAAATCTTCATTTGATGCAACTTGTTTCAGTATTTCTCCCAGAGTTTTAGCTGATTGTTTAGTTTGATCTTTCATGGCTATTGGAATTATTCTGATATCATTTTCAAACCAGTATTGCAAAAAAGGTAATTGAACTTCAATTGAATGTTCTCTAAGATGTGCTTTTACATCTGGTTCAATTCCTAACAACTTGCAAATTTCATTTGCTTTGGTTTTGTTTATCGGAACTGTTCCTAAAGGCGTTAACCATTCACCATTGTCCATAACTGATATGTTTTCTCCCAAGCCTGTATGATTTGGGCCTATAATGTATATATTTTTTGGTTTTCCTTTTAATCTTTCAACAGCTTTTGCTGCAGTTTTTCCTGAAAAAACATAACCAGCATGCGGTAATATTATACCGCTTTTTTCATAATTACTATTATTTTTTGATTTTGGTTTTTTTTCAAATAAATATTCCATTAATTTGAGTAATTCTTTTTTTTCTTTTGGATAAAATGTTCCCGCTGCGATAGGCTTTCTATTCAATAGAATCACCTCATATGCTTATATCCTCGGCTTCATTTTTTATTTCTATATTCAAAAATATTATTATGTTATAATTTCTAATTTTACTTTCGCTGTTATAGAAAAGTTTCCCAAAAATTGGAATATTTTTTAATATACTTAAACCTTCAGTTTTTTGAATTATTTTTGAGAAATTCATGTTTCCAGCTTTTATAGTAGAGCCATTTCTTATTTTAATTTTTGTTATTAAGGATCTTTTGTTCATAGAATATCCGCTTTCTTCTTTTTTGCTCTCATCTGAAAACTCACTTAATAATAGCTCTAAATCTGTGTCAATTAAATCTGTATCTCTATTGTATATACCTTTGATACTTAATTTTAATCCAGATTCTATCGTATCTACAACTTGTGATTTTCCATCTTTTTCCTCGAATATTGGTATGGTAAGAACAGAGTTTAATTCTCCTATTTCTCCTTCTAGAACATACATTTCTGGTTTAGTTACTATATATGTGTTATCTGAAGAGTCTTTGATGTTGTTAAATATATCTAAGTTTTTATCTAATATTTCGTATAGATCTTTGACACTTTTATTTTCTATGTTGTCTCCTGCTAAAATTGTGACTTTATATTTTAATATTTTTTTGTTTTCAAAAAATCTATATGTATTTTCATTTATTTTCGTATACAAAATACTTTCGCTAGATAAAAAGGATAATATGTCTGAAAATATTAAATCATAATTGTTGAAATTAATGGTAAAATCTTCAAAGTCTATAATCACATTTATATTTTCGAAAGAAGCTAACTCTGTTATCAATTTTTTTACTGATATTTCGTTTTCTGTTTTTTCTTCTCCAACAAATGTTTTTAAAAGATCTAGACTTTCTTGATAAGCTTTTACTATAATATAATTTTTATTTTCAATTTTTTCTATGATTTTATAATTAATATTCTCCTCATTACATATTTTACCAAATATTTCTATATTTTTAGAATTGACTACTAAAAGATTTGTTTTTAGTACTTTTTCTTCTGTTATTTCTTTTTTTATTTCTATACTATTTAAAAGAATATTCAATTCTTCTACTTGTTTTGTTGTTTGTTTATCTGAAAAAATCAAATAATAATCTTCATTTATTTTTTGGTACCTTAAATTATAAAAGTCTTCTAAAAACATCATATCAAATTTAGATTTCAATATTGTATAATTTTCGTCAGATTTTACGTTTGTACTTGCTTGTTTTGTTATTTTTGTAATATTATCTTCATCTTTTAATTCTTTTTGATTAATTTTTTGAACTATTTCTAAAAAGTTCTGCTCATCTGATTCATTAATTTGTATTACAAAAATTTCTTCATAATTTATTATATCTATATCAAAAATTTTATTTAAAATAGTCAAATCTTTTTTTGATTCCAAAATAATTATTTTTTTATTTACAACTTTTTCTTCCATTTCTTCTATTTTTTCTAATTTTTTAGTATTTTCATTTTGAATTTTTTGAAATTCAAATGGTAGATGATTTTGAAATACATCATCTTTTTGAGTTATTATTAGATTTTTATCAGTGTAAAATATGGTTTTTAAATCATATATTTCTTCTAATATTCTCAGAAAATTTTCAAAATATATCTCGTTTAATTCAAGTGAAATTGGTTTTTCAGGTATTTCTTCAGAATTTAACCATTTATAACCTGTTTTTTCTAAAAATAATTTTATCGCATCTTCCAACAAAATTTCTTTGAAACTTATATCTGTAAAACTCAATTTTTTTGTACCTTTTATAACCAAAGAATTCTCATTTGTTTCTACTTTTACTGGAGTAAAAGTTATTATTTTTATTAGATCATTTTCTATTTTTATTTCTCTAACTGGTCCTCTATTAATTTTTTTTATTTGATCTGAATATATTTTTTCTCCTATTTTTATAGTATAAAAAGTTTTAGTATCGTTAGATTCAATATTAATTACTTTTGTGTCTAAATTTATTATATTTTCATTTTTATCTTGATTATATGAAACATTTACAGAGAAAATATTGATTGAAAATATTATTAAAAGCAATGTTATATAATTTTTCACATAATCACCTCAAATTGATTTTTTTCGTTTATTAATAAAATTCCATCTTTGAATATTTTTAAAACTTTTTTATCACCTAAAAAATCATTTTCTGTAACAGTGATTAAGTTTTCGTAAAAATATAAATAGGCAATTATTTTGTTTTTTTCTTTTAATAATCCACTAAAATATATTTTATCTGGATCCAAACGAACAAACTTTTTCTTATTTTTCCAAATTTGTTCTAAATCGATTTTGAATTCATTGAAAAAATTAAA
>CAZRTN010000055.1:0-8964 GCA_964603015.1 uncultured Thermotogaceae bacterium | reverse complement strand
AGATTAGCGAATGTCACCCTGAGCATCGTCGAAGGGTCTGAGTTTATAAATTTGCGAAGCAAATTAAAAAGGTTTTAGATTCTTCAGCTCCAAAAATCGTCGTTCAGAATGACAAGATACTTATCTATCTAATTATGTATTAAATATTTCTTTATTGTTTTGATGAAAAAACTTTTATCTCTAGATAAATATTATTTAATCTTGAGATATTAACAGGTAATATTTTAAATATTTTAATTAATTTTGCGATATTACTATTTATACTATTACATATAATTGAAGTATGATAAAATATAATGGCTTATAATAAAGAGGTGATAAAAATGAAGATAAACATTCTTTCTATTGCTGAAAAGTATCCTGGCCAAGGAGTTTATTCAGCAACTAAAGATCATAAGTTTATTTTGAAAAAATATGGAAATCATGAGATATATGAAAATAAAATATTTGGTAATTATGATATTTTACACGCACATACAGTTAATTTAAAAACTTTTTTTTCTTTATTGTTTAACAAAAATAAATCTTTTAAGATATTTACTGCTCATATAGTTCCAAATTCCTTGAAAGGAAGTTTGAAATATAGTTTTATATGGTTACCATTTTTCAGATTATATTTGAAATTAATGTACAATCTTTCTGACAAAATTCTAGCAGTAAGCGAAGAAACGAAGCAAGAGCTAATTAACGATTTAGGTATAAACGAAGAAAAAATTCAAATATTTAGAAATTTTGTAAGAAAAGATATGTTTTTTACTAATCCAGAGTCAAAAAATAAACTGAAAAAAGAATTAAGGGATAAATATGGATATAGCCAAGATGATTTTATAGTTATAGGATCAGGTCAAATACAACCAAGAAAAGGTGTTCAAGATTTTTATGAAATAGCTAAAAAAAATAAAGATATGAAATTTATATGGGTTGGTGGTATGCCTTTTAAGAATGCTACAGAAGGATATGAAAAAATGAATAAAATTTTAAAAAATTCACCGAATAATTTAAAATTTACTGGAACTATTGATAGAGAATATATGATTGATTATTATAGGCTAGCTGATGTTTTTTTTCTCCCCTCAATACACGAAACTTTTGGTCTTGTTGTTATAGAGGCAGCAGGAAGTGGTTTGCCTATTATATTAAGAAATTTAGAAGTTTATAAAAAAATATTTTCTCCCCATTATCTCTCTGGAAATAATAATGAAGATTTTGGAAATATATTGAATAATTTAAAAAATGATAAAAATTTATATAATAGCTATAAAGATGAATCATATGAACTATTTTCTAAATATGATGATGAAATGGCCTTTAAGAAAATTGAAAAAATTTATAATAGTTCCTTATAATTTGAAAAGGAGGAATTAAAATAAAAACAATTAATAAAAATATTATTTATGTTATTATCGCTGTTTTAATTAGTATAGGGATTTTTTCAATTATTGGAAGCATTACTAATACTAGATTGATAGATATAATTAAAAATATTAAATTAAAACATATTTTTATATCTTTTTCTATATTCGCATCTGGTTATTTAATTGATGCTTTGAGAATGAAAATCATAATTTCTAACTTTAATATAAAAACAAATTTTTTAGAATTAGCCTATAATAATGTTATGGGTTTTTTCTTTACTGCTGTTACACCTTTAGCTGCAGGAGGTCAACCCTATCAAATATGGCATTTGAACGAAAAAATCGGGGTAGATTATGAACATGGTATGAATATAATGGTTTCTAGGTTTCTCGAAACCATGTTTACAAATTTTTTTGTTGCTGTTTTATTTTATAATAATATAATTAACTCTTTAAATAAAGGGAATATATCTTCTAAGCTTATTCAATTAGGATTGATTACATCACTAATAGTAACCTTATTTATTCTTCTTTTATTTATAAGAAGTAAAATAATTATAAAAATAGTAAAAGTTTTTGAAAAAATTAGAATTATAAGGAAGAAGAATCTTAGTTTGAAATTGGAAAACTGGATAGTTGAACTAAAAAAAAGTATAAAGTTTTTATGGAATGAAAAATTCTATATAATGTTACTTGATATTTTTTTAGGAGTTATTCTCTTAATGGTGCAAGCGTATTCTTTGTATTATTTTGTAGATGTTTTTACTCCTAATATTGATATAGTTTATTGGAAAATATTTGGAGGTATGGCTCTTCTTAATATGGTAGTATTTTATATACCAACTCCTGGAGCCAGTGGCTCTACTGAAGGAGCTTATCATATATTTTTAAGTTCTCTAACAGGAGATTCGAAAGCAGCATTGACTGCAGTTTTTGGTTGGAGATTTTCTTCATATTATATGCAAATTATTTTTGGGGGATTATTATTATTATTAAATAATGCATTATTTAAAAGAAGGTGAAAAAAATGAATATTGCTATGTTCTCAGATACTTATGTGCCTCAAAAAAATGGGGTCGCGACAGCAGTTAAAATGTATAAAGATGAAATGGAAAGAATGGGACATAATGTTTTTGTTTTTGCTCCAGAATACGATAGTGATTTAAAAAGAGATGAAAGAAATGTTTTTGAATTTCCAGCTGTAAGTTATTTTAAGGAAAAAGAGCAGAGATTTGCCCTGCCTTTTTCAAAAAAATTATTTAAAATTAAAAACTTAAATTTAGATGTAATTCATTCACATGCTCCTTTTTCTATGGGGATTATGGCTAGAATATTATCTTCAAACCTTGGGTTGAAGCATGTAGGGACTCATCATACTATGTATGAATATTACAGACATTATGCTCCTTTGATAATTAGGCCCACTATGGAACAATCAAAAAAATTAATAAAACAATGGTGTATGAAATTAGATAAAGTAGTAGCTCCAACAGATAACATAAAAGAGGTTTTAACCGATTACGGAGTACCTTCAGATCATATTGTAGTTATTCCTACCGGGATAGATATGTATTCTTTTGATAAACCTATTGAATGGGATCTAAGAGAAGAATATAATATAGATAAAGAAGATAAAATACTTCTTTTTGTTGGAAGGATTGCTAAAGAAAAAAATATTGATTTTCTTATTAAAGATGTTTTCAAAAAAATAGTAAATGAAGAGAAAAATACTAAATTTGTTATCATCGGTGATGGAAATGAAAGAGAAAATCTTGAAGAAATAGTAGTTAATAATGGTTTGCAGCAAAATGTAATTTTTACAGGTGGTCAAGAAAGAAAAAAAGTAATTGACGCTTATAAACAAGCGGATCTTTTTATTTTTGCATCTTATACAGAAACACAAGGATTAGTTGTTTTAGAATCATTAGCCTCAGGTACGCCTGTAGTAGCCTTAGGTAAAATGGGTGTTTATGATCTTTTGTCAAGAAAAAATACAGGTGGAATTATGATTCCAGAACTAAATGCGGATGATTTCATACATAATATACTAAAATTGTTGAATAATGAGAATGAATATAATAAATTATCATCAATGGGTAAATCATTTGTGGAAAACAATTTCTCTTTATCTGTAAATGTAGAAAAACTGATTAATGTTTATAAAAATTTGATTTAATGGAGAGATTTTATGAATGTAGATGATTTTTTTAAAACAAATAAATTAGCTGATTTTAGAGAAATTCCCATTGATAATTTTGCTTATATAGGAGATGCTGTTATAGCTTTGAAATATAAATTGTTGATTTTAAAAGATGGCAGAAAAAAGACATATCAGCTAAATGAAAGATCAAAAGATTTTTTAAGTGCAAAAGCACATGATGAATTTGCATTAAAAATATTTCCGGAATTAACTGAAAAAGAAAGAAGAATTTATAAGAGAGGCTATAATTCAAAAGGAGCTGGAAAAAGAGGAAATGATATAAGTTATAGAAGGTCTACAGGGTTAGAAGCTCTCATAGGCTATCTATATTTAGATAAAAATTTTGAAAGATTGAATGAAATATTTGAGGTGATTGATAAATGTATGTTCACGGAAGGAATGTCTTAAAAGAAATCTTAGAAAATGATTATAAAGTTAAAAAAATATATTTTTCAAATAGTGATAATGTAGATAATAGTTTGAAAGTTTTATATAATTTAGCGATTGAAAAAGGATATAACTGTCAATATGTTGATTCAAAAAAATTAAAAGATTTATCTGATACAACAAAAAATCAAGGTGTTGTTATTGATATTGGTAAAGAGTTTAATTATTCTGATGAAAAAAAATTGTATATAAAAGAAGAACCATTTTATATTATTTTAGATCAAGTACAAGATCCACATAATTTTGGTGCAATTGTGAGGTCTGCAGTTGCAAGTGGAGTAGATGCTATTATTATACCGAAAGATAACTCTTGCGGAGTTACTTCTACTGTAATTAAAGTATCTTCTGGACAAATTTTTAAAATACCTATTATTCAAGTAACTAATTTATCTAGAACTATAGATAAATTAAAAGAAAAAAATATATGGGTTTATGCTGCTGATATGTCTGGACAAGATTATTTTGATTTAGATATGAAAGGTGGATTTTGTCTAGTTATGGGGAATGAAGGCAGTGGAGTAAGAAAGAATATTAAAGATCATTCAGATGGTATAGTGTCAATACCAATGTTGAATGATGTTGAATCTTTAAATGTTTCTGTTAGTGCTGGAATTATTATGTTCGAAGCATTAAAACAGAGGCGATTTAAATGAAAATAAAAAAGTTACCAGATGACATAATAGTCAAAATTGCTGCAGGAGAGGTCATTTCTGGAACTTTTAATGTAGTAAAAGAGTTAATTGAAAATTCAATTGATGCAGGTTCTGATAAAATAAAAGTAGAAATCGTTGATGGTGGAAAAAGCAAAATAATAATTGAGGATAATGGTTATGGCATGTCTTTAGAAGATATGAGAATGGCCGTAAAACCTCACACAACATCAAAGATCAATAAATTCGAAGATTTATACTTAATCAATTCATTTGGCTTTAGAGGCGAAGCATTAGCTTCTATAGCAGAAGTTAGTAGAATGACAATAAGTTCGAAAAAAGAAGAGGAACTAACTGGAAACGAAATATCGTACATTGCAGGAAAAGAAATGAATAATAAAGAAATTACTAAAGGCTTGGGAACAAAGATTGAAGTTAATGATCTTTTTTACAATATACCTGCAAGAAGAAAGTTTTTGAAATCTACTTCCGCGGAGTCTAGAAAAGTTACTGATATTGTAGAAAAATTCATTTTATCAGAAAATATAGATTTTGAATATATTAGAAATGGAAAATTAATTTATAAATTTAGCAAAAATGAAAATCTTCAAGATAAAATAATAAAACTTTTTCCGGAGTTAAAAAATGAAGACTTAATCGATATAAATCAAAAAACTTCTTGGGGGAAAATATTTGGATTAATATCCAACCCAAAAGTTACTAGAGGTAATAGATCTGCACAGATATTTTTTGTCAATAAAAGATATGTTAAGGAAGGAGACTTATTTTCAGTTTTTGAAAGAGGATATGGAGAAATGCTCGATAAAGCAAGACATCCTTATGGAGTCATTTTCATGAGTGTTTCTTCTGATAATGTTGATGTCAATGTACATCCTCAAAAATTAGAGGTTAAATTTTCAGAGCAAAATATAATAATGAAAGATATTAAAAATATTCTTAGAGAGAATTTAATTGAAAAAACGAAATTTAATTTGAGCTTTGAAAAAATTCCTAAACAAAATAGTTTTTCAGATAATGAAGAAAATAATAAATCAATCAGTGAAAAAATATCAGAAAAAAAAGATATTACACTTGATAATTCAGATTATTCAAATTATAAACAAAATAATTATTCTAATGACGATTATGATAGCAGTAACAAACTAAGTTTTAAAGAACCGAAACGTGATTACGGATTTTCAAATGAATTTATAGAAGAGAAAAAAGTATCCGATTCAATTTCGAATAATAATTCTTATGATCTTAAAAACGATTCAGAAGTTTCAAGGATAATAGGAGTTGCTAATAATAGATATTTACTTTTAGAAGATAAAAGCCAAATAATAATAATGGATTTTCACGCTGCACATGAAAGAGTCATTTTCGAAAAACTAAAAAAACAATTCTATGAAGAGAAAAGAATTAAGAAAAATAAATTATTGATACCTATTGAAGTAAATATTAGTTTTGAAGAAATCGAAGAGATTAAAGAACATCAAGAAATAATTAATCAAATTGGTTTAGAAATAGATTTCGAGGGGAAAATATTGAAGATAAAATCTTTACCAATGGGAATAAAAATAAAAAATCCAAAAATAATGATAAGAGAGATTTTAGATACATTAAAACTTGAAGGTATTGAATCATTACAGAAAATACATGAGGATTCTCTTGCCACAATGGCTTGTAGAAGTGCTGTCAAAACAGGAGATAATGTAGTAGGGTTTGAAAAATTAGTAGAAGATGTGTTTAGAATGAAATTAAAAACCTGCCCTCATGGCAGGCCTATTATGATGAATATGTCATATAAAAAATTAGATGAATTTTTTGGAAGATAATTATATTTTTGGAATAAATTTACTGCTAATAATATGATCTATATTTTTTATTTCAGTTAGTAAAATTAAACCTGGATTTTTATCTAATTCAATAATACAAACTGCTTCATTCAAGTATTTTGAAACTCTATTAAGGTTAATGTTAGCGATATTTATTCTATGATTTGAAATAGTAGCTAAAACTTTTTGTAAAACACCTGGTTTATCTTTGTTGGTAATAACGATTGTTGGTTTTGAACAATTAAGCTTTGTTAGAGTACCATCAATTTCTATAATCTCTATTTTTCCAGCTCCAATAGAAGAGCCAGTAATAGAATAATCTATATCATTGTAAGTAGCAATAATTTTAAGAGTATTTGGGTGAACTTCACCTAAATCCTCACTTACAAAAGAGTATTCTAAATTGATATCTTTAGCTGCTTTATAAGAGTCTCTTATTCTAATATCATCTACTTCATATCCTAACAATCCACCTAATAAAGCTCTATCAGTACCATGTCCTATATATGTGTCTGCAAAAGAACCATGTAACTGAAACTCAACCTTTTGTGGGATATTACCTATATAATTATAAGCAAATTTAGCAATTCTTAAAGCACCTGCAGTATGAGAACTAGAGGGACCTATCATAACAGGGCTGATAACATTTTTTAAAGACATTTTATCACCTCTCATTTAAATAATTATATATTAAATATATAAAAATAAAATTACAGGAGATGTTTCCAGTGAAAAAAATAATTTTGTCAGTTTTCATTTTGTTTTTGATTGCTGTATCTTTTTCAGAAATAATTACAATTGAACAAGCTAGAAAAGAACCAATTTTAACAACTCTTACCGTCGAAGGATATGTTACTTTGGAACCAGGACCATTTGCAAACAACATGATTTTTATTGAAAAAGATGGTTATGGCGTCAATATATATACTCAAGGAAAAGATATATCAAGTCTTAATATTGAAAGAAATGACTTAATAAGAGTTACAGGATATACCTGGAATCATAAATCTAATTTGGAAATTGTATTAGAAACAGATAATGAAAATCACCAAATAAAAATATTAGAAAAAAATGCAAAGAAAATTCTGCCAAGCGAAATTTCGGTAAAAGATATAAAAAATGAAGAATTAGAGGGATCTTTAGTACATTTAGATGCAAAAATAATAAAAAACATGGGTCAAGAAATAATAATTGAAGATGAAACAGGAGAAGGAATACTTTGGATAAGAGAAAATACTGGAATAAGACCAGAGTATTTAAAAGAGGGAATAGATATAGAGATAACTGGAGTATTGGCTCAATATCTCTCGAAAAAAGAAATACAACCGAGAGATATTAACGACTTAGTTGTTGAGGATATATTCCCGCCAGAAGTTCAATTTTATTCAATAACAGAAGAAAGACAGGTAAAAATCTTATTTAATGAAAGCATAAACAAAAGTATAAAGATAGGTACAAATGTAAAAGTATTAAACAATGAAATTGAAAATGTCGATTTTTCTTTTGAAGGAAGAATTTTAACTGTAAATACAAAAAATAAAATAGATAATAATAGATTATTTTTAAGATTTATAAAAGATAAAAATGATAATAATTTAAATATGAGAGTTTTAGAACTTAAAAATGAAAATAAAGTAAGTAATAGTATTATATTTGATGAATCTCACGGGCAAAAAGCTGGGAATGCAGATTGGGTATTAGATGGAGGGTATTCTGACTTTAAAGATATATCAGAAGACTTAGGATTTAGTATTTTTTCTATGAAAGAATATTTTAATGAAGATATTCTTTCTTTATTTGAAACACTTGTTATAGTAGAACCAAATGTTAAATATAGTGAAAATGAAATAGCAGCTATACACAACTTTATTGAGAATGATGGAGAATTATTCCTTGTTTCGGATCATGGTGGAGCAGATAGAGACGGAGATGGATGGGATTCAGTTAGAATTTTCAATTCATTTATACAAAATTATGATTTAAAATTAGTTGGTGACAACATAGAACAAGCTCCAATTAAAAATATAAAGAAACACAATATAACTAACAATATACATAAAATAGGTGTTTGGAATGGAACTTCATTTGAAGTTAATGATAATTATAATATTTTGATTCAAGATAAAGACGACAAACCATTGCTTGTAATTGATGAAGAAAAAAAGATAATTGCCTATTCAGATTCTTCCTCATTTGATGATGGAACAGGTGCAGTAGGGAATATATTACATGATGGGCTTGGTTGGGGAGACAACGAAAAATTATTAATTAATATTTTAGAGTATTTTAAAAATAATTAATTATTGACAGAAAATGATTTTTATAGTATAATCATTCTTGGATTAGGCCGAGGTGGCGGAATTGGCAGACGCGATGGACTCAAAATCCATTGGGGCTAATACCTCGTGCGGGTTCGAGTCCCGCCCTCGGCACCAAGATAAGGATAGAACTTAGTTCTATCCTTTTTTTATATG
>CAZRTN010000054.1:5697-8992 GCA_964603015.1 uncultured Thermotogaceae bacterium | reverse complement strand
TTTTTTTATGCAAATAAAACTAAACTTATAGACATTACAGCCATTCCAGATATTAATCCCCATATTGCAATATGATGTTTTGCATATTTTTCAGCTGTAGGTAACAATTCATCTAAAGAAATATAAACCATAATACCAGCTACCATTGCAAATAATATCCCAAAAGTCATTTCGTTAAAAAACGGGAGTAAAATGGTAAATCCCACTAAAGCTCCAATAGGTTCAGCAAAACCGGAAACTAAAGAATACCAAAAAGCTTTTTTCTTACTACCAGTGGCGTAATATATTGGTACAGATACAGCTATTCCTTCAGGAATATTATGAATCGCTATAGCAACAGCTATACTAATACCTATAGAAGGATCTTGTAAAGCACCTACAAATGTAGCTAATCCTTCAGGGAAATTATGTATTGCTATAGCCAAAGCTGAAAACATCCCCATTCTTAAAAGTTCTTTATGATTACCTTTATCATTTAAGCTTTTTTTCATATCTGAAGCATCTCTTATCTCATGAGGATTTTCATAACTTGGGACAAATTTATCAATTAGTCCAATAAGAGCAATCCCCGCAAAAAAAGAAATAGTAGTTACTAAGTAACCTTGTCCTTCTCCAAGAGCAGATATTAAGGAATCTTTAGCTTTAACAAATATTTCTACAAAAGAAACATAAATCATAACCCCTGCGGAAAAACCCAAAGCTGCGGAAAGAAATGTTTCATTTGTTTTTTTAGTAAAGAATGCCAATGCACTTCCAATACCAGTGGATAACCCAGCAAAGATAGTTAATATGAAGGCAAAAATAACTTCTGGACTAAATAGACTAAAATCTTGCATCTAAACACTCCTTTATTTTCTATTATTCTTTATGTGTTTCAACACTTTCTATAAAATTTATATATTTAGGAGAAATAAGATCTTTACCTTTCAACATATTTTCAATATAAAATTTTGGTGGTTTTAAATTATTATCTATCCATTCAGGTTGAGCTATATATACATAAGCATTTATATTTCCTTCTTGAGTTTCAACTTTTATTTTATATTTGTTATATTGAGTTGGAAATCCTTCGTGCCTATCTATTTCTCTCATTTCACAACTATCAAATTCATATAATATACCTTCAACTATATCTTCATTGTTTCCTGTTTGTTCTATATTGGCATAAGAGTACTCATTATCTTTAGCCTTTTTGTTAAAAATAATTCTATATCCTCTTATTACCCCTTTTTTCCTATCCAGAAATTCAACCCCTTGTTTCTTTATTATATCGGGATTCATGTTATTCCCATATGCAAAATAGTACATGTTAATCCCCTCCCAATGAGATAATTTTTTCACTATATATAAATATTATACAATAACTTTACACAAAACTGAAGAATTAATTTGATTTTATACAATAAAAAGATTTGAGATACTAACAAAATTATATATAATAGATTTGATATAAAAAATTAGGGGGTTTAATATGATTCTAAGAAAAGCTCAAATGAAAGATAAAAAAGATATAATAGAAATTTCAAATGCAACTTGGGAAGGACATGATTATCTAAAAAATATTTTTGAAAAATGGGTTGGTGATGAAAATAGTGATTTCTCAGTTTTAGAAAAAGATGAAAAAGTTATTGGTACTATTAAGTTAACTTATCTACAAGATAAAGAATACTGGCTGGAAGGCTTAAGAATTCATCCAGACTATCAGAATAAGGGATATGCTAAGTATCTAACAGAAGAATATCTGAAAAAAATAAAAACTTTTGATTTTAACTTAGTTTCAATGGCTACTTTTTACACAAGTAAGAGTGTAGATATTGTTAAAAAATTTGGTTTTTATCTGATAAACTCATTGAAAATATTTAGGTTGGAAAAGCCCGATAGAGTTTCGAGTGTAGGTAATTATGAAATAATTGAAAATTTTAAAGATATTCTTTTTATATTAGAATCTGATCAATTAAAAAAAAGAAAAGGTTATTTTACTTTTGATTGGACTGCTATAAAAGCTAGTGAAAAGCTATTAAAAAAATTAGTCGAAAGAAAAGAAGTTTTTGTAAAAAAATTTAACGGAGAAATAGTATCGTTAATTATTTTAAGTAAATTGTATAATAAAGAAGGAATTATGTCTATTTCATTTATATGGGGAGAAAATTATTATAATGATGCACTAGATTTTGCAATTGGAAAATATAATGACATTTATTCAGATGGAAATGAATTTTTATTTATGTGTGAAAATGATAATTATTTAAGACAATCATTAATAAGTAAGGGGTTTGATGAGGCTTCTGATGAAACAAATGATTATGTTATTTACGGAGTTTGTTCTACTGATGAAATAATTAATTTATAATATTTTATTAATCTGGCTTTTTAGCCAGATTTTTTTATTTCCTTACTTTAGTTGGGGGAAAATAAATTGAGTTTGTTATATTATTTATTTGTAAGCAACAAAGGAGGAAAAGAAAGATGAATTTGAATGAAATATTGTTTTTGAATAATTTCAACAAAAATAAAACAAACAAAAAGGAGAAAAGAAAATGAGTATAAAACAAATTATTTTAATTTTAATTGCATTAGGAATAAGTATTCCATTTTTTATTCCTGGTAAAACAGAAGAAATTGAAACCTCAGGTGGATTGGAAAGTATTTCAGAAATAAGAGATGTTGAAATAGGGGGATTAGAACAATCTTTAATAATTAGAGGTAAAGATATCAATAACCCTATTTTACTTTTCTTATCAGGGGGTCCAGGAGCTTCTGAACTAGCAAGAGTTAGAGAATTCAATCAAGAATTAGAAAATGATTACACGTTAGTTGTGTGGGAACAAAGAGGTGGAGGTAAATCATTTGATGGAAGTTTAGAAAAGGAAGATTTAGAAGTAGAAGACTTTGTTAATGATATTAAAGAGGTTTCTGAATATTTGATAAAAGAGTTCAACAAAGAAAAAATATACCTAATGGGTCATTCTTGGGGAACAATTATAGGTGTTGAAGCAGCAAGAAAATTCCCAGAATTATTTCATGCTTACATCGGGGCAGCTCAAATGGTTAATGTAAAAGAAACAGACAAAATAATATATAATCGAGTTTTGAACTATGCGAAAGAAAACGATAAGGGTCTAGAAGAAAAACTAACTGAAATGGGAGAACCACCTTATTATGGTGAAAAGGTACATAAAAACTATTTATTTTTAATGTCTAAAGAATTTACTATTTTTGAAATACCTAATATAAAAAATCAAAAATATCTTGAAGCACAAGGATTATTCGATTTTATTACTATTAAAGAATATTC
>CAZRTN010000054.1:0-5597 GCA_964603015.1 uncultured Thermotogaceae bacterium | reverse complement strand
TATCTAAATACTAAATCTAGAGAAGTTAAAAAAAATGATGAAGATATAAATCTTACTCCAACTGAATTTGAAATATTAAAGCTTTTATTAATTAATAAAGGAAATGTTATGAGTATGGATAAAATTTATGAAGAAGTTTGGGGAAATGATTTTATGGATTCAAAAAATACTGTGATGGTACATATAAGAAAACTAAGAGAAAAAATAGAATTAGACCCAAAAAAACCAGAATACATTAAAACAATATGGGGAGTTGGATACAAAATTGAAAAATAAAACTATCCGTGGTTACTTTTTAACTGCTTTTATAATAAGCTTTTTTTCAGCTATAATTATAAATTTTATATTTCTAAATATATATTCAAAACTTGTTTTTAATTATAGAGAAAACAGCATAAATGAAGTTTTAAATAATCTTGAAAGCCATACAGAAAAAGATCATGATCTTGAAATAGCTTTTACAAATTTTGTAGATAGTTTTGATTTAGGTAATAGCACTGTTGGAATTATAAATCAAGAAAAAGATTTAATAGCTTCAAACAAACCAATAGATAATATTTCATTTGATAGATTTAATTTTGATAAATTCAACTTTGAAAACAATAATTTTTTAGAATTCACTTTTTATAATTTTAAACCAGATCCACCAATTAAACCAGCAGTTAAAAAAGAACAATATATATATATTCCTTTTAAAAATAACAATAATCAGTATTACCTTATTATAGATTTTGAACCAGGTAAAACTATTGGTATGCTCTTAAATAGAGATACGATGTTTTTTATATCAATGATATCTTCTATAATAATATTTCTATTTATTTTTTATTTTATTACCAAGAAAAAAATACAATATATAAATAAGATTTCAAAAGAAATATCAAAAAAATCTGTTGGAAAATTAGATCATAAAATAGATGTAAAAGGTGGTGATGAAATAGCGGAGATAGTAAAAAATATAAATTACATGTCTGAAGAAATAAGTAAACAGATAGAAAATGAGAGAAATGCTGAAAAAGAGAAATACGAACTTATTTCAAATATTTCTCATGATCTTAGAACACCTTTAACTTCTGTTATAGGATATTTGGATTTAATTAAACAAAAAAACTACAGTAATAAAACACAACTTGAAGAATATTCTAATATAGCACATAAAAAATCAATTAAAATAAAAGATTTGGTTGATGATCTTTTTGAATTTACAAAATATAACAACAAAGATATGCAGATCTCGAAAATGAAAGTTAACCTAAATGATTTTATTGAACAGTTTATATATGAAATGACTGATTATGAGCAAAAATATAATAAAAAAATAAAGAAACATATCAAAACAAAAAATATTTTTGTTGAACTCGATCCTCAGCTTTATTTCAGAGTTTTTCAGAACTTATGTATTAATGCTTTTAAATATTCAAAAGACGATTCTAATATAAATATAAGTGTTGAAGAAAATATTAAAGAAGTTCATTTAACAGTATCTAATTTTATTGACAATGGAGAAGATGTTGATATTGATAAAATATTCAAAAGGTTTTATAAAGAAGATAAATCAAGAAACACGAATAAAGGAGGTTCTGGATTGGGACTTTCGATAGTAAAAAGTATTTTGGATATACATAAACATGAAATTATTGCTGAAAAATCTGATAATAACATTTCATTTAAAATAATTATTAAAAAAACAACAGGGAGGAATTAAAATGAAAAAAGGTTTAATAACAACCATAGTTTTAGTTATTTTTATATTTGCCTTTACTGCAAACATAACAGAATTATATGAACAAGCAAAAGAGGTTTCTGATGACTACAAACTTTTAGAAATTGATAAAGAAATTGCTCTGATGGATTATGAAAAAGGAAAAATAGAATCAATTAATAAAAGCACTGACTTATCTGCTGAGTTAAGTTATGTTCAAAGTATGAATAATTACTATTCTTCTTTGAAAAATTATTATAATTCTATAAACTCAATAGTTTATGATTATAAAATCGCAGATATGGATTTGAAATTATTAGAACTACAAATTGAAAATGCTGAAATAAATTATAATAATAACAAAAATCTTTTTGAAAAAGAATTAATTTCAGAAGATGCTTTAAAAAATAGTAGGATTTCTTTAAACGATTTAAAAAATTCTCTTATGAATGTCGCAAATAATTATGATCAAAAAAAAGATGAATATGAAAAATATTTTAATATGAATATCGGTTCTATAGATTACACAATAAATACTGAAGATTTAAAATATACAGATGAAACTTATGTTGCAAGCTCTCTTTTGGTGAAACAAAATGAATTGAATTTAGAGCTTACAAAATATAATTTTGATACACTACCTAAAAATAGTTCTCAATACGATAAAAAAATATCTGAATTAAATGTTCAAAAATCTGAAATTACCTATGAAAATACTATAGAGAATGTTGAAGATCAAAACAGTACTTCTTATATAAGCATAGAAGCACAAAAAAATACAGTTGAAAATTTATCTGAAACTGTGGCTATAAAACAAAATAATTTAGAAAATGATCAAAAGAGTTTTGAAAATAATTTAATTTCTAAAACACAACTAAATCAAACAAAAATTGATTATTATAATACTTTGAAAAATTTATATTCAAATGAGAAAAACCTATTAAATAGTTTTATAAATTATATACTAAATGTTCAAGTATCTCCGGAGGAGGTAATGAATTGAAATTAAAATATATCACTTTATCAGCATTTTTGATAATTTCTATATTTTCTTTTTCAAATGTGAATTTAACAATAGAAGAAAAATTAAATGAAAGCAGCAATTATCAAAAATCCTTAGAAAATTATATTTCAACTAAATATAATAATTCAATTTATAACAATTGGTTTCAACCTTATTTGAGTTTATCTACAAACCAATTAACAGGTATCACAATAACAGAGGACGGTCTTAGTGATATTGGATTAAATGCAGATATTAACATTGCAAATTTTTATGGAGTTAACTTTGGAGTTCAAATACCTTTTGATATAAAAACAGAAGATAGCTTTGACTTTGATGTGAAAAAAGAGAACATAAGTTTATCAATAACTTATGGGTTAAAAACCGAGTACTTTTCTAATAGGTTATCTAGAGAATCTAACCTTTTATCCTCTCAGCACAATCTTGAAGAAATAGAAGACTCTATTACCATAAATACATTTAAAGAAGTTTTTAATTATTACCACTTGAAAAATAACATAGATCTACAAAATCAAAAATTAGAATTATTGGAAGATAAGCAGGAAAATTCCGAGTTAGAAGACGAAAGAGATAGTCTAAAAAAACAAATGTTAAATCAAGAATCACTTATTTTGTCTTTGGAAAACTCTTTAGCAAATATTGATTTAGATTTTTCAGAAGAACTATACATTGATTCAAAATCAAAGGTTAAAAACATAGTTGATAATAGTTTTGATTTATCTATTTATAATAGAAAAGATATTGAAGCCTTAGAATTAGCAAAAGAAGTAGATAAAAGAAATACTAACTTATGGTTTTTGCCTTTTTTGCCCGATCTAAACTTCACTTTTGGAGTAAGAGATTATGAAAATTGGAACTGGGAGTTTGGTATTAATTTCCAGTATGATATTTTAGATAGAGGTGAAAGGCTTGGAGAAGCTTTAACCAGGAAAAATAATATAACTAGTTTAGAATATAATGAAAAAATAGAAACTATAGATAGAAATATGAAAAATCACGAAAACAGCTTAGAAACTATGAAACTCGAATTACAGATTTTGGAGTTAGATTATGAAAATCTGATAGACAATTTAGAAAAATCAGAAAACTTAAACAAACTTGGATATATTAGTAATATCGATCACGATTTAAACTTAATCAATCTCGAATTAAAAAAATTGGAAATTGAAAAACAAAAAAATGAAATAATAATAAAAGAACTAGAACTATTAAATGAAAAAGGTTTATACATTAGAGGTGAGCTAAATTGAAGAAAGCTTTTATATTTATAATCATAATAATAATCGCTGTTATATCTGTATTTTTCATAATAAACAACAATAAAGATACTGATAAAAATACAGATCAGAAAAATGTAGAAAATATATTTACAACTTACACAATAGAAAAAACTGGAATTGGAGATTATATTGAAATAACGGGTACTGTAGAAGCTGATGAAAGAAATGTTGTCTCCGAAGTTTCAGGTAAAGTCACAGAATTATATATTGAAAAAGGCCAAAAAGTAAGTGAAGGAGATCTTTTGGCTAAATTTGAGGATTTGGAATATAGAATCGCCTATTTAAATGACCTTAGAAATTTTGAATTGGCTGTTAATGATAGTGCCAGAATAAAAGAAATAAAGGAATTGCAGTTAGAATTATCAAAAAGAAATTTGGAAAATACCGAATTGACATCACCAGTTGAGGGAACTATAAGTGATGTATATATTGGAGAAGATGATTTTGTTCCGACTAATCAAAATATCATCAGTATAGTTGATACAAACTCTTTGAGAATTGAGAGCGTAGTGGATGAAATAGATTTATCTAAAATAAGTATTGGTATGCAAGCCCTTGTAGAATTCGATCAGTTAAACGTATCTATTCCTGCAGAAATAACTCTTATAAATCCAGTTGCAGTAAACTCTGGCGGATTGACTACCATACCTATAGAATTAGAATTTTCAGAAGATGCCAATAAATTTGGTGTTATTCCAGGCATTACTGGAAATGTAAAATTGATTATTTTAGAAGCAAAAAATGAAATTGTAATCCCGACAAATGCATTGAATCAAGATGATAAAGGGAATTATTCTGTTTTTTTAAAAACAGAAGATGAACCTGAAAAAATTAATATTGAGATAGGCGAGAAAACTGATGATAGAGTAATAGTGAAATCAGGATTAGAATTCGGACAAACTTTGATTATTTATCCTGACAAAGAAGAATTACAAAGATTAAAAGATAAATACGAAGAAAATAATATTCCATTTGGTCCTGGAAGTCAAAAAAATGTACCAGGTGGTGGAAAATAATGAACGTTATGACACTAAAGAACATTAGAAAAACTTACCACATGGGTAAAATAGATGTTCATGCTTTAAAAGATATTAGCTTTGAAGTGGAAAAAGGAGATTTTACTATAATTGTTGGCCCTTCAGGTTCTGGTAAATCAACTCTTTTACAGATATTAGGTGGATTAGATAGACCAACTGCAGGAGATGTAATTATAGAAAAAGACAATATATCACATATGAAAGACCAAGAATTAGCAATAGTAAGAAACAAAAAGATTGGCTTTGTCTTTCAAAAATTCAATTTGTTAAGCAATATGTCAGCCTTAGAGAATGTCGCACTACCAATGGTTTACGCTGGAGTAAGCTTATCTGAAAGAAAAGAAAAGGCAAAAGAATTATTAGAGCTTGTTGGTCTTGGTGACAGGGTAACACACAAACCAAATGAACTATCTGGTGGACAGCAACAAAGGGTAGCAATAGCTAGAGCACTTGCAAACGATCCAACCTTTTTACTAGCTGATGAGCCAACAGGTAACCTTGATACGCAAAGTGGTATAGACATTTTAAATGTTTTTCATAAATTAAATTCTATG
>CAZRTN010000053.1:0-9009 GCA_964603015.1 uncultured Thermotogaceae bacterium | reverse complement strand
CTTTTGCAGTAAACGTAATTATGTTAAACCCATATGTAGAAGAAATAATAAAACTTTTGATAAAAGAAGAAGTTCCCGTTGCGATCTTGGCTGCTGGAAACCCAAGTAAATATATTGATAAATTAAAAAAAGTTGGTATAAAAACTGTTGCAGTCGTTTCTTCAGAAAATCTAGCTTTAAGACTAGAACAAAAAGGTATAGATGCTGTAATTGGTGAAGGGATGGAATGTGGTGGACATATAGGTGATGTAACCACAATGGTTCTTATACCTAAACTGGCTGATATGCTTTCAGTGCCAGTAATAGCTGCAGGTGGAATCGCAGATTACAGAGGAGCATTAGCTTCTTTCATGCTTGGAGCAGAAGGAATACAAATGGGAACAAGATTTATAGCAACAATTGAAAGTGAAGCACATGAAAATTATAAGAGTAAAGTCGTAAAATCTGGAATAAGAGATACTTTGATAGCAGGAGCAAGACTAGGTCATCCTGCAAGAAGTTTAAAAAATAAATTTATGAAAAACGTTATAAAAGCAGAAGTTGGTTCAGCAGTAGAAGCAGAAGAAATGATGCTTGGTAGTTTAAAAAGAGCCTTTTTGGATGGAGATAAAGATAACTCTGCATTTATGGCAGGACAATCAACTGGACTCGTTGAAAACATTAAATCTGTAGAAGATATTATAAAAGAAATGTTTGAAGGAATAGATGAAAAATTGAAATCATTTTTGGAGGTGAACATGTAGTGAAAGCATTAGTTTTTCCTGGACAAGGATCACAAAAATTAAACATGGGTAAAAATTTAATCGAAGAAAATCCAGAATATGAAAAATATTTAGATATAGCAAATGAAGCTTTAGGATACGATTTAAAATCTATAATTTTTGGAGAAGATTTAGAAAAATTAACACTATCTGAAAATGCACAACCAGCAATTTTAGCAGTTAGTTATATGAAATACAAAAAATATATAGAAGAAAACAAAGAAAATATAGAAGTTCTTGCTGGACATTCCCTTGGAGAATGGACTGCCTTAGTAGTAGCGGGAGTTATTAGTTATGAGGAGGCTTTAAAAGCTGTTCACATACGAGGAAAATATATGAGTGAAGCTTGCGCACCAGGTGAGGGCACCATGGCTGCAGTTTTAGGTTTAGAAGCTGACTCAATTAAAAAAGCACTAGTTAACTTAAAAAATGTAGTTGTAGCTAATCACAATTCTCACAACCAAATTGTAATTAGCGGGAAAACATCAGAAATCGAAGAAAGTATAGCAATATTAAAAGAAAAAGGGGCTAAAAGAGTAATTCCATTGAATGTTAGTGGACCTTTTCATTCACCCCTGATTCAAAATGCAAAAATAAAAATGAGAAACTATTTAGAAAACATAGAATTTAATAAGCCAGAAATACCTATAATTCAAAACTATACAGCAAAAGAAGAAACAAACCCAAGAGAAATAAAAGAAAACATCATACAACAAATTACCTCTTCTGTTAGATGGGTAGAAACAATAGAACTCATGGACAGGATAGATATTAAGACTATTGTAGAAATAGGTCCTACAAAAGTATTGACAAAACTAAATAAAAGTATCATTAAAGACCTTGAATTACTAAGTGTTTAGGAGTGAATATATTGTTAAAGAATAAGATAGCTTTAATAACAGGAGCATCAAAAGGAATTGGATACACAATATCTAAAACATTCATAGAAAATGGTGCAAAAGTTATTGGAATTGCAAGAAATAGTGAAGAATTAGAAAGTGTTAAAAATGAATTAGGAGAAAATTTCTTTGCATATAAATGCGATGTCTCAAAAGAAGAAGAAGTTGTAGAAACAGTAAAAGAAATAAAAAAAGACTTAAACCAAATTGATATTTTAATAAACAACGCAGGTATAACTTCAGATAATTTTCTTATAAGAATGAAAGAAGAACAATTTATGAAAGTTATAAATGTAAATTTGAAGGGAACTTTCTTATTCTCAAGAGAAGTTGCAAAAATAATGAGAAAACAAAAACAAGGTAGTATTATAAATATATCCAGTGTTGTAGGAATAGAAGGAAATATGGCACAAGCAAACTATTCAGCATCAAAAGCTGGAGTTATAGGCCTAACAAAAAGCATGGCGAAAGAATTAACTCTAAAAGGAGAACAAATTAGAGTAAATGCAATAGCTCCAGGTTTTATAAAAACAGCTATGACAGAAAAATTAGATGAAAAAGTTAAGGACCATGTAGTTCAAAATTCTTGTCTCAAAAAAATGGGAGAAGCTGAAGATGTAGCTAATCTTGCTTTATTTTTAGCAAGCGATCTATCCTCTTACATAACGGGTGAAGTTATAAGAGTTGATGGTGGATTAAAATTATAATGAGGTTGAAAGTATGAAAAAATTAAAAATAGGAAATTTAATACCAAAGATTCCTTTAGTGCAAGGTGGAATGGCTGTAGGAATATCATTAGACAACTTGGCTTCTGAAGTAGCAAATCAAGGGGGCATAGGTGTTATTGGAACAGCTGGAATTGGTCTTGTAAAAAATGATGATAACAGTTTAGAATCAAATATAGATGCTCTTAAATATTATATTAAAAAGACTAAAGAAAAAACTAAAGGAATATTCGGTGTAAATATAATGGTTGCTCTTAATAATTACGAAAAATATGTTAAAACAGCAATTGAAGAAGGGGCTAAAATAATTTTTTCTGGAGCTGGGTTACCTCTCAGCTTACCTGAATTAAACAAAGAAAAGAAAGTAAAATTAGTGCCAATTGTTTCATCAGTAAAAGCAGCTCAGATAATTTTCAAAAAATGGATGAAAAAATACAACTATGCACCAGACGCGTATGTAGTAGAAAGTTCTGAAGCAGGAGGACATTTAGGATTCAAAAAAGACAAACTTGATGATCAAAAGAATTCAACTATAAATCTTGCTAAAGAAATGGTCGATTTTAGAGACAATCTATACCAAGAAAAACAAATATATATTCCTGTTATTGCTGCTGGTGGAATAAATGATAATATTACCGCAAAGAAACTTTTCGATCAAGGAGTTGATGGAATTCAAGTTGGTTCAGCGTTTATTCCAACAGAAGAATGCGATGCTGATTTGAAATTTAAAAAGAAATTTATAGAATCAACTTCAGAAGATATTGGAATATTAAATTCTCCAGTAGGATTACCAGGGAGAGCAATTAAAACAAGATTTTTTGATGATATAGAGTCTGGAAAAGCAAAACCAAAAATGTGTAGTTATCAATGTATTAAAACTTGTGATTTTAAAAATGTAGAATTCTGTATAGCTCAAGCCTTATATAACTCTGTAAGGGGAGACGTTGAAAACGGTGTTGTTTTCTCTGGAGAAAAAGGGCCAAATACAGATTCAATAAAAACTGTAAAAGAAATAATCAAAAATATTATGAATTTTTAGGAGGTAGAGGAATATGGAATTAAAAGAAATCGAAAACAAAGTAAAAGGTGTATTAGTAGAAAGTCTAGATATTGAAGAAGAAAAAATAACTATGGATTCAAACTTAATCGACGACCTAGACATAGACTCATTAGAATTAGTGGATTTGACTATGGAATTTGAAAGTGAGTTCGATGTTGAAATTGAAGACGATCAAGTAGAAAAAATTAAAACTGTTGGTGATATAGTAAATTTAATAAAAGAAAAATTAGGATAAAAAATAAACAGACTCCTGAATATTAAAATATTCAGGAGTTTTTTTGTTATACTAAAATAGTGGATGGAATATAAAATATTAAAATCAAAAGGGGATGTTACATTTTATGATGAAAATGAGTACCATGACAGATGTTGTTACGACAATTGACGATGAAGGGAACAGTAAAATTGCTGAAAAAATCGCTGAATTATGGAACCCAGACACTGATTCTGTAAAATATTTTAGATCTAGTGCAAACTTTATTTTCATATTCAAAAAAAATGGTGAATACCATTTTTTGAGATTCAACAGAGATGATGAAAGAAATTTTGAAGAAATAAAAGATGAAATAGAAATAATTGATCTTTTAAGAGAACAAACTGACAACATAGTAGAACCAGTGAAATCTAAAAATAATGAATTCATTGAAACTGTGGAGACAGAAATTGGTAGATTTTATGCTGTTGTTTTCAAAGGATTACAAGGCAAACAACATGAAATCGAAGAATTAGAAAATCAAGATTTTTTCAGTTGGGGTAAATCACTAGGAAAATTACATAAATTACTATCTCAAATTCCAAAAGAAACAAATAAATCAAGAAAAACCTACAAAGACCATTTAAACTTTATAAAAAATAATTTACCTGATGAACCAAAGCTGATAAAAGAATTTGAAACAGTAAAAGCATGGATAGATGAAAATATAGACGGAAAAGTTAATCTGATTCATTTTGACTTTGAACTTGATAATTTAAAATGGAATGATGGAAAAATTAGCATTTTAGACTTTGATGACATGGCTTTATACCCTTTTGAAGCAGACATAGCTTTTGCCTTAAGAGATTTGTTTGAAGAAAAAGTTGATATTGAAAATCCAAACTTCAAAAAATTTATAGAAGGCTATAAAACAGAATTTAATTTGAATGATAAACTAGCGAAAGAAATGAAATGGTTCTTAAGATATCACGATTTATTATTATATACAAAACTCAAAAGAACTACAGATATCCATAAAAAAACAAATGCCCCAGATTCACTAATAAACCTTAATAACTATTTGTTAGATAGAAATAAAAAATATGAAAAATCTTTAAAATAAAATCTAACCCCTGACTTATTATTGTCGGGGGTTATTTTTCATTATTTGACTTTTTAATTATTATCATGATATATTTTACTTACCGGTAGGTAAGGAGGATAAATAATGAAAAGAATTTATGGTTTTGATATTGCAAGAGCATTTGCGATCTTAGGTATGATGCTTGTTAATTACAAAATAGTTTTTACATATGGAAAGATCGAATATTCTTCAATAAATTATTTTATTTCAATTTTTGAAGGTAGAGCAGCTGCAGTGTTTTTAATTTTAGCGGGTATAGGAATATCGTTAATGACAAAAAAATCATTAAACGAAATATCAAAAATAATTTTATATAAAAAAATTATTCAAAAACGGGCTTTTTTCTTATTTATTGTTGGTATGATTTTATATATTTTCTTTGAATGGACTGCTGATATACTTCATTTTTATGGAATTTATATGCTTTTCATTAGTTTGATTTTTTATAAATCTAATAAAAAAATAAATATATACATTTTACTATCCATTATAATTACATTAGCATTGCAAATATTTCTCGATTATTCTTATGGATGGGATATAGATTTTACACATTATGAAAATATATTCACTATAAAAGGTTTCCTATTTAACTCTTTTTTTAATGGTTATCATCCAGTTTTCCCTTGGATTATATTAATGCTTATAGGTATTTTAATTGGTAGGATGAACTTTTCTAATAAAAAAACATTTAGAACTTTATTTTCATACAGCTTATTAATTGCGTTTATAACCGAAATAGTTTCTTATAGTATCATTAAGTTAAATAATAGCTCAGAAATAATCATTTATTTTTTTGATACTAAACCAATGAATCCAACTATATTTTATATAATAGCTTCTTCAGCTTGGGGAATAGTTTTTATTTCACTATGCAATATGATTGATTTCAAAATTTTCAAAAAGTTTTTAATACCAACAGGTCAAATGGCATTAACTCATTATGTTTTTCACTGTGTAGGGGTTTTATTGCTCTTTGATTTATATAACAACTTAAGTTATAGAAATGAATTATTTGTTATAATATTATCTGTAATAGTATTTATAATTATGAACATATTCTCTTACTATTGGTCAAAAAAATTCAAAAGAGGCCCGTTAGAATTATTAATGAGGAAGATAACCTCATGAAAGGAGTCTATCTTGAAACCAAAATATGAATTAATATTAGAAAAAGCTTACGAACATCTTGCAATAAATGGTTATGAAAACACATCATTAAAAAACATAGCCAAAAGTATAGGCATAACAAAACCTGCAATATATTATTATTTCAATTCTAAAGAAGAATTATTTGTAACTCTCTTAAATTATATAATCGAAGAACTCGAAAATGATTTTAAAGCTATTTTAGATAAATTAAAAAAAATAAAAACCAAAGAAGAGTTTATTGGCTTTTTAAAAAATATAATTATAACTGATATGGCAAAATTAGAAAAGGACACAAACATATCAATTGTATTAAAACAATATTATTTACTTGGTTATAGGATATCTGAGATCAAAGAAAATTTAGATAATTTATCTCTAATGAATGAGAGCAAATATTATAAAATATTTGAAAAAGCTTATGATTTAGATCTCTTAAAAAAAGAAGAGATAAAAGAAACTTCCATAATTTTTAACATGATAGATTCTAGTATTATAGAAAATTATACAGAAAACCCAAATTATGATTATAGAAGAATTTGGAACAATTTAATAGGTAAATATTTCGAATAATCTCAAATTATTATCAAGATATATTCAATCCCCAGCATCTTATAAATGTTGGGATTTTATTTTTGCAAAAAATTAGTTTGAGAGTGTATAATCTCTTTTATTTGTGTATATTATCTCATAATAAAACCATATACCATGAAAAATTTTTCACACAATCATGTATAATAGAAATATATGTCATAAAATTTTTCGAAAGGGGTTGTTGTATGAAAAAATTATTAACTGGTAATGAAGCTACTGCAAGAGGAGCTTGGGAAGCAGGAATTCATTTTGCTTCTGCTTATCCAGGAACACCAAGCACGGAAATTCTTGAAGCTATGGCTAATTACAAGGAAGTTTATTCTGAATGGGCACCAAACGAAAAAGTAGCAGTAGAAGCATCTGTTGGAGCTTCTATAGCTGGAGCAAGAAGTTTAGCAGCAATGAAACATGTTGGAATGAATGTTGCAGCAGATCCAATATTCACTTACGCTTATTTAGGGGTAAACGGAGGATATGTTATTGTCACAGCTGATGACCCAGGTCTACATTCTTCACAAAATGAACAAGACAATAGATATTATGCAAGACATGCCAAAATGCCTTTGATTGAACCTTCTGATTCACAAGAATCGAAAGATTTCATAAAAGAAGCATATGAAGTATCAGAAAGATTCGATGTTCCTGTTTTATTCAGATTGACAACAAGAATTTGTCATTCTTATTCTTTAGTTGAAATGGAAGACAGAAAAGAAGTTGAAGTTAAAAAATATGAAAGAAATATTCAAAAATTTGTTGCAACACCTGCTGCAAATAGAATACATCATGTAGAATTAGAAGAAAAACTTAAAAAATTAGAAGAATATGCTAATAATGAAACAAAATTAAATAGAGAAGAAATGAATTCAGACGAGATAGGAATAATCACATCTGGTATTTCTTATCAATATGCAAAAGAAGTCTTCGGAGAAGATGCATCTTATTTAAAACTTGGATTCACTTTCCCAATTCCAAAAGAAAAAATTAGAAATTTTGCTAAAAAAGTTAAAAAATTATATGTTATTGAAGTAAACGAACCTTTCTTAGAAACAGAAATAAAAGCTATGGGTATAGAAGTCATAGGGAAAGAAAAAATTCCTATTACTGGAGAATTAAACCCAGATATAATAAGAGAAGCTTTATTAGGTGAAAAAAGAGAAATAGTAGAATCTAACTCTGAAAAAATTGTTGCAAGACCACCCACACTATGTTCAGGATGTCCACATAGAGGTATGTTCTTTGAGCTCTCAAAGAAAAAAGGCGCAGTTATAACCGGAGACATTGGTTGTTATACTCTTGGTTCTGCAGACCCATTAAACGCTATGGACACAGTTATATGTATGGGAGCTGGAGTTAGTGCAGCTCACGGTTTTGCTAAAGTGTTTGAAAGAACAAATCAAAAAAGAAAAGTATTCGGTGTTGTGGGAGACTCAACATTCTTCCATTCTGGAATAACAAGTCTTTTAGATATTGTTTATAATAAAAGTAATGCAACAATTATAATTTTAGATAATAGAATAACTGCAATGACAGGTCACCAAGAAAATCCTGGAACAGGTTTCTCATTGATGGGAGAAAGAACTGAAGAGGTTGATTTCGAAAAATTAGTAAAAGCAATGGGAATTAAACATGTTAGAACTATTAACCCAAATAATCTTGATGAAGTAAAAGAATCTATAGATGAAACTATGGATTTAGAAGAACCAAGCGTAATTATAACAAGATGGCCTTGTGCTCTTAAAAAATTACACGAAGAAGAAAAAGAAGAATTCGCACCAGCACAACATATTTACCAAGTGAACAGCGATAAATGTAGAAAATGTAAGATGTGTTTAAAAGTTGGTTGTCCTTCAATTTCATTCGATAAAGAAACAGGTTCTTATATAGATCCAAACACTTGTGTAGGTTGTTCTGTTTGTGCTCAAGTTTGTCCTTTTGATGCAATAGAAAAGGTAGGTGTGTAATTATGAAAGATACTAAAAATATATTATTGGTTGGTGTTGGTGGACAAGGAATTATTCTTGTTTCTAAAATACTTAGTGCTGCTCTTATAAAAGCTGGATACGATATAAAAATGTCAGAAGTTCATGGTATGGCTCAAAGAGGTGGTGCAGTTACAACACAAATTAGATTTGGAGAAAAAGTTTACTCACCTATTATTGGAAAAGGTAGTGCTGATTTTGTTGTAGCTTTTGAAAAAATGGAAGCTATGAGATGGTTGGATTACCTTAAACCAGAAGGAAAGTTGATTTTAAACGATTTTGAAATTGGTTCTGCACCAATTTTAGCTGGTAAAGCTGAATATCCAGAAAGTATAACTGAAGAATTAAAAGAAAGAACAAACTTAATATCTTTAAAAGCTTCTGAGCTTGCAACTGAAATTGGAAATATTAGGACTATGAATATTATCATGCTTGCTCAATTAACAAAAGAATTAGGTCTTGAAGAAATAGAATGGGAAGAAATTTTAAAAGAAAATATAAAACC
>CAZRTN010000052.1:5462-9194 GCA_964603015.1 uncultured Thermotogaceae bacterium | reverse complement strand
AACTTCATTATCTATAGAGTAATTATTTTTTAAGTATTCTGCTGATATCTTACCATGTAATAATATAGGCGTATTTTTTTCCAAAGCATTCGGTATTAGTCCATATTCAAGTGATTTCTTTATCATTTTATCATCTGATATATCTCTAAAAAGATCATGAGAAATTACAGAAATTTTAATTCCATTAATTATTTTCTTATCATCAATTTTATGTTTATTAAGAATATCTTCAGAAAATTTTTTTACTGACATTACATGTTCATATCTTTTTTCACTTACATTATTTTTCAATTTTTCTTTTAATTCATTATATATTTCTATATTATTCATTCTTGTCATCCTTTAAAAAATGTCATATATATGCTCAGTAATCATCACGCCATATTCAGCTTCTAATCTTTCTTCAATATTTTCAACTACTTTTAAAAGAAAATTTTTATCTTTTGATACAATTGAGTAAGTAAGAGATATATATTCATGTGACTCATGAAAATCACTTTCTATTATCGAAGCATTGTATTTTTTATCTAATAAATTTTTCATTCTCTTTATAATACTTCTCTTATCTTTTAAGCTCTTCAATCCTTTTACTCTAGAAATTATGTTAGCTTTTAAACAATAAGAGTTTACCATTTTTTATAGACAATTTTATCAATTATGAACTCTTCATATCTAGCTAAAAGAAATAAAACATCTGATAATCTGTTTACATATTTTCTAAGTTCAATATCAATGTTGTCGTTATTTGACAAAGAAATTATTCTTCTTTCAGCTCTTCGAGAAATAGTTCTACAAACATCTATTTTTGAAGATGAAATCGTACTTCCAGGAATAACAAATCCTTTTAATTTCATTTTTTCTTCCAGTTCTTTAACAAGTTTATTTAATTTTTCTACATCTTTTTCAATTATGGGACTAACATATTTTTTATCTTTTGACGCTAAAGTTCCCGCTACTTTGAAAAGGTCATTTTGTATATCAATTATAATATTTTTAATTTTATTTGACTTAACATAGTGTTTGGATTCTCCAAGATGTGAATTCAACTCATCTATAGTACCATAAGATTCAACTCTTAAACTATCTTTGCTAACTCTTTCACCACTCCATAATGATGTTTGTCCCTTATCTCCTTTTTTAGTTGATATAGACATATAAACACCTCCATTTTTATTATCTATTTAATTATAACAAAAAAAAGGAGGCATTTATAGATGCCTCCTTAAAAATGATTATATTTACTTATAATGTTATTCTTCTTCTTTTTCTGCTTGTTTAATAATTTTATTCTGTATATCTCCACTAACTTCATTGTAATGTGAGAATTTCATATTAAAAAATCCTTTTCCAGATGTTAACGAACTTAATCGAGGAGAGAAATCCATCATTTCTGAAAGAGGAATTTCAGCATTAATTTTATCGTCACCTTTGCCTACATTTTCCATTCCCATAGGTCTTCCACGTTTTGCTGTTATTTCTCCCATTACATCACCTGTATATTCATTTGGAACAAAAATTTCTACATGCATTATAGGTTCTAGAATAACTGATTTTGCTTTTTTAAGAGCATCTTTAAAAGCAGCTCTTGCAGCAATTTGAAAAGCTATATCTGATGAATCTACATCATGATGAGAACCATCATAAAGAGTTACTTTTACATCTACAACTGGGTATCCTGCTAAAATTCCGTTTTTCATAGCTTCTTGAATACCTTTATCTACAGAAGGTATATAACTTTTTGGGATTACTCCTCCTACAATTTCATCAACAAATTCGTATCCTTCACCCCTCTGTACTGGTTCTACTTTTAACTTAACATGTCCATATTGACCGTGTCCACCTGTTTGTTTCTTATGTTTATATTCTGCTTCTGTAGAATTTCTTATTGTTTCTCTATAAGCAATTTTTGGTTCACCAATTATAATTTTAACTTCAAAATTTTTCTTTAATCTTTCCATCATTACTTCTAAATGAATTGATCCTATACCACTTACAACAGTTTCTCCAGTTTCAGAATCAAAATTCCAAGTAAAAGTAGGATCGGATTCAGATAATTTTTGAAGTGCGTTTGTAACTTTGTCAATTTCATTTTTTGATTCAGGACTAATTGATTTTGAAATCATCGGTTCTGGAAAATCTGGTTCTTTTACAATTTTATCTTCACCCTTTGATATTGTTGATCCTATAAAAGTATTCTTCAATTTAGGAATCAATATAATATCACCTGGTGTAGCAATATCAATTTCTTCATTTTTATCTGCTCTAGGTAAATATATATGAGATGCTTTTTCATTTGATTCTTGTTGGACAATTTTAAAAGAATCACCAGGTTTTAACTCTCCAGATATGATTCTAATATAAGTCAATTTCCCTACAAATGGATCAACATCATTTTTAATTATTACACCAGTTAGTTCTTCATTTTCATTAGGTTTTAATTCTTCCCCTTCTTCAGTTTCAAAAACTCTTTCTGAAACTAACATACCAAATTTTTTCAATGCAAATAATAATCTATCTACTCCAATATTTTTAATAGCAGACCCAACTAAAACAGGGGCTATATCATCATGATCAAAAGCTTCATGAAGATCGTTCATTAATTCTTCTTCTGTAAGTGATTCTTCTCCATCTTCAAAATATTTTTCCATTAATTCATCATCAAATTCAACAATATCTTCAATCAATTCAGAATGATATAAATCAAAATAATCTTTTGCTTTTTCATCAATTTTATCTATTTCTTTGTCTTTACCAGAAGCGTCAGATTCATAGATATAACTTTTTTTAGTTAAAAGATTAACAATTCCATTAAAATCTTCACCTTCACCTATTGGAACTTGAAATGGAACAACTTTAACTCCATCTTCAAATTTTTCTTTTAATTGGCTAACTACGTTCCCGAAATTAGCTCCTTCTTTATCCATTTGATTGATAAAGAAAAGAACAGGTTTATTCATTTCTCTTGCTACATTCCAAATTCTCTCAGTTGATACTTCTACACCAGCGTGAGCGTTTACAACTATTAAAACATTATCAACTGCATGTAAAGCAATTTCAATGTCTCCTAAAAATTCAGCTGAACCAGGAGTATCAATGAAATTAACACGCAAGTCTTCATAATCTATAGTTGCTACATGATTAGAAAATGTAGCTCCCTTTTCTTTTTCGATTGGTTCTTTATCTAAATATTTTTGTCCAATTCTATCTGCTCCTGCATAGTCTTTCAAAATAGCATCCATTAAAGTTGTTTTACCACACGCATGATGACCGAAAACTCCTATAACTCTTTTTTGGGTAGTTTTAAACTTCCCCATAGTTCCCCACCTCCAGCACATTATTTTATTTTTTAGGATAGATATTTATAAAAACAGGAATATAATCTCTTAACCTTTCACTCCCATTATTTATAATTTTATCTTTAAAATAGAAAAGCGAAGATCCTCCCCCGTCAAACATAATTGCTTTTCTATAGTTTCCCATTTTATTTATTAATTCTTTCATTCCTTCATAATTCAAACCTAAATTTTCATCTTTGTAACCTTCAGCTACTATAAATGTTACCATATTATTTTCATCAATTGCAAATGCAGTTCTTGGGCTTTTTCCATAAATAATTCCATTAGAATAGGCTCTCTTCTCTTCTAATAGTAATTCTGAAGTATAAAGGTCATTTAATAGAATAGGTCCACCTTCGATTAAAGTATGGATTTTAGATTTTATATTTTCACTATA
>CAZRTN010000052.1:4084-5362 GCA_964603015.1 uncultured Thermotogaceae bacterium | reverse complement strand
GCTTTATATTCTAATTTAACATAATCAATATTCATTTCTCCATTTTCATTTATATATAAAGCTGGTCTTGAATAAGCGCTCAAATGTTCTAACTGTCCATCAACAATTATATTTCCAACAGGTTCTAATGTATTCACATCAAAAAAAGATGCATTAATTGAAGCTAAAATATTTTCGTTTTCTTCGAAATAAGAGTTAGCTGTATTTGCTTCTCCCAATTGATTCAAGCCTATTTTTAAATCATAATTATTGGGATCAAAAGTCAAAGAGTATACTCTTAATTCATTATCTGATATAGTAAACTTTTCTTCTTTGTATTTTAATCCGTTATTTTCTTTCGAATCAAATTCTTTTTCTTCAATTTGTTCTTCTTCTGTATATTTAAAATTTAATGTGTAATTTTCATAATTAATTTTTTCTTCAAAAAAAGGTATATCGTTGAATTTTAAAAATATTTGTCCTCTATCATAAGAATAATTAAGATCAGAAGGTATAAATTTTATATCTAAAACTGGTTTAATTGTTAGTATAATATTTTCATTAACTCTATTAATAGTAAACATAGAATCAGAAATAAATCTATCAAACTCAATAGAAAATTTATTATTTGTATGATCTATATTTTTAATCACTGGCATTTCATCATAAAAATATATGTTTTGAGTATTTTTAAAAATTTCTAAAGAAAGAAATGAACTTATTATATCCTCTCTGATATATATTTCCCCTTCTGACTCAAGTAAAGAATTATCATATCTGTTTATAAAATTTATTTTAGAGTATTGATTTGAATGATTTAATTCAAGCACTTTTTGATTAAAAACATAAAAAGAAACATTATTACTTTGGTTTTTAACGATATTGGACTGTTCTAAAATTTCACTATTAATATAATATTCTCCTGATCTTTTTATGGTTTTATATTCAGAAGGTGTTGATGTTTTTGTTAGTAAGTAACCATTAGAATATATAAATAAAAAGCTAAATAACATAAATGCTATAGTAATGTATTTTTTCAAAACATCTTCCTCCTCAGTCAATAATATCGTATATAGTCTTCATAATAATTTCATTGGGTTTTTTATCCGATATAATTATTGATTGGTTTATTAGTTTCTCAGATTCATTAACGTTAGAAGCGGTTGAATAATAAATAGTGACTAATGTATCGCCTTTTTTTATCTCTTCACCTAATTTTTTATGAACTTCTAATCCAACACTTAAATCTATTTCATCTTCTTTTGTAGCTCTTCCTGCTCCTAACATCATTGATGCTAT
>CAZRTN010000052.1:0-3984 GCA_964603015.1 uncultured Thermotogaceae bacterium | reverse complement strand
CCATTTCCTTTTGCTGTTTCTATAGCTTCATAAACTTCTAATGCATTTCCAATTTTCACACCTAAAGGTTGATTCATATTAGTAACCATAGCTTTAATCTTTTTGCCATTCATTTTACCAATGCTAACCATAGATTTTGCTAATTTCTTAGCTTCATCTATTTCTTTCATAAAAGCTCCTGATCCAGCTTTAACATCTAAAATAATACCATCTGAGTCAATCGCTAATTTTTTACTCATTATACTAGAAGCTATCAAAGATATTTCATCTACTGTTGCTGTAAGATCTCTTAAAGCATATATTTTTTTATCTGCTGGTGCTATATTTGCAGTTTGGCCTGCAACTGCAATACCTGTTTTATTTGCTATATTAATAAAATCTTCAGTAGATAGAGAAGTTTTAAACCCTGGAATAGATTCTAATTTATCAATTGTACCCCCAGTATGTCCTAAACCTCTACCTGATAATTTTGATACTGTTAAACCAAGTGAAGCTACCATAGGTGCCAGTGTTAAAGTAGTTTTATCTCCTACTCCACCAGTTGAATGTTTATCAATCTTTTTTCCATTTATTTTATCTAAAGAAACTTTATCACCACTATTCAACATAGTAATAGTTAAGTTATATCTTTCTTCATCGCTCATATGATTAAAATAAACAGACATAAGCCATGCAGACATTTGATAATCTTCTAAGTCTCCTGATACATAATTATTTATCATATATTCAATCTCATCTTTTGAATTTTTTTCTCCATTTCTTTTTTTCATGATTATGTCATAAGCTCTCATTTGAATTTCCTCCTTTGAAGTTTATTTTGAAAAGAGTTCCATTATTTTCTTCGCTCTCTAAGTATATTCTTGCATTGTGTTTATCAAGTATTGTTTTTACAATATATAGTCCTAAACCAAATCCACTAATTTGTCTAGTTCTAGATTTATCAACTCTATAAAACATGTCATAAATTTTTTGTATTTCTTTAGAAGATATCCCAATACCATCATCTTCAATTTCTAGTACAACTTCATTTTTATCTACATTTGTTTCTTTATAAAGTCTGATCCATACATTTTTTTCAGATGATTTTTTTAACGAAGTGAATTTCAAAGCATTATCCAATAAGTTATATATTACTTGTAAAATTCTATCTTCATTAGCTCTAATATAAACATCTTTTTCTATTTCTGCTAAAATATTTATTCCCATTTCTTTTGAAAGCATAGAGAAAAAATTGTATGCCTTTTCAGCAACTTTGGTAATATCAATTTCTTTCATCGGCATTTCTGTGTTTATACTCTTTTCTAACCTACCAAGATCTAGAAGATCATTTACTAACCTTGTCAATCTAGCTGTTTCGTCTTCAACTATATTCAACATTTTTTTGTATTGTGGGTCTATTGTCTCATCCATTATCAAAGATTCAACATAACCATTTATAACTGTTAAAGGAGTTCTTAGTTCATGAGACATTATTGTCAAGAATTCTTTTCTTAATGATTCAAATTTTTTCTCTCTTGTTATATCATTTAAAATTATAATTCTGTATTTTTCGTCAATAGATGTTGATTTCACAGTACATTTATAATATCGTTTTTCTGGAGAATAAAACAATATTTCTTCTTTTAATTCTTTATCTCTTTTAAAACTCGTAAGTATTAAATCTATAAGATTATGAGAGTCTACTATTTCTGCTAATGATCTCCCTACATAATCTTCTATTGTAAATATCTCTCTTGAAGAACTATTTGCAAAATCAACTTTAATGATATCTCCTTGATATAAGGATACCAAAATTACCCCTTCATTCAAAGAGTCCAAAATAGAATAAATGTTTCTTCTTCTATTTTTTTCAGATTCATATTTATTCTTAATATTAGAAATATTATTATTCATTTGATGCATTAGAAAATCATCTGAAGGATTGTTTATATTGATTTCCATAGTCCTGGATATTTCATTTTTTAACCTATAATAATTATTTTTAAGTTTTATATTTTTTAAATAATAATATATAAAACCTAATAATATTATTATAAGGAAAACACTTAAAAAAATGTAAATTATCATTGTATTCACCTCTATTAATGACAATTGAAAAAAAGCGACAGAAAATATCTGCCGCTTTAAGTAATTATATTAGTCGTTTTTGTCTTTTCCTGGGTCTCTAAATTTATATCCTTTTCCTCTAACGGTAATGATATATTTTGGATTAGAAGGATCTTCTTCAATTTTAGTTCTTAATCTTCTAATATGTACATCTACAGTTCTTGTATCACCATAGTAATCATATCCCCATAGTTTGTCTAATAGTACATCTCTATTGAAAACTTTACCTTCATTTTTAGCTAAGAAAACTAAAAGATCAAATTCTAATGGAGTTAAACTTACTAATTCTCCTCTAACCCATACTTCTAATCTTTCAGTATCGATTACTAAATCTTTAGCTGATATTTTCTTTGGACCTTCTTCTTTCATTTGTGATGCTGTTGTTTGTCTTCTAAAAATACTTTTAATTCTTGCCAAAAGTTCTCTTACATTAAAAGGTTTTGTGACGTAATCATCACTACCTAATTCTAAACCTGCTACTTTATCAGCAGCATCATCTTTTGCACTAAGAATTAAAACAGGTGTTGCTTTGTGATTTTCGTTACTCTTTAAAATTCTAATTAAATCAAAACCGTCCATAGAACCTGGTAACATTATATCTACAATGAAAAAGTCAACATCTTTTTCTTCAACAACCTTTAATGCTTCATCTGCAGAACCTGCTGATAATACGTCATATCCTTCTTTTGAAAGATTAATTGAAAGCATTTCTGAAATCGCAGGATCGTCTTCAACTATCATAATAGTCTTTTTTGCCATAATAATTCCCCCCTTTTGGGTTAAATGTTAGTTAGTTTTTTTAATTTATTTTCTTTTTCTTTTTTTAAATATTTTTTAGAAACAACTGTTCTTGTTAATTTAAACTCAGCTATTTTTTCAATCTCATCAAAAGCTTCACCTTTAAAATAAATATTATTATTATTAATACTTTCTGGTATGATTTTTATATATACATTTGTGTTAAATGGTGTCAAAGAAATATGTGTCAAAGCTGTATTAGAAACTACTGATGTATCACTTTCTTCTAAATAATCAGAAAGAATTTTAAAACAACTTTCATGTATTTCTTCTATTAGAGAAGAAGTACTTAAAAGTTTTTCTGTTGAAATTTCTTTATCTTCAATCCAAACTAGCTCTTCTGAATTAAATCTAAAGTTAAAATTAAATTCTTTTTCTATAATTTTTTCAATATCTTTTTTCATATATCCCCCTCCTCTTTCTTTTATTCCCTATATTTTGTTTCATAAATATATTTTATTTGATAAACTTCTTTATCAATTAATTCTTCTAGTTCCTCCCCAGATATTGTTTCTTTTTTTAACAGTATTTTTGCTATTAAATCTATTTTTTCTTTATTATCAGTAATTTTTTGTTTTGCTTTTTCAAAACAATCATTTATTATTTTCCTTATTTCAGAATCAACTTCATCTGCTGTATCTTCTGAATAATTTTTTGTTTTAGCTAAATCTTTTCCTAAGAAAACTTCTCCTTCTTCTTCTCCCCATGCAATAGGTCCAATTTTTTTACTCATACCCAATTGCAGTATCATTACTTTTGCTAATTTTGTTGCTCGTTTTAAATCATTTCCTGCACCTGTAGTTATTTCACTGAAGAAAATATCTTCAGAAGCTCTTCCAGCTAACATAGTAGTAATTCTGTCTAAAAATTCTGATTTGGATGTTAAAAATTTATCTTCTTCAGGTATTTGCAAAGTATATCCTAAAGCAGAATGGCCTCTTGGAACAATTGTAACTTTATGTACGGGGTCAGCATTTGGTAGTAAATGTCCAACTACAGCATGACCTAATTCATGGTATGCTATTATATTTCTTTCATGGTCAGAAATGATTCTCGATTTTCTTTCTGGTCCAGCTATAA
>CAZRTN010000051.1:0-9313 GCA_964603015.1 uncultured Thermotogaceae bacterium | reverse complement strand
AACTCTGTTCTTGAAGTATCTATATTTGATACAGAATAATAACTATCCTGATTGAAACTAGGAAGTAAATTTCCTATTATTTTATTATATGGTAGTCCTAAACTTAACCCAAGTTTCATAGAGTGTTATTTTTTATAAACTATAACTTTTCCAGAGTCTATAGTAAGTTTTGTAAATTCGCAAGGTTGGTAACTAAGAGTAGGAAAATAACTAACTAAATTTTCATCGTCAGCTATTATAGAACCATTTAATTTAAATTTAGAATCAACTCCGTCCAAAGTCATAGTTGTGGGAGCTTCTACGATAGTAAAACCATAATATTCTCCTATTTCAGAACTATTTGCTCCTGATACAATTTCCCAGCCACCTTGAGCATGTCCTTTATCATCAGATATACCAACACCTAATACTTGATTACCTTCAGAATCTATATAATTAACTTTAGCATTTCCTGCTGTAGTTTGGTTATGTTTGGTTGTTTTCATAATATCAATTATTTATTAATTAAAAATAAATGAAAAAAATCCCTCTACCAAATAATAGAGGGATTTTATGTTATAAAAAAATATTAAGATGATAATTTATCTTCTAAATCACCACCTGTTCCAGCACCAATAGCATCTTTAATATTTCCAGAAACATCATTAGATTTATCTATAGCAAGAATAAGCTCTGCAGGAATATTGATATCATCGCCCATACTATCTTTAGTACGTTTTACATAATTAATATGTACAATATCATATCCATTAGTTGCAGTTGCGTATTGACTTCTTTGGAATTCATATCTAGGAGCAGTCCTGTATTGAATACCTTGTGATCCTGCAAGTTCAGCTTCAAGTTGAGCCACATAAGCAGTTCTTCCAGCTTCTTCTACAGGCTTAACAGCTGATCTTGAAATAGGTGTTTCACTACTTGTAGCAATACTTGTTTTAAAAGCAGTTAAAGTAGAATCAAAATATCCAGGCACTCCTGTAGGAGTCTGTCCTGTAATTTGTATACCAAAATCTCCAGCATTAGCTGTAGCAGCAGCAATTACTGATACTGAAGCAGCAGCTATAGCTTCAGAACTTCCTTTGTAAGGTCTGTCAAGTGTGATTGTTGCAGATGCAGAACCTACACCAGACGTAGCAGCTACTTTATACACAGGATCTGTAAGATCATCAGTAGATCCAAATCTAATATAATCACCAACAGCAATAGAACTACCATCAGTATCATATTTACCTGCGTCATCTGTACCATCTTCTGGAATAGTAACATATTTGCTGTCCTTTGTAACAGTCACAGCTCCTGCAGACGTAGCTACGCCATCTTCACTAGATACAACTTCAAATTTGTAAGGAATAAATCCTTTACGTGCGTAAGCCATGTTTCCATACGCTAATTTAACAATGCCGGCAGCAATACTGTATTGTGTAGCAGATGCCCCACTAAAGTAAGGAATTTGTAGCTTTTCTTGCTGAGCAAAATCAGCCATACTATCTCCAAACAAAAGAATAGAAATATGATATTGATCTTCATTAACAGCATCAATAGCATTTTCTTCATTTTCAGCATCAAATCCTATATAATCTACTTGCTCCTGTACACCAGTGCCGTAGGTATGTATAGAAATGTTTCTGATATCTTCTGCTTTAATAGCATCACTAAATTCATGAATACCATTGGCTCTTTTGATAGCAGCTTTCAAAATACTACCATTACCAAAAGTATCACCAGTCTCATCAGTGTAAAGAACATTTACATCTTCATCGCCACCCATAGATACTAATCCCAACTCATTATTTTCAAGGTCAGAAAAAGCATCACCATCAGCATGGGCAAAGTTTGTGGCAATCATTAATTGCGTGTGTTCGTGTTGTGATCTCATCGTTTTGTGTTTTAAAAATTTACAATTTATTTATCGTTATTTTGAGGTTCTTGTTTAAGATTATTTAAAATAGGGCCGTATTTTTTAAATACATAATCTTTCATTAAAGGTATTACTTCATTTTTTAATATTTCATCATTTAAATCAGCAGTTGTTTCTTCAACAAAATCAAATTTATTTGGTGTTTTAATATATACTACTGAATAAGAAATATCATCTAATGCATATTCTTTATTTGTAATTATTTCTTTAGTCAATTTATTAGATTGAAATAATGTAGTACTCCAAAATACAACCCCTTCTTCAGGCATTCTTTTAGGATTTTTTAAATTAGCCTGTATAAAATCTTTAGTTACAGGTTTTACAGGCGTATGTACTCCACCAGCAACAGCATATTCTTCTACTGTAAAATACATATCATCAGTATAAAATCTGCTATAATATAAGTTTCCTATACTACCTTTACTATCTGCTGTGTTAGCTGTATAAGACGTAACCAATGTAGTTATACCAAATTTAGAAAGTTGATTTATTTCAAATGCTTTAAAGTACTCTCTAAACACATCAAATGTAGCCTTATTGGCAAAATAATCTAGTTCTTTAGACGTTAATCCTAAAACAACTAAATCATTATATCCAGGTATAGAAGCTTCTACACTTTTATAAAATTCGCTATAATTCATTTTTAACTCATTTTAATTAAATCATCAGCTTGTACTTCTTGTATAGCTACTCCAGAATCCAAAATTTTCTTAGCAAGTTCTGCAGCTTTTTCAGCTATATCCTGGTGCAGTGGTTCTAATATTTCTGGACTATCCCCCATATTTATATTTATAAATTTTTCAGGATATTTTACATAATCAAAGTATCCTAAATAGTCTGGATCATTTGTAAAATCAAATCTTGAAAAACCATCTGTAACAATAACACCTTCAGATCTATTATTTTTTATAGAAATTTTTGGATTTGTAAAATACAATTTGTTTTCATCTGTATTTATAAATTTTGTAATATGTTTTGGAGATTTTTCATCTAGTGTTACAGTCTTTCTATCAGGCGTCTGTCCAACAGAGTTTCTGCTTATACTTACTATACCAGATATATAAATAAAAAAATCTGAAGGAATACTAAATTTATAACACAATTCTATCGAATCATATTTTAAATTTGAATACTTAAACTTATAAGAATTTATAATAGGACTTAATAAATGCACCCTATCTTCAATTACAGCCCTTTCAATGGTTATATGATAGGCCCTATCCATAAAAGGATAGAGCGCATCATCTGTGTAAGAAGGGGCAGCTTGTGACCCAAGCAAATATAATCTATTTCTTATAGTATCAAGTAATTCAGCTTTAGTCATTTTCTAACTGTGCTTTTATTTGCAAATATACATCATGTTTTTCATCAGTCTGTAATTTCTTAATAGTAGAATCCATGTCTTGACCAAGAACTTCGCTATTGAGATCAGTATAATAACCATTTCTGTCAATTAAAATAAGACCTGATTTAACAGCCTCTACAACAAAAACAATTTTCTTATAATAATCTTCATCCCTAATCATACTTACTACTTCATTAAGGCTTCTCTTGATAAGCTTATCAATTTCTACTTTATACCAGTCAGCAGACTGATTTTTTGGAACTTCCTCATTATATGACTTATTAAGTAGCTTAAATGCTCTCAAGAAGTTATACATATCTTTAGCAGAATTATCAATACTGTACAAGAATTTGCGTGCTCTAGATTCTTTATTAAAGGTATCTACCTGTACTTTATTCTCAGCATTTTTCTCAACAAGCATAATTCTATTAGAAGTTCTTGAATTCTTTTTAGATTCACTACCTGCTACCATACCTTTTGGGCCATCATTAGCTAGTAGTACTTTATATTTAAAGTAGTCAAATGGTTTAGAAAGATCAAGTTCTAGTAAAACATCATCTTCTTCCATTGGGCCTACTCCAGATTTTTCAATTTTTACAGAAAATTTTTCCCAAAAATTATTTTTCTTTTTTCTAGCAGATAAATCTCCTTTTTCAAAATCAAGACCATGAATATAAGATTTATCCCTATTCTCAAAAAATTCTCTTTCTTTTGGTGTTAAAGGATCTATAATAGTGCCAGAATTAGCATCGGTACGAGCCATTAACTTTAAAGAAGTATTATCATACTGCCAATTACCTGAATGGCTTTCTGGAAATCTTCTATTAGTTCTTATAACAGGCTTTACTAATATAGTTCTTTTCTCTAAAGGATTATAAGAATTTTTAGATTCAGGCTTTTCCATGACATCTACATCACTTTTAACTTGTTCTTTTTTAGCTTCTTTATATCCTTCTTTTTTAGCTTCTCTCATAGCTTCTAATACAGATTTATCTTCTTCGTTTTGAACTTTAGGTTCATCAACAGGTACTTTAGTTTTAGGTCTTCCTGCTGGTTTTTTTGTTTTACTATTAGCAGGGGACTTTGCTTTATCCCCTGCATTATTAGTAGTTGAATTTGATTTGTTAGTCATAATGCTCTTCTCCTTTATTTATTCAATTAAAAAAAATTAGTATTGCATGTTAAGTTCATATGTACCTGTACGTTCAGGATCAAGAATCATAGCACCAACAATAGCTGCTCTGTGCTCTTCCCAAGCGTCCTCAGTAGTTTCCATAGAACCTTCACCATAGTCATAAGGCGATCTTAAACCAGATCTCCATTTTCTGATTTCACCAAATTTCTTAACAGTTACTTTTTGAAGGTTAGATTCTCCAGATGAAGTACCCATATTCAAAATATCATAACTATAAGATTCTAAAAGACCATGTTTTGTTGGGTGATATTTTTTGTTACGTACTGGATCATCCTTAGTAGGATCATGCATTACTTTAACTTTAATACCATTAGGCCCTTCAAATTCCATGAATTGACCTCTATAACCCATTTTACCATCACCTTTACCATAAATTCTATAATTATCTCTGGCTGGAGTAAATACAGAGGAAAGTTCTTCCATAGACTTATGGAACTCCCACATACCCCACTCACCAGTAGATAAGGTAACAGCACGTTCATTAAACATAAGTTTCCCAACAGACATATCTAACATCATACTTACAAGCTCTTCAATATCAAATGAATTAAAAGCTGCAAAGTTAGAGCGTCTAATTTGTTCTTTAAATCCAGAACCAATTTTCAGATAATGTCCTGATTTACCTTTAGAGGTATAAGTACCATCAGCTCTCATGTTTGATCTGGCATACATCAACGCAAAGTTAATTTCTTTCAGAAACTGCTGATCAAAATCATGACTTCGCTTATCTTGCCATGTTTTCAATACTTTACCATCTTTAGTTTTAAAGTAGTAAGCAAGAGGTTGAGCTACCATATCACCAGGAACTTTATCTTGCATTCTAAGCATAGACATTGAGCCTCTCATAGTGTATGGGAAATCATGGTGAATTCCACCACCTTTAGTAGACATTGTATGTTCTACAGGTGAGAAGTCCTTAGAAAATCTTTTACCTGAAGTTAACTCTTCATAAGGCACAAAAGCATTAGGATCTCCAAGTTCAAGTTTAACTCTATAACGATATAGACCACCAGCTACAGGAGTAGGATCGTCTAAAATACGAATTGGATAATCTTCTAAAGCCTCACCTACAATAATGTTAGTATCAAAGAACCAATCTTGTTTAAAATACATATAAAATTCAGATTCATTAATACCAGCCTGATTAGATTCAGTAATTGTAGTACCGATATTAATTTCTGCTTTTACTAGCGGAATATTTTTATCACCACCAGTTTCAATATCCCAAGTAAAATCATCTTGAGTATCAAAGTACTTAGTTGCAACCCTACTTAAATAAGAGTTCATATCAGTACCCACGTTGGCTTCACGAATTTTAATAGGTACTTTAGTTGCTTTTTGAGGCGCAATAGCAAATTGATATGCCAGGTTTTCCTTCTTAGTTAAACCTGATATATCATTAGGCTGCGTCATTTGAAAAGGTTTCACATGTTGCATAATATTCTAGTTTTAAATTGTTTTACAAGTTGTCAAATAACCCATCATCCTCAGTATTCTTAGGTGCTAGATTATTATTACGACTTCCAAAAGCATCATTATTATCAAAGATACTTTTATATTTTTTAGCTTTTTTTGTATTTAGTGCTTTTCTAATTTCAGAAAAATCAGGACTAAATTTACCTTCAGAATCAAAATTAAATAATCCAATTCTATTATAATACCTTAATGCAGTATCAAAAGCTTTTGAATTTTTATTCCTGATAGAAGATATAACATCAACTGGTTTGCCATCATCATCATATTCAGCTGGTTGTGTAAAATCCTTATAAAGCTGATCTTTCATTTTAGCATCAAGCTCTACACCAGGCAATAATTCATTGGTATTATCAATAAAAGATTTTAGTTCTTTCTTCTCATTATCAATCTTTTCCTTATTTTTCTGCTTTTCTTTTTCTTTATTATCAAAAAGTTCTTGCCTTTTATTTTTAAAACTTTCTAAATTATTGTCTTTAACTTTTAAAGCTTTATCAACCAAAACATCTTCTTCCTCCCACTTATCAATAGTAGTATTGATAATATCCTCATCATTTCCTTTATTTTTAAGATCGTTTATAAGAAGTTGTTTAGCTATTTTTGACCCTTTCTCACTTGAAAAGTAATCTTCTGTCAATGATTGATACTCTTTGATAGCATTGTCCAATTGACCAAGCATATCCAAAGGAACTCCAGACTTTTTACCTTCGTAAATAGCTCTATCTTCATCAGATAAATTTTCTTTAAAAGAGTTCTCAGCTTCTTCATAATCCTTACGTTGTAACTCTATTAAAGCTTCTTCTGGTGTTTTATCCTCTTCTTTAACCATTTTCTCAAAAGTCTCCTTCTCAAAAGAAGGAAGGAACCCAGCTGTTTTTAAATTTTCTGCAAAAGTTAAATAATTATCCAGATTTGAAGGAGAAGAGCTTTGTTCTGGTTGCTGGGTCCCACCCTCATCTTCTTCATTATTTCCATCACCAGCTATATCATCATCTTCAATCTCAATAAGATCTTTTAGACCATCATCTAGTGGCGGTATGTTTTTATTCTTTTCTGAGTCCTCTCCAGGTTTTGGAGCATCTTCATTTGCTGGAGCGTTTCCAGCATTATCATCTGCATTACCATCTTCTGCAGTACTTGGGTCTATTAGTCCTTCTGCAGAGCCTTCATCCTCTACATAGACATCTAAACCATCATCTAAACCATTAAATAATTCTTCTTCTCCTGACATAATAATCAATTTTATACAATTATACTTAGATTGAAATTTATAAACAAATTATAACAAATATATTTTTTACACCTATAACATAAAGTTAAGATTGCATTCTACCTTGTTGTTTATTCATATTCTTTCTTTTCTCTGCTAAATCTTTATCTTTAACATCTATTTCACGCATCTTAACTTCATAAGCATTTTGAAGCTCCTCGAATTTAGCTATAATATCCTGCATCTTCACATTTTGCTTAGAATCTGCATCTACTGAAGCTTTTTCAAGTTCTATAAGTTTCTCCATTATATCTGTTCTACTATCTTCTGTATTCATACGCTCTTTAGAAGCAAGTTCTCTGTTTTGCTTATCTTGCTCACGTTTCAATTTAGCCATTTCTACTTCACGTTCTTTAGTAGACTGCTCTCTAACCATTCTTTCAGATCTATCCTCAGCATCTTCAATATATCTTGTAATTTCAGCCATTGAATTAGATCCAAATATTTTACCTAATATGGACAGCTTCATTCTATTATTTTGTATAGCTGGGTGTACTAACTGTTTGTACATATCAAGTAATTCAGTATCTTGGCCAGATGTAGTTACATCCAAACCATAATCCTGTTCTACAAAATCATCTATATCCTGTTGCGTAATTACTATACCTTCATCAGATAAATAATACCTGTATAATTCAGGATCTTGTTTTATACAATATTTAGAAGTTTCTAATAAACCTTCAAGCACACGTTCTTTAACTTTTTCATGTATTGCAAAATAAGGTTCAGTAATATGATAGGATTGTGATATAGAATTTCTAACTCCTGTAGCAGTTTCTGTGGGGGATGATTGTCCTTCCCTTGCTTTAGGAATACCTGCAATATCACCAATTCTTTCTTCTATATATTGCAACATTAAAATGTGCTGTTGTATATAACTACCCTGCTCTAAATCCATTGCACTGGTTCTTTGCTGCATATTACCAGCAATTTTCCCTTTAGAAACACCTCTATCACTCTCAGAGAATGAGTCTTCCACAAGAGTATTTAACACATCCATATAATAGAACCATTTCTTATCAGACCATTTTTTAGGTTTTCTTGCAATATCTACAGCAGCAATTTTACCCCTACTGGTCATAAATGCGTGTTTGGTTCTTTCCATTATAACATCATAAAGTACTTGAAATGGTTTCATTAAATCTACTAAAGAATTATCTAGCAATGTTCCATAATAACCGTTACCAGCAGAAGATATGTCATTACGTCTTCTATACTGTATAGGTCTTGGACCCCATTCAGGAAATATATCTTTACCAATTTGAACAACTCTCCAATATTCTGTAGCCCACACCCACTCTACTTTCTCTCCTAAATTTTTTCTAACTTTATAATTCTCATCTACAATCTTTTCCTGCTTCCTGCCATTTTTATCAATCCATTTAATAATACCAAGTTTTCTCAAACTTCTCCATACTAATCTTCGAACCCTTATATTACCGAATTCATCTTTGTATCCACCAGTTCTGGCATTAACCTCTCCTACAGGAATTAATTCATCAAATGTATCATTCCAACCATGTGTAGGTTGGCCTGTATCATAATAATTAAGACTTCCTTTGGAAGATTGGCCAGCATCAGTAAGACCACTATCAATAGATTTTACTTCAGAAGATTTTAAATTCTTATAGTACCTATCTATAATCCACCCAGGTGATTCATAACTTTCTTCTAATACAATATCTGCATCATCTACTTTATTACTTTTACCTGCACGTATTACTTTAATGTTTCTAGGATCTACAATTCTTACCTCTGGCTTGTTATTGATTATATCAATAGCTAATATTTCACCCCGCATTTTAAGCAGATTTTCAAACCCTTTATTAAATAAAGATTTTAAATCCTGATTAGCATACTCTTTTTCAAGTATTCTATTACCACGTATTTCACGAATATCTCTATAATTTTTTAAATTCTTGTCCAGAGCATCTATCTTCTCACGTTTAGCTTCATCAGTTAAATCCTGGTTTAATATAACCTCAGCCATAGCATTTTTAATAACTTTTACTTTGCCCTCAACCTTGCTATTAACAGCTCCAGGATTTACAACTTTTAAAGTATAATCAAATTTTCTTTTCCACTCTTCTCCTATAAGAAGATCTAATTTGTCTT
>CAZRTN010000050.1:0-9472 GCA_964603015.1 uncultured Thermotogaceae bacterium | reverse complement strand
ACTCCGCAATATAAGTCTAAAAGATTTTTATCTGAAGTCTTTTTTGTTTTTAAATATTCTAAAATATGATTTAGCATTTTAGAAGTTATATTATAATTGGTTTGAAAAAAAGATGTTGGTGGTATTTGAAATGTGAAACCATCAAATTCTTCAATTAGAACGCCTTCGCCTTTCCATGTTTTGTAAGGACCTCTCAATTTGATTTTATCAGATGAATTCATGACATGAATTATAGAATCAACAGGTAAACTTCTCAATTCAGATTTTAAAGTTTTTTCTTTTGGTATATTTTCACTATTTGTCACTAAGATTAACATTGTTTTGTTTTGGGAAAAGGATTTTCTAAGTATGATATGTTTTAAAACACCTTTTTTAGTTTTGAAATTATAAATAGGTATTTCTAAAGTATTTATTATCCCTTTTACTCTGTTTCTAATTTTATCAAATATATTTGGAGAAATAGGGCAATTTTCTATGTTTAATATATTAGATGAATTCTTTTCGTTTAGTCCGACTATTAATTCATTGTTTGCTTCTATAGAAAATTCCATCTTATTTCTATATTGGTATTGTGAGATTGAAGGCTCTATATTTTCTATATCTATATCTATGTTTGCTAATCTTCTCAGTTGTTCTTTGACAATATTTTGTTTTGCTTCTAACTGCTTTTCGTACTTATAGTTGATCCATTGACATCCACCACATTGTGGGAAATGATTACAAACTGACGCAGTTCTATCTTTTGATTGTTTTATAACCTTTTTGGTTTTTGCAAATATAACTTTTTTTGTATTTTTTAATATTTCGACTTCAACAGTTTCTTCAGGATAAGCATTTTCAACCATATAAACTTTCCCATCTTTGAATCCCATACCATATCCACCATTGATTAATTTTTCTATTTGTAATTGTTCCATTTTTTATACCACCTTTTGATTATAGAAGATAAATATTCTCTTCTAAAATTTCTCCTATAGTAGTTTCCTCCATATGTCCAGGATGAATTTTAGTTTCCTTATCCTTTTTTAGAAATATTTTTTTTATATTTTTTAATGATCGTTCTATTTTTTCTTGATTACCTTTTGGCAAATCAGTTCTACCAATCGAACTGGCAAAAACAGTGTCTCCAGTGAATATATGTTTTTCAAAAAATATTAAAACACTTCCTTCAGTATGACCAGGAGTATGCAAAGTCTCAAATTCTTTTGTGATATCATATAAATTTTCTTTTATTTCAATTTTAGTTCCAATCATATTAGAGAGGTTTATTTGAGCATTTTTTATCATTTCAAAATCCTCAGGATGTAAAAAAATCTTTCCATAATCTAATTCTTTTATTCCAAGCAAATGATCAAAGTGAGCATGAGTTAATAGTATATCAACTTTTTTATCAATATATTTACCTATACCAAGACCAGGATCCACGACATATTTTTCGTCTATTATATAAGAATTTGTTCCAAAATTTTCTGTAACAATTTTTTGTACTTTCATAATATTCCCCCTTTTAAATAGAATTAACTATATTTCTTGCCCATTTTTTTGAAAAATATCTTCTCATAAAGATAAAGGCTTTTACCACTTCTTCTACTAAAGAAATCGTATAAACTATTGGAAATGAAAACCCAAGTAATAAACCACTAATGGCTACCAATGGTATTCCAATTCCCCAAAGGGTTCCAACTTCTGCAAAAAAAGAAAATTTAGTATCTCCTCCAGCTCTTAATATACCAACAACATTCATCAAGTTTATTGTTCTTATAGGTATAGAAAAAGCAGCTATTAATAGGGACGTAATTATTAGTTTTTCAACATTTTCAGATACATTAAATAATAAAACAATATACCTTGAAGATATTATGATAAACATACCAACAAAAAATGAAATTATAAAATTCAGTTTTAATAGTTTTTTTGCGGTAAAAATAGCGTATTCTATATCGTCTGAACCCAAATGTTTTCCAACCATTATTGCTGTTGCATTTGAAAGAGCTATTAATACTGTAAAGGCTATATTTTCTATCGTTTCCATTACATTTCTCGCTGCTATTATATCAGTTCCCATATGTGCATAAACAATAGAGTAGGTTGTCATTCCCAATCCCCAAAAGAATTCTTGCCCTATTGTAGAAATAGTGTAGCTAAAAAAATATTTAATATATTTAAAATCTAAAGCTTTTATATGTTTGACCTTGAATAATCCAGGATGGTTTATTTTTAACATTATTATGATTAAAATAGAAAGTTGTAAGACTCTTGATATTAAGGTTCCTATTGCTGCTCCCTTAACTCCAAGTTGTGGAAATCCAAATTTACCAAAAACGAGAACATAATTTAAAAAAATATTTGTTCCCATAGCGATTAAACTTGAATACATAGGAATAACTGTTTTTTCAGTACTTTTTAAACTCGCCTCAAAAGAAAAAACAAAAGCCATTACAGGAAATGTAAGAGCTATAATACTCAAGTATTCTATTCCAATAGACACTACATTAGGGTCAGGGGTAAATATTCTCATTACATTTTGAGTATAGAAAAAACTCGGTATAAAGAATATAAATGAAAAAATGATTGACAATCCTGTTATTAAAGAAGTGGTTTTTGAAATGTTGAATTCATCTTTTTTACCCCAGTATTGAGATAAAAAAATAGCTCCACCACTTACCAACCCAAATAACAATAGATTAAATAAGAAGAATATTTTATTTGATAAGCCTACAGCTGCAATACTGCTTTCACCAAGTTGGCCAATCATTAACGTATCTACAAAATTTACACTAGTTGAAATAAATTGTTGAACAGCTACAGGTAAAGCAATAGTAAGCGTTGTTTTATAAAACTTTTTCATATATCACCTTAAATTATTTCATCATTAACATAATGATTTTTAAAATATTTATTTAAAAAGCTCATTACTTCATCAAAAGATCCATTTTTAATCTCTTTCCAATTTTTCTTATCTCTAGATTTATCTAAAGAACAAATTCTATATCCCTTATCATAAAAATTGATTCTAAAAATATCATCTACATAAAAATCAAAATATATTCTACCAAATCTTACTCTTGGCTCAAAATCTTTATTTGACAAAAAATCACATTTTGACTCTATATATCTATATATGCCTCTTTCTAATCTTTTTCTTTCATCTTTACTAAAACAGATAGTTTTTTTATCTTTTTCTTCAGTTACGATATTAATATATTTAAAAATATTTTTTAAGTCGTCATTTCCTTTTAATTCCCATTTCTTATTATCTTTTATAAAGATGTTATATTTATCGCTGGATATTTTTACTAATTTACAGATTGTATTGTTTTTTTCATCTTTCAAATAATAATTATTTTTTCTTTTTAATATATGATCTAATCTTTTATTTAGACAAGAGTTATTATAATTAATTGTAATTAACTCTTTTATTTCTTTATTCTTCAATTTTATTTCCCCCATAATTTATAATGTATTTATTCTATAATACTTTATAAATGTAAATATACATTATATTTTAAGATAAAATACCCTAAAATACAAGATGATTTTAAAAATATTAAAAAGTATTTTTATGAAAAATTCAAAAATACTTATTGTTAAGTACATCTCATTGATTTAAAATAGTTTAGAAAAAATTCAAGAAGGTGATATTTTGACACAAAAAAACACAAGAAGTATTTTATTTTTTATTATGATAATTACATCTATGATTCCAAATTTTATTCCGCCACTTATGAAATACTTTCAAGTTAATTATGATATAAGTATTTCTCAATCATCAGCATTACCTCTTTTAAACTCAGCTGGGGCTTTGTTGTCTAATATTTTTGGTGGATTTTTATTATCTAAATTTCATTTTAGAAAATATTTTTTGTTTGCTTATGTTTTAGGTATTTTTGGTATGTTTCTTTTTGCATTCTCAACATCTTTTATCTTATTATCATTTGCTGGTTTTATTCTTGGGATTGCAGTTAGTTCAACAATATTAGTTTTAACTGCTATTTTTACACACTTTGAAGATAAGCTACAAAATTACGGAGTATTTCATGGTATGTTTGGAGTTGGAGGTATTCTCTCTCCTATTATAATAGGTTTTGTACTAAATAAAGACATATCTCCAAAATATTTGTTGTTGTCACATGCAATTTTTATGACATTTATAGCTTTCGTAATCTTTAAAAAAGAGATTTTCGAGAATACAGAATATGATCCTATACATTTTTCTGAAATTCCAAATATAATAGGTAAAAAAATTGTTATCATACCTATTTTAATATTCTTACTTTATGCTGGTACAGAAAAAGGGATCATAACTTGGAGCTCAAATTTATTTGTTGATGGATTTGAATATACTCAAGGATTTTCTGCTTTTTTAATTTCGACTTTATGGGTGTTCTTTACTTTAGCTAGATTATTAACTGATAGTATAAGTAAGAAAATTGGAGAGATCAAGTTAGTTGTTATCTCAGCATTTTCTGCTTTGACATTTTTAATTATGTTACTAACTTTCAATCATTGGATATTTTATATTTTAACAGGATTATTTATAGGACCTATATTTCCAGCATTACAGAAAGCATCTAACAGAAGAATACCGAAAAGAGAAATATCAGTATTCAGCGGTATATTATATTTCTCAACAGGAATAGGTGGGATATCAATCACTTACTTTATGGGATTAATAGGAGATATAAACATAAAGATGGCTTATATAATACCTATAACTTCTATATTGATCATAGCTACTCTCAGTAATATATTAAAAAAAAGCGGATGATAAAAATCATCCGCTTTTCATATCTAAAATTTATTAGTTGTTAGGAATCCATTTTTCTATGATATCCATGTTGTCATTTTTCCATTCTCTAGCAGCATCTTCTGGATCATTGCTATCTGCAATAACTCCCATTAATTCAGCTAATTCTGTACCTGACATGAAGAAATGAGTGAAGAATTGTGCTACTTCTGGCATATCAACTATGAAGTTTCTTCTTGCAATTGAGTGAATATTTTCTACTGCACCATAAATTCCTTCTGGATCTTCTAAGAATTTAAGGTCGTATCTAGCAAATTTCCAATGTGGAGCCCAACCTGTAACAACTACCCATTCATCATTGTCAATAGCATCTGCTAAAGTAGCTGTCATAACTGGTCCTGAACTTTCTCTTAAGTCAAAATCTAAATCATAAGTATCAATTGCTTTAGCTGTTGCAGCCATTATACCTGCACCTGAATCAATTCCAACGATTTGTGAATCAAAATTTTCTTTTACAGAATTCATTTCTGTAATTGAATCAATATCTACATATGTAGGTACTACTAATCCAATTCTTGCACCTTTGAAATTGTAGCCTAAATCAGTTAAGTCTTCTCCAAATTGATTCATATAGCTTTCATGAGTAACAGGTAACCATCCATCCATAAATACATCTTGATCCCCTTGTGCTAATGAAGCGAAAACTAAACCTGGATCTGCCATAGTAGTCTCAACATCATAACCCATTTCATCTTCTAAAACAACTTTTGCTAAATTTGTCATAGCAATACCTTCTGCCCAATTAACATACGCAATTTTAACTGTACCTGCTGCAAAAATAGCAATACTTAAAACTAAAACACTTAATAATACCAATAACTTTTTCATTAATAAATCCCTCCTATATTATTTTTTATCACCTAACGCTTGTGTAATTCTATCTAAAACCATAGCTAAAACAACTACAGCTATACCACTTTCAAAACCTAAACCAATTTTATATTGGGTTATACCGTTTAAAACTTGTTTACCTAAACCACCTGCTCCGATCATCGCAGAGATTACAACCATAGATAAAGCCAACATTATTGTTTGGTTTATTCCTGCGAAAATAGTTGGAGTTGCAATAGGTAATTCAACTTTAAATAATTTCTGCATAGGTGTCGCACCAAATGAATCACTTGCTTCTACAACTTCTTTAGGAACTTGCCTTATAGCTAAGTTAGTAAATCTAACAGCTGGTGGCATTGAGAAGATAACTGTAGCGACTGCACCAGGAACTTTACCTAAACCAAAAAATAAAACAGCTGGAATTAAATAAACAAATGCCGGTAAAGTCTGCATGAAATCAAGAACAGGCCTTATAAATTTATAAAAACCATCACTCTTTGATGCCCAAATTCCAGATGGAATTCCTACTAATAAAGCAATCAATGTAGCAGAAACTACAAGGGCAAAAGTATCCATTGTTTCAGGCCATAAATCCATGTTATATATAACCCAAAGACCAATTGCAGTAAATATAGCAACACCTCTTCCAGCAACTTTCCATGCAAGTAAGGCTAAAACAATAATAGTTACAAACCAAGGGAGCCATCCAAAGAAATTTTCGAGGTTTTCTATAAAGAAATTTATAAATCCTTCTATTACATCAAAAAGGCCACCCCAATTATCTTTTAACCAATTTACTATTATTTCAAAAAAATATCCTATTTTTAAATCTATCATATTAATCTACCTCCCCTATAATTCCTGAAAGGACTGAAACCTTTACAATGATACCTAATAATTTATTTTCTTCATCAACTACAGCAACTGGATGATTGTAGTCAATGTGAAGAGGTAGTATGTCCATTATAGAAGTATCCTTATAAACTTTTTTGATATCTTTATCGACTATTGAGCTTAAGTCTTGCTTTCCTTCTTCAACTAATTTTAGAGCATCTTCAATAGTTACTAAACCATGAAGTGTTCTGTCTCTATCAGTTACTAAAATACTATCTATACCTGCTTTTCTCATTTTTCTAACAGCAACTCTAGGAGTATCTTTTACAAAAGCTCTGTCAATAGGTTTTTTCATAATATTTTCTGCAGTAATGACTTTTGTTCTATCAACATCTTGAACAAATTCTTTTACATATTTAGTAGCAGGGTTAGTTAGAATTTCTTCTGCAGTACCAATTTGATCAATATGACCATCTTTCATTATTGCAATTCTATCTCCTAATTTTAATGCTTCATCTAAATCATGAGTTATAAAAACAATAGTTTTATGCAATTTCTCTTGCAATTCTAATAATTGGTCTTGCATATCTCTTCTTATTAAAGGATCTAAAGCACTAAATGCTTCGTCCATTAATAAAACATCTGGATCTGTTGCAAGAGCTCTTGCTAATCCAACTCTTTGTTGCATTCCACCACTAAGTTCATTAGGCTTTTGCTCTTCATAACCTTTGAGCCCTACCATATCTAAGGCTTCATAAGCTTTTTTAACTCTTTCTTCTTTTTCAACTTTTTGAACTTCTAATCCAAATTGAACATTTTCAGAAACAGTTTTATGTGGAAATAAAGCAAAATTTTGGAAAACCATATTCATTTTATGTCTTCTAAAATCTCTTAATTTTTCTTTATTTGCTGTGAGAACATTTTCTCCATCAATATAAATTTCACCATTAGTGGGTTCTATTAATCTGTTTAAACATCTTATTAAAGTTGATTTTCCAGAACCAGATAATCCCATTACAACAAAAATTTCTTTGTTTCTTACATTAAAAGAAACTTTGTTTACTCCAACAGTATTCCCCGTTTTTTCAAGAATTTTTTCTTTTGAAATTCCTTTTTCTAACAAAGGGATTGCTTTTTTTGGATTTTTTCCAAATATTTTGGTGACATCTTTTAACACCATTTTATAACCATTATCTTCGGCCATTTTATACCTCCCTTAACTAAAAAAATATTTGATCATTAATTGTGTAAATCATGAATCAAATTTTTATAGTCTTTATATTTTTTATTTGTATTTTTATAATATGTTTTAGAGTAAGTGTACAAGACGAAAAATGAAGTATTTTGTTTTTAAACAATTCAAATCGTGGATAATGAAGCAAGATCAAACAACAACCACATTCTTATAATACATCATTTAGTTTAATATATTATTAATAGAAATTCTGTAGGGGATGATTATTAAAAAAGCTTTTTTTCTAATGTCTAATTTTAAGAAATATATTCTTAACAAGAAAAAATTAAAATTACATAATAATCTCACAAAGGTTGTTTTTTTAGTAAGTTATACTAATAATTAATTATGTAACGAAATAAAATGATCACAATCAAATTATAACATAATAATAAAACAATAGCAAAGAGTAACAAAAAAGTAGCGTGTTAGTATTGGAAAAATAAAAAAAACTTTACATAAAAAATCTCATTTTCAGAAATTTTTAAGGAGTGTAGAGTGTCTAAAAAAAATGTGTTATACTAATATTAAAGAAAATCATTAAAACTATATTCTTTATAAAGCAAGGTGAAAATATGAAAGAAATTATATCTATCGTGGTTTTTTTGATCACATTAGGTCTGATAGTTTCTCATAAAATAAATCGTACTGTTGCAGCAATGTTAGGCGCTACTTTACTTATTATATTACAAGTTTTTCCAACTCAAATGTATGCTTTTCAACATTATCTTGATTTTAACACCATTTTTCTACTTCTTGGAATGATGGTTTTTGTAAATGTTATTAAAAAAAGTAAAATATTTACCTTTGTAGGAATAAAAACACTTTCCTTTTTTGGTAAAAATGGAGTATGGCTTTTTTTAATTTTAACTGCATTAGTTGCGTTTTCTTCTTCAATCATTGATAATGTGACAACAATTCTTATTTTTATTCCTATTACATTAGCGATTACAGATACTCTTAAAATTAACTATTTTCCTTATGTTTTAGGTGAAATAATGGCTTCTAATATTGGTGGTGCATCTACTATTATAGGTGACCCACCAAATATTATGATTTCTTCCGCTGCTGGTTTTTCTTTCAGTGAATTTTTTAGTGTTATGTTTCCAGTTTCGGTAGTGAATTTAATTTTTATGGATTTAGTCTTTGTTTTCATTTTTAGAAAACAATTGTTTAAAAAATTCAATAAAGAAATAATTAATGATATGAATAAATCAAAAATTATAGAAGATAAAAAAAGATTCAGACTATCTCTTTTACTACTATTAGGAGTTATAGTTGCTTTTATATTTCAACATCAAATAGGCGTAGAAAGTTCTATAATTGCATTATTTGCAGGATTTTTTGCTTTATTAATTTTAGAACCACATGATATTGAAAAAACAATAAAAGATGTAGAGTGGGAAAGTATATTGTTTTTTATAGGCCTTTTTGTTGTAACTGGTGCTTTGGAAGAAACGGGAGTTTTACATGAATTTTCTCTTATGCTTGTTGATTTTGCCGGTAGATCTGCACAATTTTTTGCGAGTTTTCTTGTAGTTAGTTCAGGTGTTTTATCAGGTTTTGTTGATAATATTCCATATACTGCAACAATGATACCTGTTGTAGGTAATTTAAATGAGATTAATGCTAACGTATTTACAAATTTGACCCCACAATGGTATTCTCTGGCTCTTGGTGCATGTTTAGGAGGTAATTTAACCCCTATTGGTGCTTCTGCTAATATTATTGGTATTGCTTTGATTAAACAGTTTAAGGGAGATAAT
>CAZRTN010000049.1:0-9519 GCA_964603015.1 uncultured Thermotogaceae bacterium | reverse complement strand
TAACACCAAAATTAATTTTTGACAAAATACGGGTTATGTGATATAATAGTATGTGTGAATGACATAGTTATTTATAGTGGGTGAATGTGATTTTTCACACTCCTTTTGCACATAACCTACTTTACGATACAAGGTGGCAGGGACTTTATATAAAACTCCTTTTATAACAACTCCTTTCATACACTCTGCCACCAATTTTTGTTAATATAAGAGTGAAATTAATTATACTATAAAAAATAATTAATTTTTTTTGCTTATATACTTGACAAATATATAAATAAATGATATACTTAAAAGTTAGTGTAAAAAGGTAGGTGAAATATATGGGTAGAAAAAAGAAAGAAGATAGAGACGATTATTATTTTTGCTCACATTGTAATGATAATAAGCACAAAAGAAATTTCTACACTATGATGGGCAAATATGAAAAACGAGATAATTTATTGCCAATATGCAAACAATGTATAAAAGAGTTTTCATATTACGACATCAATAAAAGAGATAGAGTGCAATTAAAAAAGTTTCAAACAATGCTTATGAGACTTGATTTACCGTTTGATAAAGATATATATCACTCTAGCTATATTAGTAAAGATAAAACTGTTGGTAGATATTTCAATACTTTACAGTTAAAACAATATAGAAGTAGATATGCATGGCGACATAGTAGATTCTCAGAAGATGAAGAAGAGAATGAGAAATTAAAAACAACACTTATTGATGAAATTGAGTTAATGAAACAGCTTGATGATGAGGATAAGATAGAAGTTGTACCCGGTTATTGGGAATATTCAAAAGTATTAGCTGATAAATGGGGAACGTCATATAGTGTAAAAGAATTAATTGAGCATGAGAAAATATATTTAAAGTTAAAAACTGGTGTTGTGATAAATACTGAAATGGATATGATTAGCTTAATAGATGCGTGTAAGGCAAAACGCTTATATGATAAGGCTATGGTAGAAGGTGCATCACCAAATAATATAGATAAACTAAGAAGAAATAAAGATGGTGCTTTTAATAAGCTAAAAACAATTGATAGTAATTCAGATGCTCCAGCACTCACAATGCTATTTAAACAGATAGATGAGACTGAGGGTGGGTTGGAAATACTTGAAAAGTGGAGAAAGTATCCACGTGATGAAATTGATATGTTAGCTTATATTATTACACTTAAAAACAAAGAGCATCACGGAATAAACACAGATGATTTTATGCCAGAACACATGTATGAAATCTACAATAAACGTGCTGAGGAATATAAAGAGCGACTTAAAAAAGATGATAAACATAGCTTATTAGATAAGCTGACAGTGTAGGTGTTATTATGGCATTTAAAGATAAGTCAAAATTAACCCTGTCAGATGGTGGTATTAAGATATATGAAAAATACTTTGAGTCAAAGAGTAATGATATTATACAAAAGTATCAGGATTTCTTTGTTGAATTTAGGCAATGGGCATATTGGTATCCAGATAAATTCTTAGATATGTTTGCAGATGAAAACTTTGAGTTAGATATAGACCAAAGATTAACATTAAGATTATTAATGAGAGGTCAATACTCTGATTTTGTTCAAAGTCGTGGTACTGGTAAGACATTTGTAGTATTCTTATTTATGATTATAAAGGCAATAATATTTCCAAATTATAAAGTTATATTTGTGGCTCAGACAAAGGAAGCTAGTGCTAGGTCACTTAAAAATAAATATATAGAAGCAATGAGAATGTTACCATTCTTAAAGTATGAACTTGTTGGTGGTAAAGTTAAAAATGCCAGTAAAGAGTATTTTGAGTTAAACTTTCTAAACGGTAGTCAAATAGTAAATGGGATTGCTGGTGAAGGACAACGTGGTGACAGAGCAAATGATGTTATTATTGATGAAAGAATGTTTGTTAGTACAGAAGTAATAAATGATGTAATAATACCAATAGTATCAGAAGGACGTAAGAGTTTAAAAAATGGTAAGAGTGGTATACATGAATTTAACTGTATTAAAGGTATAAGTTCGGCTGGTTATTATGGTAGTTCAGCACATCAAGATTATTTAAAAGGTTATAAGTTAAATGCTGAAAAGTATGATAACTTTACACTATGTACTGATTATAGAGTGCCAATGATGTTTGGAAGAGCATTTGACAAAGAACAAATTAAAGCAAGGAAAGATACATCTACCAAGATGGAATTTGATATGAACTATTTATCAGATTTTGGTGGTTCAGCTGATGGTACTGGATTAGTTCCAATACAGGATATTGAGCTATGTAGAGTACTTGATAAGCCAGAATTTAGAGCAGATGGTAAGCATGATTATATATTTGCATATGATGTGGCTCGTAACTGGAACACTAATAAAACAGATGATAGTGCTTTAATTATTGGTAAATTATATAGAGGTGCTAATGGTGATGTTGGTAAGGTTCAAATAGTAAATGTTATGACAATTAGTGCTAATATGAAATTTGAAAAACAAGCATTATTAATAAAACAAATGGATGAATTATTTAATCCAGTTGTGATTGTAGCAGATAGTAATGTAATAGGATTTGGTTTAACAGAGTTCTTAATGAAAGAAACTAATGGGGACGATACAATATATCCTGCATATAACACATTAAATACTCCAGAAAAACCAGATACAGAAAATTATATTACTAAACTATATGCATTACAATCAAATAGAAAAGAGACTAAGCAATCTGATATTATTAAGAAAGCAATAGATGTATTCTCTAAACGTAGAGTAGAGTTATTAGTAGCTCCAAACTCTAGTGTAGTAGGTGCAAAAGATAAAGGTGACTTCCTAACAGAAGAATTACCATTATATGAAACTGCTGGAATGATAGAAGAGTCTTTAAACTTAGATGTAAAATACAATGAAACAACTGATACATTAACAATAAAACAAAGAACAAGAGGAATCAATAAAGATAAAATAGTTGCATTAATGTATTTATTATTCTATGCTTTTGAAATAATGAAAGATGATAAAGATGAGAATGTAGATACAAGAAAGTATTTAAGATTATTTGATTAGAAAGGAGGGATGATTTGTTTGTCTGATAATAAAACAAAAGAAGAGATAAAAAAGATTGAGCAACCAAAGTATGCTGAAATATTTAAGAGTTTTGCAAACGAATTTCCAAAGTTAACAGATAAAGAACTACATAGTAGGACTGAAAAGGCTATGCAATTTGAGTCAGAGATATTTAAAAATTATGTCACTGATAAAAATGATAATAAGTATTTTAGTCTTAGTAGATTTTTAACTGGGGCTGGCTATTTAGATAATTTTAGTAAGAATACTAACTTATATTCACCAGAACAAATTGAGACTTTTGTTCAAAATCCAGAAAACTCACAAAATGAATTGATGACACTCTCTTATAAGCTATATAACTATATACAAGAGTATAAACAACTTGTAAATAGATATGCTAACTTATTAAATTACTATCCAGTAGTGTTGCCAAAAGATGATGTTAGTATAGATGGATTTATAGATACATTAAGGTATTTTGAAGGTTACAACTATAAAACTAAATTACCAGAGATAACTAAAAAATTGTTAATACAAGATATATTCTTTGGATATGAGTTGAGTAGGAGAGGTACAAATAAAAAAGTTTTAAAAGAGATGCCAAGAAAGTATTGCAAGATTACTGGTAAGGATGAATATGGTGTCTATTTATATAAGTTTGATTTAACATATTTTGATAATAATACTGATGCTTTAAATCATTTTCCAGCTGAATTTAGATTTAGATATGACCAATTTAAAGACGGTGACAGGGACAGATGGTTTGAGCCAGACCCTACTAGACAATTTGCATTTAAATTTGAAGATGGATTTAAATATTCATTACCATATTTTTCAGGTGTGTTTGTAGATTTAGCTAGATTGCAAGAGGTTAAAGTAGCACAGACAATAGCAAGTAAGTTAGAAAATTATAAATTAATACATTTTAAAATGCCTATTAATGAGAAGTCTGGCAAGATGGATGATTATTTAATTAATCCAGATGATGCGACAGTTTATCACCAAATGGCTAAGAATCACTTACCAGAAGGTGCTGGACTTGTAACTAATCCATTTACATTAGAGTCTGTTAATTTAAAAAATAACTCAGATGCTAATAGTAATATAATCGACAGACACTACACTAGTATGATGTCTAGTGCTGGTATGTCAAGACTACTTACAAATAGTAACACATCTGGTAGTACAGGATTACAGGGTAGTATTGAAGTAGATGAATCAATTATGTTTAAAGTGTTAAGACAGTATGAAGCTTTCTTTACTAGACAATTAAATTATAGGAGAGTAAAATCTTCATATAATGTTACATTCTTGGATAGTACAATTCATAACAAACATGAGTTAAATACTATGTATAAAGAGTTAGCAAATACTGGATTTAATAGATTTTTTGTATCATCTTCTGCTGGCATTAGTCAGTTAGAATTAATATATGGTAGAAAGGTTGAGCAAGCATTAGACTTAGATGAATTACTTGACCCATTAGCAACTGCTCACACAATGAGTGGAAATGATGAGGATGACGTAGCAAAAACTGATGAAGGTGCTAGAACTCAAGATAAAGAATAAAGATAGGTGGTGAATATGTAATGCTCGTGAATAAAAGTGAGACATTTAATTGTGACTATAAATACTCAGCTAGTGAAGATAAGAGATTTTCAGAAGTAAAAGTATGGGTAGCACATGTAGGATGGAATTATAATGGTACATATTTTAGTAAGGAATTGCTAGAAGAAATGGCTAATGAATCATTGGCTGAGATACCAATTGTTGGATTTTTAGAGTATGACGAAGATGGAGATAAAGACTTTGCTGGACACGAAGAAACATTCGTAGTGGATAATGGCGAAGTTAAACTAAAATACTTAGGAGTTCCTTATGGATTTGTTCCAAGCACTCCAGAGTGGCAATTTGAAGAGTTAGAAACAGAAAAAGGTACATTAGAGTATCTTACTGTTAAAGCTAAAGTGTGGAATAAATTTGATGGCTCTGAGTTATTCTCAGAAGATAAAGGTCATTCAATGGAATTAGTATCAGATACACTTGAAGGTGTGAAAGCATCTGAGTTGCCAGATAGTCATGAAGCTGGTGGACAAGGTATTGATGGTTGGTTTATTACAAATGCTCAATTTGAAGCATTGTGTGTATTAGGTGATAATCATAGTCCTGCAATGGCAGGGTCAATGATTGAGAAATTCTCACATAGATTTACAGAAGAATCATCTTTTAAAGCAAAATTTAAGGAGATGTTGTCAGAATATACCAGTGAAGAAGGGGGTGAAAAGGTGGATAAAGATGAAAAATATGAATTAACATTACAACAAAAACAAATGATGTTATCTGAAAAAGTAGAAATGCTTGAAATGATATCAGATGAAGATTGGGAATATCCTAGATATAGTTTTGTAGATGCAGATAAAGACTATGTATATGCGTATGACTATAAGGAATATAAGTCAGTAGGTTTCCCATATTCTATTGAAGATAAGGAGATTGTTCTTAATTCAGAAGAGATGTTCGAAGCTATTTCTGCTATGATGCCTAAGTCTGACGCTTTTGAGGATAAAGAAGACGTGATTACAAAACTAATTGAGTCACAAAAAGATAAATTTGATAAAAAGTTAGATAATGAATTAGGTGATTTAGCACAAAAGCATGAAGTTGAGTTGGAAGATGTAAAATCAAACCATGAGAAAGTTATTGATGGTTTAAATGGTAATATTGAATCTAAATGTAGTAAAATTGAAGAGCTTGAAAAATTCAAGAATAATGTAATCAAAGAAAGAAAAATTGAGTATATTAATTCAATTGACAATTTAGATGAAGTTGATAAAGAAAAACTTATTGAGACTGTTGATAATTATGATACAGACTCATTAAAGAGCAAAGTTGCTCAAGTTATTGGCGAAAAAACAATCAAATTCTCTAAGAAAGTAGAGCCAATAAAAGATGTATTTGATACATCTAATGATGATGGAGATAAAGAGTTAAGTGATTTAGACAAACTTATTAAGAAGTATTCTAAAAAGAATGAGGAGGAATAATAAATGATTGAATTAACAAGTCCAAGCAGAGTAGTTGGAAGAATTTTTGATGGCGTACACACAGCAGATTTAAAGAATGGTGCAATTGTAGGATTAGATACAATTAACGCTGATGGTACTTATGATATTAAAGTGCCTGCAACAGCAGACTTAGGTACTGAGTCTTATTACATGGTAAACACAGGTGAATATGATTATACTGGAAATGAGTTAGTTAGTGAATTTACAAATAAAGCAGGTAAGCCAATGGCTTTATTCCCATTAGTTGCAGACGTAGAAGTTAAATTACCAGCAGATATGATTACTGGTACAGCTACTACTGGTGAGTATTTAATTCCAGCTGATGGCGACACTTTATTAAATGCTGCTGCTGATTTAACAGGTGGAACAAAATTAGCATTAGTTGTAGTAGATGATGCAACTTTCTTACGTACTGATGGTTATAGAGAAGATGCAGTTTTAGCTAGAGTTATTCAAGGTTAATTATAAATTATAAAATTTCTGAGGAGGATAAATAATGGACAATAAAAAAGAATTAAGACAAGTGATTCGAGACACATTTACAGATAAGCCACAAGGAAAGTATGAGGGTACTAAGCCAGAGGATGTATTGTTAGAAGCAATGTATGATATTCTAGGTACTAGAAATCCTACTGCTTATCAAATGACTTCACCTGCTATGCATGAATTTTATGCTTTAGTATTAGAGGAAATTGGTAGAGAAATTCCAGAGACATTACAACAGTCTCTTGAAATTGCTGAGTATAAAAATGTAGGTTGGGGAGATAAGAGAGTATTCCATACAAACAACCCACAATTATTAGACGTTCAAGTATCTGCTAAAGGTAACGGAGATGCTAGAGTTCAACGTATTGAAGATGGTGTTGTTAGTGTTGATACTGATGCATTAAAAATTAAAGCAGAAATTCCATTTATGAGATGGGCTTCTGGTAGAATTAACCCAGACGACTTAAAGACTAAAATTGTAGGCTCTTATGTAAGAGAATTAAAGAAGCAGATTTATAAGGCTTTCTTTGAAACTACTGCATTTAACAGTGATGATAAATTTAATACATCTAGCACAGGTGGATTAGATGCAGAAAAGTTATATGACCTTATTGATTTAGTTGAAGGTACAAACGGTACTAACGTTGTTACACTTGCATCTAAGAAATTCTTACGTGCTTTAGTTGGAGAGAAGACATTATCTGATGCTGAATTACAAGAGATTAATCAAAATGGTTTCTTACGTATGGCTGATGGCAACATGTTTATGGCAATGGAACATGTATATGACAAAGATTTTACTAAAGTGTTTGACGACAATACTGCAATTGTAGTTCCTGTTGATGATTCTAAAATTATTAAAATTGTTGAAGAAGGCGAAACAATGTTTGAGCCTAAAACAAATACAAGTGGTAACATGGCTATGGAATGGTTATTCTACAAGCATGTTGGTGTAGCATTAGTTACAGGTAGATTTACAGGTAGATTTACTTACACTTCATAATAAAGTTTATTGGGTGGCGTAATAGTCGCCCAAATTTTTAAAGATTTACAAAAGGAGGATTTTATATGATAGATATTTTAGATAAAGCTAAAGAAAAAGAATTAATAGAAGAAAAGGTTGTTGAAGAACCTAAGCAAGAAGTTGTTGAAGAAGAAGCTAAAGAGTTTGGCAAGGATGACTATGTCAAGGTTTATAGTTTAAGATATGGCAATTTAACACTTAGGTCAGCAGATACTCATATACCAGACACATATGTTTTTAATGGATATATGGATGTTCAAGATGTGAGATTTGAAGTATTACAATCACTACAAAGAAGAAGTGACAAGTGTTTAACTCTTCCTTGGATTTACATATCTGATGAAGATGCTGTTAAACAATTAAGATTAGATAGAGCTTATAAAAATATTTTAACACCAGATAAGATAAAAGAAGTATTCAACTCTAATGATAAAAAACTATTAGAATTTATCAATATGGTAGATGATAATACAAAGAAAACTTTGAGAGAGATAGCAATTGGAAAAATTAATTCTGAGGAAATTACGAATTTTGGTACAATTAGATTGTTACAAGATGAACTCAAAATTAATATGAAGGAAGATATAAGATAAGGTGATGTAGATGACACCCTATGAAGATTTATTTAAAAAGTTTAATATGGCAACACAATGTTATGATTTGGATAGTATCCCAGAAGATGATAGAGATGCATTTTTAATCCAATTAATGAATAATGCTATTGATACGTCTATATTGAGTAATAGTGGTGTTGATTTAAGTAGAGATGATACTACTAAACAGTTTAGCTCTAATATTGATACATTTGTATTACAGATTATAGCTGAATATATGGTTTATGTATGGACTGGTAGATATTTATATGACCAAGACTTACTACAACAATATGGGTCAAGTAGTGCTATTAAGGTATTCTCTCCTGCTAGCCATATCAAAACATTGCAAGAAGCAAATACTAAATCTCAATTAAAAGCAGAGAATTTATACAAGCAATATTCTCTTAGAAATAGTTTATCAAAACTATCTTAGGTGGTGTAATATGGATTTAATAAAAGAATTTAATATATGTTTAGAGTTAATGAACTCAAGAGTAACAGAAGGTTCAGTTAATGCTCAACTTGATAGTCTTTACAGTAAGATGAAAAGAAATTATTCATTAGATAGTGAAGATGTTGAAAAGTTTGAAGTATTAAAAATGATACCAAGTTATAATGTACGAAAGAAAATTTTATTAGAATTAATGAATAAATACGTTAAGTAGATGATAATATGGAAAATTTTAATGGACTATATAACACAGACAGTTTTTCAGATAGGTTTTCTTCAAAAGCTAAGGATAGACTAAGACGTACATTTAAAAGAAATACATCATATAGAGAGGTTATAAAATATAATTCAGATGGTACGACTGTTGCAAACTTCCCTATACAAATATCTAACAGCAGTAACAGGCAGAATAAGTATAAAAACTTTATTGCACATCCAGATTATCCAGTTGATTATGGTGATACATTTGATATAGGTGATGCGATTGTAATTGTTACTGAGATTAATGAAAATAATAAGATAAGCGATGATGGATTAATGTGGCAATGTAATGAAACACTTAAATGGAAATATGATGGGGAAATATTTAGTCAGAAGTGTTATATTAATAATAAATCATACTCTACTGATGATGATAAAAATATATTAGTAGTTAATAGCAAGATTGAATTGTATACTCAAATGACTGATAACTTAGAGAACATAGATATTAATCAAGACTTTATATTTGGTAATTATTTTAAAAGAGTATATAAACTAATATCAATTGATGATAGTACAAAAGATGGATTAGCAGTAATGACTATGGAATTAACTCAGTCAAATGCTAATGATGATTTAGATGATAATATTGCAGA
>CAZRTN010000048.1:5284-9547 GCA_964603015.1 uncultured Thermotogaceae bacterium | reverse complement strand
ATGGCAGCCCCACGGGGAATCGAACCCCGACTCTCGGACTGAGAATCCGATGGACTGGCCGTTATCCTATGGGGCCATTTTTGCTAGATTAATTATATCACTATTAACACCCTTTGTAAAGATAAAATGATTTCAGTTGACGAAAATTTAATATAGTGATATAATACAAATAGAAGCGATGTATGACTAATAATTTTGATTACGTTCTTAAATCTCTAATTTTGAAAATAAAAACTAACGGGGACAGTTTTTAAATACACAACATAGCCGACGCATTAGGTGTCGGCTTTGTTACTTTTTAGGAGGGGAATTTATGACAAAAGGTGAACTAATTGATTTAGTCGCAAAAGAGGGAGTAAAATTTGTAAGATTACAGGTGACAGATATCAACGGTATGTTGAAGAATGTTGAGATACCTGTGACAAGACTTGAAGAATCTTTGACAGAAGGGACTATGTTTGATGGTTCTTCTATCGAAGGATTGGCAAGAATTGATGAGTCAGACATGCTTTTGAAACCGGATATTGACACTTTTACTGTTTTACCTTGGACAGTTGAAAAAGGGAAGGTCGCAAGACTTATTTGTGATATCCAAACTCCAGAAGGAGAACCTTTTGATGGAGACCCGAGATATGTTTTAAAAAAGGTTATTAAAGAATTGAAAGAATACGGTTATGAAGGTCATTGTGGACCAGAACCTGAATTTTTCTTGCTTCCAAAAGATGAAAAATCTAATCCTGTTTTAGATTTTGTGGATGACGGAGGTTATTTTGATTTATTACCTATTGATTTGGGAGAAGAAACGAGAAAGTATATTGTAGAAGCTTTTGAAGATATGAGAATAAACGTTGAAGCTTCTCATCATGAAGTTGCTCCTTCTCAGCATGAAATTGATTTTGAGTATGATAAATTGTTGAAAACTGCTGATAATATCCAAACTTTTAAATTAGTTGTCAAGACGATAGCTCTTTTAAGAGGTCTTCATGCAACTTTTATGCCTAAACCATTTGCGAATATTAATGGTTCTGGAATGCATACACATTTATCTTTGTTTAAGGATGGAGATAATATTTTTTATGATAAAAATGCTGAAAGAGAATTAAGCGATGATTTGAGATTTTTTATTGGTGGTATTATTAAGCATATTAAAGCTATTACAGCTATTGCTAATCCAACAGTTAATTCTTATAAAAGGTTAGTGCCTGGTTTTGAAGCTCCGACAAATATTGCATGGAGTGTTTCTAATAGATCTGCTTTAATTAGAGTCCCATCAACAAGGGGAAAAGGAACAAGAGCTGAGTTAAGAAGTCCAGATCCAACTGCAAATCCATATTTACTTTTAGCGGTTGTTTTTGCAGCAGGTCTTGAAGGAATAAAAAAACAAATTAATCCAGAGGATCCGGTTATTGAAAATATTTATAAATTGAATGAAAAAGAAAAAATTCATAGAGGAATAGATAATCTTCCTGGGTCTTTAGAAAAATCTATTATAGCTTTGAGAGAAGATAAATTTATTCAAAGTGTTCTAGGTGAGCATATAACTAAGAGTTTTCTCGCCATCAAGGAACAAGAAGTTTTGGAATACAGAACACAAGTCACAGATTGGGAGATAAAAAAGTATTTAAAATATTTGTGATTAATGAATTGCTTCCTAAATTTTTACAGATTGTAAAAGAAATTAATAAATCAAGTGATAGAATATAGTAAATAGAAAAAATAGGAGGCTGAATTATGAATATTAAGAAGGCAATCATTTCAACTTATAATAAAGAAGGTCTTGAGGAATTTGCAAGGTTTTTATATGATAATCATGTAGAAATTATTTCTACAGGAGGTACAGCTGAATATTTAGAGAGTAAAGGTATTGAAGTTACAAAAATTCAAGATTATACATCTACTCCAGAAATATTAAACGGGAGAGTAAAAAGCATTCATCCAAAGCTTTTTGGCGGTGTATTAGCAAAGGTTGGAAATAAAGAACATGATTCTGATTTGAAAAATTTGGATATTTCAAGGATAGATTTAGTAGTTGTTAATTTATATCCTTTTGATAAAGTTGCTGAAAGCACCACAAAAGAAGAACAGTTGTTAGAATATATAGATATTGGTGGGTTAGCTTTATTAAGGGCAGCTGCAAAAAATTATAGAGATGTTGTTCCTATTGTTGATCCAGCAGATTACAGAAACATTATTGATAGTATAGAAGATTGTGGAGATGTACCTTTACATAATAGAAGAAAATTAGCTCTTAAATCTTTTTATTCTACATCAAGATATGATTCAACAATACATAAAATCTTTTCGGAGCTTTTTGCTTCTGAAAAATATGAACATGAATTTTTTGAAATTATAGGTATGCTTAGATATGGGTCTAATCCTTTACAGGAAGCAACGTTGTTGAAAATATCTGAAAAAGATAGTATGTTTGATTATTTGGAGAATTTGACTAAACATAAAAGTCCAACTCTCAGAATATTAAAAGATATAAAACTTTTATACAATGTAGTTTCTAAAACAGACAAAGACTTTTTAGGTTTTGCAAAGAAAGGTGTTTTTGTTTTTGGTTATAATGATCCTTCTGAAGAAGATTATAAATCATTTTTAAACCAAGCGAGCAAAATGAGAGGTGGAGTTATTTTCACCGATAATAAAGAATTAATTAAAAAATTAAAAGAGTTTAAGATTGATTGTATATTAACTACACAGGATTTGGATCAAGAAAAATTATTGAGTTATAAATCAATGGTTTTTAAAATGGAGAAACATATTATAGATAAAAATTATGAATATCTGATAGATGAAGACTTAGTTGTAAAACAAGAATCAAGAGATTTGAATTTAGATATTGAGTATGATGAAAAAATTGCTTTTGAAATTGCAAAACAACATAAATCAGACACTATTGTTTATGTCAAAGGAAATAAAATATATTCAGGGGTTCAAGGTGCTTTAAATAGAAAAATTGCCCTTAATATTTTAGAGATAATCGCAGATGAGTATCAAGGTGAAATAAAAGAGGGAACCCTCATTTTTGATTCACCAATTAACAGTGATTACATTATTCAAAAAATAGAAGAGTGGGATATTAAAAATGTTATAGTTCCACCAGCTCTTCCAAAAGATGAACAATATCTTGAAATATTAAAAGAAAAAGGTTTTAATATTTTTGTTACTCCTAATAGATACCACAAGTATTGATTTTTTATTTATCTATGGTATAATACTATTCGGGACTTACAAGTGGCTGGGTCCCGCGCAACGAAAACTCGTGAATCTGGTCAGGCCCGGAAGGGAGCAGCCATAAGCGTCGTTTTTCGTGTGCCGCGGGGTGCTCAGCCACCTTTTTTATATATTTTTGTTATAATTGAAATGTTATAAAATTGTAGGAGGGGTGAAATTGAAAAAAATTATAATTATATTCTCAGTTTTAATATTGTCTTTGAGTATATTTGGGGAAGTTTTTGCTGTTTTGGATATACCAAAAAGTATAGGTGCAGGATATAGAGATTCTAATAATTATTTAAAAATTTCTAGTAAAGATTTATCGTTTTCATATAGACAAACATTTTTTGAAAGAGTTCAACCTTTTGTAAGTTTTAATTTTATGATGAATAATCCTGTTGAAAATAACAATATAAATGCAGGGTTGGATATTGTTTACGATGATTTTGATTTTGGAATTGGTGTTTTTAATTCTTTTACTGAGCCTGCTACTGAAACAGATTATGCTGGTTATCTTGGCTCAAATGTTTTTTTTAATGGTCAATTATCTAATATAATTTTCGGGGCTAATTTGAGTCTGAGAACTATGAATATAGTTAGAACTGAAGAAGGTTTATCATATTATTTTCAAGCTTTTCCAGAAGATTTAGCTCAGCTAAGAGGATTTAACGGATATATGGGTTATGAATTTTTTAATACAGAAGAATGGGATGTTAGATTTTTTATTAACTTTTTAGGCAATTATTCTGTAATTCCTGGCGGGTTTATTTTTTATAAGTTTGATAATGATTACACTTTCACCCTAGAGTTAGTTTATAAAGGTTTTTAAAGAAGTGAGGAGGAATATCTTTTGAGTAAAAATAGAAGAGAAAAAGAACAGAAAAGAGAAGATGTTCAAATATTGGGACCTGAAGATATAGCACATTTAGATGTTGAAGAAGTTATGGATCTTGTTGATAAGAAAACTTTGAAGAAAAAAGATAAGAAAATAAAACATAAGTCTGATAAGTTTGAGCATTATTATACTAAGAATCCAACTTC